>JAEEOJ010000128.1 GCA_016284175.1 Lachnospiraceae bacterium | reverse complement strand
CGTACTCGATGCGTTAAGAGGCGGAATCAATACTCACAATTACAGGAAAAACGTATTTCCTTTCGATAAGACGAATCTTCCGATTATACTGACATTGTCCCTAAAAGAAACATTCGGCAAATTCACAAGCCAGATAGGCGTTATCTTTATCATGGCAATCCTCGCGTTTGCCGGAGCAATGGGCTTTGGAATATATGAGAACATGGGCCGGGATGTGGATTCACTTCTAAGAATATCCGGCCTGGAGATATATGATGCGGATTTTGTCGGCGATGCCAATATGGAAGAAACCGTAAAAGGATTTGAATGCGTTGATAGAATCCACCATGAAGTATGGCTTGGATTTGATTATCAAAAGGGTAAAAAAACCAAGAACTATTCTACCAGAGTTATTTCCGATACATCGGTAATGAGACCCGAACAGATGGTAGAGGGAAGATGGCCCAAGTATGAGAACGAGGTGGCGCTTGGTACTTCAGCGGCCAACACGCTCGGATTAAAAATCGGTGATACCGTTACGGTTAAAAACGGAGAAAATGAAGCTCAGTACCTGGTATGCGGAATCATGCAGACATTTAACAATATGGGTCAGATGGCTTATTTGTCTGAGGAAGGTTATGAAAGAATAGGTAACATGCCTAAGATCTTTTCAGTAAATGTGACACTCAAAAAAGGATATAAATTCGCGGATTTTGAAAAAGAATTCAAGGATGTTTACCCTGACACAGATTTGACCGATGAATATGCATCAACCGGCGGACTGTTCTCGTTGTTGAAAATCTCCATGGCGAGCATACTTCTGATAATCATGATAGTTACCGCATTTGTAGTAGGTCTTGCAGAGGCACTTTTGATCAGAACAAGAATCACGAAAGAGTGGCGAAATCTGGGAGTAAACAAAGCTCTCGGCTTTTCGTCCAACCAGCTTATCGGTCAGTTAATGCTTTCGAATATTCCGGCAATTCTTATCGGAATTGTGATCGGACTGGTTGCGGTAACACTCTTCGGCGACAAGCTCGTATTGCTTATGTTCGCAATATTCGGTTTCAGAAAAGTCGCATTTGATTTATCTATTTTCTCATATTTGTGCGTGATAATTGTTATCGTAGGTGTAGCCATGATTGTTTCGTGGCTTAACGGCAAACGTATAAGAGACCTCGAACCCGTAAAGATGATTACGGAAGAATAATTGTTGTTTTTCATGCGCCCGAAGGGAAACTTTCGGGCGTAAAGGCTTTTGTGTACAACATTGACAAAGTGTACACTTTGTACATATAATAAAATCAGAATAGAACCCGTGCTTATTTTAGGAGGTTTATTATGGATTTATTAAATGCTACAGACGTACGCAAAAACTGGTCGGTTACTCTTGATAATGTGGCACATGAGAAGCCTGCATATATAAAAAGAACACATGACAATGTGGCTATTTTCAGCGTGGAAACCGTCAATGCAATGCTGGCCGGCTATCATTTCAATGCTAAAAGATTCAAGGAAGCAGACGGCTCAATTACATTAAGCGCCGTAGATCTTGATATTGTCGTAAATGAAGCGGACGAAAAGACCGCAAAGCTCAGACTCGCTGAGTACATAAAAGAATATGCAGAGGAATTTTATTCAGACTATGCCTATTGGAGCAAAGCCCCCAACAGACAGTCGCATATTCCTTATGTTTTTAAAGCACTTACTTTGGACACAGAATCTGTCATGGAGGATATAGTATGCCGAAATGGAAAGATCTGAAAAGATTCTGTGATGCGGACGGTTGGGAATGTTATAAAAGTACAGATCATTATTTCTACAGAAAAAAGATGCCTGACGGCACTATAAAAAGAACGAAAGTCTCAAGAGGCAGTGGGGAAATACATGCACACATGTGGAAAGAAATTTTGAAAAACCAACTGCAGGTAACGGAAGAATATTTTAACAAAATGAT
The DNA here is from genome assembly GCA_016284175.1 of Lachnospiraceae bacterium. GTDB lineage: Bacteria > Bacillota > Clostridia > Lachnospirales > Lachnospiraceae > UBA3766. Next base: position 4,440 of record JAEEOJ010000128.1, on the reverse strand, counting down.
ATAAGAGGTTATTATGCATTACAATTGTCTGATTGTGGATGATGAAAAAGAACTGTCGCAGATGACAGCTGAATATTTCAATATGTTTGATGTGTCTACGGCTGTAGTTTCAAGTAAGGCAGAATGCTTTGATTTTCTTTCAAAGAATGATGTGGATTTGATATTGCTTGATATAAACTTAGGCGACGGAACAGGATTTGAAGTATGCAAGAAACTGAGAGAAGAGATGCAGCTTCCGATTCTTTTTATAAGCGCTCGTCAAAGCGACGATGATGTTCTCGTGGCACTTTCATGCGGTGGAGACGATTACGTAAAAAAGCCTTACAATCTGTCGGTTCTTTTAGCCAAAGTAAAAGTAAATCTTAAAAGACTCGGACAAATGAATACCTCTGTAAAAGAAGAGAAAAGCGCCGGCAAAGAAAACGAAGTACTTACACTCGATGCCTCAACGCTATCGGCTGTTCTTAACGGCAAAAGAATTCAGTTAAAAGCCAAAGAATTTGCACTTCTTGACTGCCTTTACAGACATAAGAACACGATTGTAAAAAAAGAAGTATTATTCGACGAAGTCTGGGGAGATGCATTCTTTTCAGACAGTACGTTAAATGTTCACATCAGAAAACTCAGAGAAAAACTCGAGGATAATCCGAACGAGCCCAAACTTATCAAAACAGTATGGGGCACCGGTTATTATCTTGAAATGAAATAAAGGATTCATTTAATGAAACAATTATTCAGAATAGGATTTATCTTTACAATCATAATGGTTATTACTCTGGGGTTTTTCATAATTTTCAACTCAGAGAACCATTTTGAAGAAAGAGATCTTCTCTATTACAACGATCAACTTCATATCATCGAAGAAGCACTCGCAAACGGCGAAAAGGAAAGTAATCTCGAAAGCAAATATAAATGCCACATCATCTACGCCAAAGAAATCGAAGACGAAGAACTTTCGCGTTTATACAAAAACAATGCGCTTGTTCTAGACCTCATGGTAAACGGCGAGTATATCGGAAAAGTTGCGTGGGATGACAACAGAAGCAATTTCGATTTGATTAAAAGAGGCTTTTTCGGTGGCACGGTATATCTGTGGGTAATCATGCTTTTATCAGGATACATCCTCCTTATTCTTTTCCATTTATCGTTTGTAAAGCCCGTAAAAGAATTGCAGAAATTTTCCGAAGAAATAGCCAAAGGAAACTTAGACGAACCGCTTCCGATTAAGAAAAACAATCTTTTCGGAAACTTTGTCGAAGCATTTGATCAGATGAGGGAAGAACTCAGGGATTCGCGCAAGAGAGAAGTAAATGCCGAAGTAGCCAGAAAAGAAATGGTAACTGACTTAAGTCACGATATCAAGACACCTATTTCCGTAATAAAAGTAGCGTGCGAGGTTTTGGAGGCTAAGAGCAACAAAAAGTTAAAAGAAAATTCAAACAGTGAAGACGAAAAAAAGGATATCGAATATACTCTTGAAAAAGTCTCAACCATCTCACAGAAAGCCGACTTAATCAGCTCTCTGATGACGAATGTAATGCATTCCACACTTGATGATATTGATAAGATTTCAGTTAATCCTGTAGAAACCGATTCGCGCATCTTAAAAGACTTCTTTGTTAACCTTAAAAACTACGGAAACATTATTATCGAAAACGATGTTCCTCCGTGCCTGGTTTATATGGACCGCCTTCGTATGGAGCAGGTTATCGACAATGTAGTCGGTAACTCAAATAAGTATGCAGGCACAGATATCAGAGTCAATTTCTCCGAAACTTCAGCACTTTCCTCAGACGGAGAGAGCAAAGAAAACTTCGTCCGCATCACCATAAAAGACAGCGGTAAAGGCGTAAAAGAAGACGAACTTTCATTAATCACGCAGAAGTACTTTAGAGGCAGCAATTCAAATGAAACCTCCGGCTACGGTCTTGGTATGTACCTTGTTAAAAGATACATGGAAATGCAGCTTGGCGGAATGGAGTATTTCAACGACAACGGTTTCACCGTACAGCTCCTCTTAAAGAAGCTCTGATTCGTTTTTTATTGATAAAAAGAGCCGAATTTAGTATAATTTATGCGTATGGGTTATACAAAAATTATGAAACAAGAGGTGTATGATTATGGACGGTATGAATGAGAATGCTAATGTTTCTCAGGCATCGACTTTAAAAGAAACAGACAAGAAATGTCCTCAGTGTGGCGGTGTAATGGATTTTGATCCCAACATCGGCGGAATGGCATGTCCTTATTGCGGATATGAAGAGGAAATTGTAAAAGAAGCAGCAAGTGCGGCAGAACTTGATTTTGAAAAAGCTGAAAATACCGACAGCTGTGACTGGGGTGCTAAGAAGAAACAGATTATATGTAAGAGCTGTGGCGCAGAGACCATTTATGATGCTCTCGACGTTGCAAGTGAATGTCCTTACTGCGGTTCCAACCAGGTAATGGAAGCAGCCGATGAAAACACACTTGCTCCCGGCGGTGTAGTTCCTTTCGCTATTACAAACGAGCAGGCAAGTGCTAACTTCAAGCAGTGGATCGGCAAGAAATTCTTCTGTCCCAAGCTTGCAAAGCAGTCCGCACAGCCCGATGCTTTTACGGGAATTTATCTTCCTTACTGGACATTCGATACAGATACAACATCAAGATACTCAGGTAGATACGGTATCGACAGAACAGAAAGATACAAAGATTCCGACGGTAATGTACAGGAAAAGACAGTTACCGATTGGCATCGTACATCAGGTATCTTTAAACTTGCTATTGACGATGAACTTGTACAGGGCAGTGAACGTCACGACAGCGCAATGCTTAAAGGTCTCGAGCCTTTCGAAACAGAGAAGAATGTTCCTTACAAGCCCGAATATGTTGCAGGCTTCGCAGCAGAGAGATATTCGGTAGGTCTTAAGGCTGCATGGGAAAAAGCAAAGGCATCCATCTCCGGTAAGATTAAGAGCAAAATCACCAATAAAATCAGAGATGATTACAATGCTGACCACGTAAAAGACGTAAAAGTATCCACCAAGTTTGAAAAGATTACCTACAAATATCTGATGCTTCCTATCTGGTGCTCATCATTTAAGTATCAGGACAAGGTATATCAGTTCATGGTAAACGGCCAGACCGGTAAGGTTTACGGCAAGACACCTGTTTCGGTTGGAAAGATTATCCTTGTTATCGCTATAGTTCTTATCGTTATATTACTTTTCCTTTGCTGCTTTGGCGGTATTGGTTCAATCCAGGATATAGCAAACAATTTAGGCAACTAATATTTCTCATAAAAAAATCAGGCTTCGGATTTTTAAGTCCGAAGCCTTTTTTATTGCCGTGAATTAATTGCAAATTTTTAATGCTCACATTTAAGGAATTTCGCACTGTACGCAGGTAAATGTGTACCGCCTCCGAAGTCGAAGTTTTCGCCTGTTATTAAATCAACCGCCATACCGCAACCGACATCGAAATGAGCCGTATAATCGTTCTCATCACAGTTGATGCATACAAGAACTCTTTCATGTTCGCTTCTTCTTTCGAATATGCACTGTCTGTTGGTAAGTACCACCGAGCGGAAGCCGCCATAGTTAAGTGCCTCGCTGCCTTTCTTTGCGTTAGCAAGCTTAGATATAAAATCTGTCAACTCGTTCCATTCAGGAGCATCAAAGCTTACCCTAAGCGCGGGATCGCCCTGTGACTTGTCAGCCTTCGTTCCCCATTCGGAGCCGTAGTAAACGCAGGGTATTCCCGGCATTCCGAATACCATTGCATACACCAGCGGAAGATGATTGGGATTTTGAATAAGTGTAGCGATTCTTGACACATCATGATTATCCGCAAAACTTAAAAGATGTGCTCCTCTTGCGACACACCAGTCTTCGGGACCAAAGAGACGTAACAGTGAATGAACAATTTCAAACATATTGTTGGAGTTAAACGCAGAATGAATTCCCTTGTAGCACTGATAATTTGTCAGCGAATGAATACCCATTTCATTTAACATTCGGCCGTATTCGCCGTGAAGAACTTCACCTACGAGGAAGAAATCTGCCTTTTTAGAGTCACAAAAGCCCCTAAGACGATTTAAAAAGCCTTTATCCAGACAATATGCCACATCAAGGCGAATGCCGTCGATATCAAACTCTTTTATCCATCCTTCAACGGCAGAGAAGATATGGTTTATAACATCTTCATTGTAGAGATTTAATTTAACTAAATCATAGTTGCCTTCCCAGCCTTCGTACCAGAGACCATCGTTATAATTTGAATTGCCGTCAAATGCAATACGTGCAAACCAGTTAACGTATGGCGAATTCTCTCTGTTCTTAAGCACGTCCTGGAAAGCCCAGAAACCGCGACCGACGTGATTGAATACACCGTCTAAAACAACCTTTATTCCTTCTTTGTGAAGATTGTTGACAACTTCTGCGAAATCTTCATTTGTTCCGA
>JAEEOJ010000127.1 GCA_016284175.1 Lachnospiraceae bacterium | reverse complement strand
AAATTCACTTCACAGACCGAACTTTTCCTAGAGGAGTTCAGAGATCGTGTGATAGGCATTACAGGTACTAAGGGCAAGAGTACCACGACCAGTATGCTTTATCACGTACTTTCAAATCTTATTTCAAACAGAGTGGTTCTGGTAGGAAATATCGGTATTCCCTGCCTGGATTATTATGAGGAAATGGCCTCGGATTCGCAGGCAATCGCGGTAATGGAGATGAGCTGTCATCAGCTTAACAACGTACGCGTATCGCCTCACTTTGCCGTATTTTTAAATCTCTACGAAGAACACCTGGATTATTACAAAACATTCGAAAAATATGCGCTTGCCAAAATGAACATCGGCAAGTACCAGGTTCCGGGCGATAAAATATTCGTGGGCGAAAGCGTACCGAGACTTAACATGCGCGGTCTTGAATACAGAATCCCCGAATTCGAAGAGCATAAATATGATTTAAAAATCCTCGGCCAGCATAATCAGTGGAACGCCGAATTTGTTAAGAAAGTCTGTGTCAGCGGGCTTAAATTAAACGAGGATGATACAATCACGGAGATTGAAAAATTCGAAGGACTTCCGCACAGATTAGAGTTTATCGGAAATGTCGACGGCATCGATTATTACGATGATTCGATTTCGACAATCCCTCTTGCAACAATCAATGCCTGCAAGAGTATTCCGAACATTAAAATTGCAATTATCGGCGGTATGGACAGAGGCATAGGCTACGAGGAACTGATTAAGTTCATAAAAGAAGCGAGAGACATCATATTCCTTTGTGCATACGCTACGGGCGAGAGAATCTACGAAGAAGCAGAAAGACCTTTTAACTGCAAAAAGGTCAAGGATATAGACGAAGCACTGGAAGTTGTTTTAAAATATGCGGACTCCGGCGATGCCGTGGTACTTTCCCCTGCGGCTGCAAGCTACGGATATTTTAAAAACTTCGCGGAGCGTGGCGATTATTTTAAGAAAAAAATATTGGAGAATCAGGGCAAAGGCTAGATTCTTTTATGATTACCGTCAATTATTTATAAATGAAAGTGTATATTTATGATACCTGAAGATCCTTTTATTTTACTTAGTTTTGTAAACATGAAACTGCGTGATGAATACGACAGCCTCGACGCCCTGGCTGACGGACTGGACGTGGATATTAACGATATAAAAAGCAGACTTGAATCTGTGGGTTTTAAGTACGATGCTTCACAGAATCAGTTTAAATAAGCATACTTATGGATATTTTTGAATTTGCCAAAGAACAGAATCTTAAAAAAGAAGCTCCCCTTGCAGGTAAGATGCGCCCGAGAACCATTGATGAGGTTGTAGGTCAGGAAGACATTTTAGGCGAGGGCAAAATGCTTCGAAGAGCGATAGAAGCAGACCGTATAGGTTCGCTTATTTTTTACGGTCCTCCGGGATGCGGTAAGACCACGCTTGCGAAAGTTATCGCCAATACAACACAGGCTGAGTTTAAGCAGCTTAACGCAACCATATCGGGCAAGAAAGATATGGAAGAGGTAGTTGAAGGGGCTAAAAAAGAACTTGCGTTTACGGGGCGAAAAACGATTCTTTTTATCGATGAGATACACAGATTCAACAAAGCCCAGCAGGATTTCCTTCTGCCTTACGTTGAAGACGGTACGATTACATTAATCGGTGCGACTACGGAGAATCCTTTCTTTGAGGTTAATAAGGCGTTAGTTTCGAGATCTAATATTTTCAGACTCTCTCCTTTGTCAAAGGAGAATATAAAATCGCTTATTTTAACGGCGATTACCGACTCCGAGAGAGGCCTTGGCGCAATGAATGCAGTGATAGATGATGAGGCCGTGGAGTTTCTGGCAGATGTGGCCGACGGAGATGCGAGAGTGGCCTTAAACGGCATTGAACTGGCTGTTATGACCACGCCGAGAGGCGAAGACGGCAAGATTCACATCACGCTTGACGTGGCAGGCGAATGTGTTCAGAAAAGAACTCTTAAATATGATAAAGACGGAGACAATCATTACGATACAATTTCCGCGTTTATAAAAAGTATGCGAGGCTCAGATCCCGATGCCGCAGAGTATTACTTAGTCAGAATGCTTGAGGCGGGCGAGAGCGTTACATTTATTGCAAGACGTATGATGATTTTTGCTTCCGAAGATGTCGGAAACGCAGACCCTATGGGACTGGTTGTTGCAACCAATGCTTCCCTTGCGGTTGAAAGAGTCGGCCTTCCCGAAGCTGAACTTATTCTTTCTCACGCGGCAATTTATCTTGCATGTGCGCCTAAATCAAATTCCTGCACGGTAGCTTTGGAAGAAGCACACAAAGTCGTGGCAGAGACAGGCAACCAGCCGATACCTCCGCATTTAAGAGATGCACATTATCCGGGCGCAGCAGAGTTCGGACACGGTGTTGAGTATAAGTATCCTCATCTGTATGAGAACCACTACGTGAAGGAACAGTATCTGCCGTACGAATTAAAGGACTTAAGCTTTTATAAGCCCGGAGATCTCGGATACGAAACTAAGATAAAAGAACATTTTAAGAAAATAAAAGGCAACAAAAAACCAGAATAAAAAATAAACCGGTCTGAATTTCAGACCGGTTCTTTTATGAGCAATTTTTAAAACAGTGAATCAAAGTCAAATGAAGAATAGTAGTCGAATAAATCGTCGTAATACTCTTCGTAATTATCCTTTGTAAGCTCACCCTCGCCTTCGTAGAGCCAGTTAAGAATCATATCCGAAGCATCCTGGCTGTGGTGGGCCAAATCTTTATAATAATCAGGATTTTCAATCAGTTCATGTTTCATATAGAAAGAGAAAACATGAATGTTCTTATGCTCAAGTAAGAGTGAGGTGATATATTTCTCAGCCTCAATCTGTTTGTTTAACACACCTGTTTGTTTGAAATAATCAAGATAATAAACACTGTAAGGCGTATAGTAAATATAAAACTCTGTATCGGGATAATCATCCGCGATTGAGGTTACATTCTGTGTGATGTTTTCATAAATGGTTTTCTTTTCGGCTTCGGTTAATTCTTTCTGAACTTCCGCAACCTCGACTTCATCTCTGTTGTAATGATTAAGCACAGCTTCTTTTCCGTATTTAAAATCGTTACTCCAGTTTGAATATGTATCAAATGACGAAGGAGTGGCAGCAGCGCCTCTCTGAATTAAGATAAGACCGGAATCGATAATAGCGTTTTTGCTGAAGATATATTTTACGTCGTTTAAATAATTGTTGTCGTAAAGGTATGTAGGATATGAATCCTCTTCGTAATCCCTCGCATCTTTTTCATCGAAAAATCTGATGCAGTCAAGGCCGCGGACAACCATTTTTATATTTGAATTGTGAGAAAGCGCAACTCTTTCAAGGTCACCTACTTCACGGAAACTTCCGCCCGAGAAAGGGACCTTGATTCCTTTTGTGCCAAAGAGTGAATCCATTACTGAAGGTCTCATGGTTTCGGTCATCGAACTGCCGACAATCATTGCGTTATAATCAAAGTTCTTTACGATGCCGTCATTAAGGTATCGCTGCTCTTTCAGGATATAGTTCTTACCGGCAAGCGGAGCATGATAATGGAAATACGGGTCAACGTAAATAACCAGCGCTCCTAAAAGAAGCACAGTTACTAAAAATACCGATATGAAGATTATGAAAAAGTTTCTGCCTTTTTTCAT
>JAEEOJ010000126.1 GCA_016284175.1 Lachnospiraceae bacterium | reverse complement strand
TAAGGACGAAACTACCTTCGCTTACATATCTGCATTAACCAATGATGCGACAAGCGTTGAAGCGGATTATCTCGGAAAAAATTTATTGCTTATTTCAAAGGCAGTTTCATTTTTCGGTTCATTAATCATTATGCTTATTACTTCGCCTCTTTTAACGCTTGTGGCAATCCTTGTAATGCTTTTACCCGTAGCTGTATCGGCGTTTACAGGCAGCAGACTTGTTAATGTGGAAAAGAATGTATCGGATCACAATGCGGATTTCGTAACTTCCGTAGGTGACTGTTTAAGAGGTTTTAAGGTAGTTAAAAGCTTTAAGGCCGAAGCGGAAATAACTTCCATTTTTGATAAAAACAACAGAAGACTTGAAAAAGAAAAGTTCAAAAAAGACCGCATCAGAACATCGGTTTCGATGATGGGAATGCTTGCAGGCTGCCTGGCTCAGTTCGGTGTTTTTGCAGTCGGTACATACCTCTGCTTAAAGGGAGAAGGCATGTCACCCGGTGTTGTAATAATGTTCGTAAATCTTATGAACTTCCTTATCTCACCCGTAGCGGAACTTCCCGGAATTTTATCAAGCAGAAAAGCGGCGCTCGCACTCGTCGAAAAGCTCGCAAAGGCACTTGATAAAAATACAGACGAATCAGACGGTCTTGATATTAATGATTTTAACCGGTCAATAAAACTTGAAAACGTATCATTCGGATATGATGCAGAAAAAGAGATTTTACACAATATAAATGCTGAATTCGAAGCCGGTAAAGCTTATGCAATTGTAGGCGGAAGCGGCAGCGGAAAATCCACTCTCTTAAATCTTTTAATGGCTTCCTCAAAGGACTATAGCGGTAACATTTTCTTTGACAAATCAGAAATGAAAAACATCTCCGCGGAATCACTCTATGATGTGGTTTCGATGATCCAGCAGGACGTGTTTGTTTTTAACTCATCTGTTAAAAACAATGTGACAATGTTTAAGGATTTTGCAAAAGAAGAAATAGACGAAGCTATAAGACGTGCAAGACTTGATGATTTCGTGAAAGAAAAGGGTGAGGATTATCTTTGCGGAGACAACGGAAAAGACTTATCCGGCGGCGAAAAACAGAGAATTTCCATTGCCAGAAGCCTTTTGAAAAAATCCAAGATCCTTTTGGCAGATGAAGCAACCGCAGCGCTTGACAGGAAAACAGCTTACGAAGTTTCAGACGATATTTTGAACTTAAAGGATATTTTACGAATAGTAATCACACACTCGCTCGATGAATGCCTTCTTAAAAGATACGATGAAATCATCGTTTTAAAAGACGGACGCATCGAAGAAAAAGGAAAATTCGAAGACCTGATGGAAAAGAAAGGATACTTCTACGCGCTTTACACTGTTTCGCATTAAAGTTGTGAATGCAAAAAACGCCGAAAAATTATATAATAGAACACAGGCAGGAGATGCGGGATGGAATGTGAAGGTGTAAGTTATGAGGCGTTTACACATTAAATTAATAATGCCCAAAATGAACCGGCGCCCTATGGATACAGGTTTAAAACTTCATATGGCTCCGCCTCTCGGACTGCTTACTATTGTAAATCTGGTTCGGGATGAGAATTATGTCGAACTCGAAAATGAGAATATCCAGAAAATCAATTACGATGATACTCCTGATATTGTCGGTATTTCGGTGACTGTCGATACACTCCCGAGAGCGGCAAAAATAGCAAGGAGATTCAGGGAAAAAGGATGTGTGGTTGTTGCGGGAGGAATATACATTACGACCGCATACAAACTTATACGTAAAGATCTTTTTGATGTGTACTGCATAGGAGCCGCGGAAGAAACGTGGCCCAGAATTATAGAAGATTTTAAAAACAATAATCTGCAATCCGTTTACAGATGCTGTGCGCCTGTTTCGGGTAAAAAAATCGTATCTCCGGCATATGATTTCCTTAAGAAAGGCGAATATCTTTACTGCAATGTTATTCACACAAGCAGGGGATGTCCTTTCCGCTGTGATTTCTGTTACAACAGTGCAAAGGAAAGACAGTATGTTAATCGCGATATAGAAGATGTTTTAGCCGATATAAGAGCTGTTCGGTCAAAGCATATAATGATCATTGACGACAACTTTGCCGGCAATCCGAAGTGGACCAAGGCTTTTCTTAAAAGAATTATACCGCTTAAAATCAAGTGGAGTGCTGCGGTTTCCATTAATGCCGCGTATGATGACGAACTTCTGGATCTTATGAAAAAATCAGGCTGCAGGAGTCTTTTTATCGGATTTGAAAGTATAAATCCGTCATCGGTAAGTGGTGTCCACAAAGTTCAAAACAGTGTGCATGAATACGAAAGAGCCATAAAAGCTATCCATGACAGAGGTATTATGATAAACGGAAGTTTCGTATTCGGTCTTGACGGAGATACTGTTGATACATTCAAAACGACACTTGACTGGATAGTAAAAAACAGAATAGAAACCGTAACATCACATATTCTGACACCGTATCCCGGAACCGCTCTTTACGACAGAATGAAAGAAGAAGGCAGAATTATTACAAATAATCTCGCGCTCTACAATACTGCGAATGTGGTCTACATGCCTAAAGGTATGACAAGGGAGGAACTGTATCACGGATATCTTCAAATCTATAAGGATATCTACAGTTTCAAAAACATAATTCGCCGGTGCCCGAAATCAAAAGAGATAAGAGCCGCTTATTTTATGTTTAATATTTTCTACCGGAAATTCGGCAGATTTACCGATACACTCTGCAGAATCATATCATATGAAAAAATTGGATGGTTTGCGGAAAAATTTTCGGGATTTATTTGATAAGTGAAAGGAAAAATAATGAGTGAAATAGTATTTGATACCGCAAATGTAAACGATATTGATGAACTTGTAAGACTCAGAATAGCATATATGATAGACGATTTCGGAAGCATTACCGACTACGAGAGAGAATGCATGGAAAAGCAGCTTCCGGATTACTTCGAGAGGAGACTCGGCAAAGAACTGATTGCCTTTGTCGCAAGAGCCGAAGGAAGGCTCGTGGCAGCAGCCTATCTTTTAATCATTGAGAAGCCTGCAAATCCTTTCCTTCCAAACGGCTTTGACACTGAAGTATTAAGCGTCTACACCGAGCCCGAATACAGGGGCCGAGGCATCTGTTCGCAGCTTATGACAAATATGATTGAATATGCGAAAGAGCATAAGATTTGCCGTATCGATCTGGTGGCCACTCAGGAAGGCTACCCAATCTATAAGAAGCTCGGCTTTGAAGACAGAGTGCAGAAATATATCGACATGAGAATGAAACTGTAAAATGGAAATCTGGGCATACGAGATGTGTTATGACAAAAATGAATATGAGCCCGTTGATATTGAATGTGTTCCCTTTGATAAGGGCTACATTTCGGAATATAAAACGCTTTATAACGAAGCGTTTTTTCCTATGCGTAAAGCACTCGATATTAAGCCCTACAACTGGTATTCCGATGATGAAGCAATCATAAAAAAAGCAAATGACATTTTTCTTTTGATTGAAGACGGAAAACTTATCGGTTCTGTCGCAGTTTATTGTAACGAAATCGATGATTTGTTTGTTAATATAAAGGAGACCCAAAAAGGGTACGGCCGAAAGCTTCTTTTATGGGCCATAAAACACATACGAAAAAAGAATGACCTGCCGATTACTCTTCACGTTGCAGAGTGGAATAAGGATGCGCTTAAGCTCTATGAAGACGCCGGTTTTAAAATAAAAAACAAAGAAAGAGTAAGATAGAATGAAACTAAGAGCATTTGATATTGATAAAGATTTTGATGTTATAAAAAACTGGATTACGGACGAGCGAACACACGCTTTCTGGTGCGCAAACCACACAAATTTTCCGCTTGAGAGGGAAGATTTTTCACTCCTCCTAAAAGAGATAGATGAAATGTTCCACGATGCGCCTTACGTTGCAACAACTGATGACGGAGAGGTTGTGGGCTTTTTCTGTATCGGAGGAGTAAACCAAGAGACTAAGGAAACCATGCTTAAATTCGTGATGGTGGACGGTTCAAAGCGTGGTCAGGGCATCGGAAAAGAGATGTTAAAACTTGTCGTAAAACATATCTTTGAAACCACTGATGCAAAGATAGTTCAGTTAAATGTTTTCCCACAAAACCCCATAGCAAAGAAATGTTATGAGGGCGTCGGATTTGTGGAAAGAAAACTGACTACCGGTGCATTTAAATACAAAGACGAAGCCTGGGACAGATGCAATATGATTATTCGAAAAGACGGTATTAAGATAAGAGAAGGCGAACCTAAGGATAAAAAAGCAATAGAAGATTTATTCCTTGAAATGCTTCATACAATTTACAATACAGATGATGTTAAAGGTTATGAAGAAGGCTATCTTGATAAGTTTTTCGAAGGAAACGGCGACCGCGTATATGTGGCAGAGGCTGACGGAAAAGTAATCGGATATATTTCAATCGAAGAGCATCATGATGACAAGGATTACTTCTATCTTGATGATTTCTGCGTTGCAGGCGCCTATAGAGGCAGGGGACTCGGAAGCGAGTTTCTTAAAAAGGCAGAAGAATATGCGAAGGAGCGAAACATTCCCGCGATATGTCTTCATGTTGAAAAATCCAACACAGGCGCCATGAAATTATATGAGAAAAACGGCTACGGAAAATTCCGTGATGACGACTCAAGAGACTTTCTTTTAAAGGTTCTCGACGAATAAAAATGATAAAAGATGATTATATAAAAATTGATAATCTGGATTTACCCGAGCTTGAGGTTTACAGGCAGAACAACGAAGTTAAGCTTCTTAGAGCAAACGAACCCGAGCCCGGAATCTTTATATGCGAAAGCGCAAAGGTCATTAAAAGAGCACTCGACGCGGGATATGAACCGCTTTCGATTTTGGCATCCGAGGCAATTGACGAAGAGAGCAGAAATATCCTGAACGGCATCAAAGACGTTACGGTATACGTGGGAGATGACAGCGTTTTAAGAGAACTTGCAGGATACGCATTAACAGGCGGAATACTCTCCGCGATGAAGAGGAAACCTCTTTTATCCATAGAGAAAATCATACAAGACAAGCGCCTTATTGCAGTTCTTGAAAATGTTGAAAATCCCACCAATATCGGCTCGATTTTCCGCTCCGCGGCAGCAATGGGAGTTGAAGCAATAATTGTTACCTATGACTCATCAGACCCCTTATACAGAAGGGCTGAGCGTGTCAGCATGGGTACCGTTTTTCAGATCCCGTGGACGAAGACCGACAGGGATACGGATTGTCTAAAAATCCTTTTCGACAACGGCTTTGCGACTGTTGCAATGGCGCTGTCCGACGATTCGGTTAATATAAACGACAAGCGCATAAAAGACGAAAAGAAACTCGCCGTAATCCTCGGCAACGAGGGATACGGCTTAAAAGATGATACAAAAAAAAAAAGAAGCGATTATGTGGCAAAGATTCCGATGAATCCTGTAGTGGATTC
>JAEEOJ010000125.1 GCA_016284175.1 Lachnospiraceae bacterium | reverse complement strand
ACTGATCGGTTTGAAGTTTGCTGATACGGCAAACCTTAAAAGCGCTATTTCCCATTCCTCATTTGTCAATGAATTAAAAGTGAATAAATGGGAAGATTATGAAAGACTCGAATTCTTAGGCGATGCCGTTCTTGAAATAGTATCTTCAGACTTTCTTTACAGACATCATCCCGATATGCCTGAAGGCGAACTTTCAAAGCTTCGTGCTTCATTAGTCTGCGAGCCTTCTTTGGCTTTTACTGCTAAAAGAATGAATCTTTCTGAGTACATTCTTTTAGGAAAGGGCGAGGACGCAAGTGGTGGAAGAAACAGAAATTCCATTCTTTCCGACGTTTTCGAAGCCATTATCGGCGCTGTTTATCTTGAATTCGGATATATGGCTGCAAAGGACTATATCGAAAAATTCCTTTTAAACGATATCTCGGAAAACCAGCTTTTTGTTGACTCAAAGAGCCGTATGCAGATTTATGTTCAGTCTAAAGACAATATGTCTCTTGAATACAAAGTTATTGAAGAAACCGGTCCCGACCATGATAAGCATTTTGTGGTAGGTCTCTTTATTAATGATGAAATGATCTGCACCGGAGAAGGCCATAATAAAAAGGAAGCAGAACAGCTCGCTGCCTACAACGGCATAAAAATACTCACAAAGGAAGAATAAAATGTATTTAAAAAGCATTGAAGTCCAGGGCTTCAAGTCTTTTGCAAATAAAATATCGTTCCAGTTTACAAACGGAATCACCGGAATTGTAGGACCTAACGGCTCGGGTAAAAGTAATGTAGCCGATGCTGTAAGATGGGTTCTCGGAGAACAGAGAATCAAACAGTTAAGAGGAGCATCCATGCAGGATGTTATTTTTTCGGGTACTCAGTTAAGAAAGCCCGTTGGTTCTGCATATGTTGCAATTACTCTTGATAATTCCGACCACGCACTGGCTATTGACTTTGATGAAGTTACCGTTGCCAGACGAATTTACCGTTCGGGCGAGTCCGAATATCTTATTAACGGAACCGTCTGCAGATTAAAGGATGTAAACGAACTCTTTTATGATACCGGTATCGGTAAAGAAGGTTATTCCATCATCGGACAGGGTCAGATTGATAAAATCTTAAGTTCCAAGCCCGAAGACAGAAGAGAACTTTTCGACGAAGCTGCAGGTATTGTTAAATTTAAAAGAAGAAAAGTTGAAACCTTAAAAAAACTGGAAAACGAAAGAGCAAATCTTCTTCGTGTAACGGATATTCTTTCCGAACTCGACAGACAGATCGGACCTCTCGAAAAACAATCCCAGAAAGCTAAAATATATCTTTCCAAGAAAGAAGACCTTAAAAGATACGATATTAACGTATTTTTGCTTGATTCTGCCGCAATTGACAAGAAGATAGCAGATTTAACCGAAAAAGAGGCTATTGCACAGAAAGATTATGATGATGCAGTTCTTTCCGGTGAAAAACTTAAGAGAGATTACGAAGAAGTTGAAAATATCTTGGCTCATCTTGAGGAAGAAATTGATTCCAACCGTCAGAATCTTGCGGATGCCGATGTTTTAAGAGAAAAACTCGAAGGTGAAATCAAAGTACTTGATGAACAGATTTCATCGGCTACCGATAATATGGGACATTATGATTCAAGGTTAAAAGATCTTGATAACTTAATTGCGTCCAAAACCGAGGAAATCAATAAGGTTGTTGAATTAAAAACAGAAATAGATAAAGAAATTACAGATAAAAAAGAAGCATCAGACAAAGCCAAGGCTGAACTTGACGAAGTTGAGGCTATGATTGAGACTGTTACCGCTTATATTGATAAGGGCAACAGTTATATAAGGGAACTTTTAAACGAAAGAGCAACCGTTAAGGCTGAGATTTCGGGTATTGAAACCAATATTTCCCAGAAAAATATCAGACTTTCCGAGATTAACGCTAAACTCCTTACAGCTAAGTCTGTTGAAGCAAAGCATAACGAAGAAGTTAAGAAATTTGAAGATGAATTCAATAAGATAACAGAAGAAATCGCTGATTTAAACAAAAAGAGCAAGGAACTTGACGGCCAGACCGCAAAATTCCATGACGAGCTTGCTGCCAGCGATGACAGATTAAAAGACGTTCAGGCAAGATATCATCAGGAAAAGTCCAAACTCGAAGCGGTTACCAATATATCGGAGCGTTATGACGGATTTAACTCCTCCATTAAAAGAGTAATGGAAGAGAAGTCTTCGGATAAAAAGATTATCGGTGTAGTAGCAGATATCATAAAAGTTGAAAAGAAATATGAGACTGCAATCGAGATAGCTCTCGGCGGAAACATTCAGAATATCGTTACAAAGGATGAAGAATGCGCCAAGAGACTCATTGAGATCTTAAAGAAGGAAAAAGCCGGAAGAGCAACCTTTCTTCCTTTAACATCAATTACAAATCCCGAGAAATTCAAACAGCCCGAGTCTTTAAAAGAAAAAGGCGTACTCGGTAAGGCTGACGAAATAGTTGAAATTGCCGACGAATACAAGGATGTCGCAAGGACTCTTTTAGGAAGAATTCTTGTGGTTGATACCGTAGACAACGCTTTAAAGATTGCCAAGAAGTATGAATACGGCATCAGAATGGTAACGCTTGAAGGTGAAATGTTAATTCCCGGCGGCGGTATCAGCGGCGGTCATTTTAAGAACAATTCGAATCTTTTAGGAAGAAGAAGAGAAATCGAAGAGCTTGAAAAGAATGTAAAGAAGCTTTCCGATGAACAGAACACTATATTAGAAGAGATTGAAAACATTAAGGCTCTTAGAAACGAAGTCAGAGCCGCAATTATTAAGAATAAGGACGATCTGCAGAAAGCGTTCTTAAGACAGAATACGGCAAGAATGAACTGCGACAATGCCAAGGAAAAGATGGGTTCAACCATGTCTGATTATGATGCTTTAAAAGAAGAAGCAGCAATAATCAATATTGACCTTGAGACATTAAACAAACAGAAGGCCGAAAAAGAAGGTCTTTTCGACGAGTCTATTAAGAGCGAGGAAAAAGAAAACAAGACCATCGAAGAAAAGCAGAAAGAACTTGTCAAATTAAAGACAGACGAAAGTGAAAAGTCCAAGAATGTTACTGATTCCACTCTGGTAATGGAAAAACTTTATCAGAAGCAGGAATTCGAACAGTCCAATTTAAACAGACTTAAAGGTGATTATGACAAGTTAACTGCCGAAAAAGACGAAGTAGTAAATGCCAAAACCATCACCAAAGAAGATATCGAGATTAAGAAGGAAAATCTTGCGAGCATAAAAGAAACAATCAAGGCAAGCTTTACTTCTCAGTCCGAATCACAGAAGAAATTAAGCGAAGATACAGCCAGAAAAGAAGAACTCTTAACTAAGAGAAAATCGTATTTTGACGAGAGAGACGCTGTTTCCAATAAGATTAACGAATTTGACAAGGAATTGTTCAGACTTCGTTCAGCTAAGGAAAAACAGCAGGAAAATCTTGCAAACTTTTCATCTTATATCTGGCAGGAATACGATATTACTCTTCAGGATGCAAAGCAGCTTCGTGACGAAGAGCTTACAAACCTCTCCGAAATGAAGAAAATGATTCATTCATTAAAGGATGATATCAAGAAGCTCGGCGATGTAAATGTAAATGCAATCGAAGAATATAAGGAAGTGTTTGAAAGACATTCATTCCTTTCCGCTCAGCACGCTGATTTACAGGAAGCAGAAAAAGAACTTGTTAAGATTATCGATGAACTTGACGTAGCAATGAGAGTTCAGTTTAAGGAACAGTTCGGAAGAATTTCATCAGAGTTTGACAAGGTATTCAGAGAACTCTTCGGAGGCGGAAAAGCCGAACTCGAACTTCTTGATGAGGAAGATATACTTGAAGCCGGCATTAAGATTATCGCTCAGCCGCCCGGAAAGAAGCTTCAGAATATGATGCAGTTATCCGGTGGTGAAAAGGCTTTGACAGCAATTTCCTTACTGTTTGCAATTCAGAACTTAAAACCTTCGCCTTTCTGTCTTTTGGACGAAATCGAGGCTGCGCTTGATGAAAGTAACGTAGACAGATTTGCAAAATACCTCTTAAAGATGACCAAGAACACTCAGTTCATCGTTATTACTCACAGACGAGGCACCATGAAGCAGGCAGACAGACTTTACGGTATCACCATGCAGGAAAAGGGTGTATCCGCACTTGTTTCCGTAGACCTTGTTGACAAGTTACTTGAAGACGAAGAAAAGAAAAAGGCTAAAAACTAATGGAAAAAGAAAAAAGCGGTTTCTTTGCCAAACTTAAAAACGGATTAAATAAAACAAGAATCAACCTTTTAGACGGTTTAGACAGCGTTTTCCACGGCTTTTCCGAGATAGACGACGATTTTTACGAGGAGCTTGAAGAAGTGCTTGTAATGGCCGATATCGGCGTTTCAACCACGGGAGAGATAATCGATGAGATTAAAACCCTCGTAAAAGTTGAGCATATCAAAAAGCCGGAAGACTGCAGGGATTACCTTATAAATCTTTTATCCGGCAGACTCAATATCGAAGGCGATCAGTATGCTTTCGAACATGAGAAATCTATCATTTTTGTAATAGGTGTAAACGGTGTCGGAAAAACAACTTCCATAGGAAAACTTGCCTACAATTTCAAACAGGATAAGAAAAAAGTTCTTATTGCAGCTGCTGATACATTCAGAGCCGCTGCAACCGAACAGCTTGAGACCTGGGCCGAAAGAGTTGGCGTTCCCATGATTGGTGCCAAGGAAGGTACCGATCCTGCAAGTGTTATCTATGATGCACTTCAGTCTGCAAGAGCCAGGGACGTCGATATTCTTTTATGCGATACAGCAGGAAGACTTCATAATAAGAAGAACCTGATGGAAGAATTAAAGAAGATGAACAGGATAATTGACAGGGAATTTCCCGGAGTCAATCGTGAAAACCTCCTTGTTCTGGATGCATCCACAGGTCAGAACGCACTTAATCAGGCAAAGGAATTTAAAGAAGCCTGCGATATTACAGGTATTATCCTTACCAAGATGGACGGTACGGCAAAGGGCGGTATTGCAATAGCCATATGGAACGAACTTAAAATTCCGGTTAAATACATAGGAGTAGGCGAAGGAATCGAAGATTTACAGAAATTTGATCCAAAATCCTTCGTTTCTGCAATATTTGAAGATTAATTTACAGGGTGTCAAGTAAAAAGTCTTGACACCCTTATTATTTTTTGCTATATTTAACAAGCTGCGGTTATTTTGGGCCGTAGTATGCGTAAAAGATTTGATATAAGTATAAATCTATGGACAGAATAAAAGAAAGAGCACTCCTTTTTGATATATACGGAAATCTTCTTACCGAACATCAGCAAAAGATATACTCTGATGTTGTTGAAAATGATTTTTCACTTTCCGAAATCGGTGAAGAGATAGGCATTTCAAGACAGGGCGTGCATGATGCGGTAAAAAGAATCGATAAAATCCTTGCTGAATATGAAGAAAAGCTTCATTTTGCGGAAAATTATCAGAAAAACACCGAGACCATAGAAAAGATTAAACATGAAATTGACGTTCTTTCCGAAAACGGAGCTGATACTTCAAAAATCGGAAAGCTTATCGATAAATTATCTGAGGATCTGTAATGGCTTTTGAAAATTTAACGGATAAACTTACAAAAGTATTTAAAAATCTTCGTTCTAAAGGCCGTCTGACCGAAGAAGACGTAAAACTCGCCTTAAAAGAAGTAAAGTTGGCACTTCTTGAAGCTGACGTAAACTATAAAGTAGTTAAAAACTTCATCAAATCCGTGGAAGAAAGAGCAGTCGGAAGCGAAGTTTTAGAAGGCTTAAATCCCGGACAGGCAGTTGTTAAAATTGTTAACGAAGAACTTACCAATGTTCTCGGTTCCGAAACCGTAGAACTTAAATTTGAGCCCGGACAGGCTACCACGGTCATTATGCTCTGCGGTTTAAACGGTGCCGGTAAAACAACCACGGCAGCAAAACTCGCAGGACAGTTTATCAAAAAAGGCAAGAAGCCTTTGCTGGTTGCGCTTGACGTATATCGTCCCGCAGCTATCAAACAGCTGCAGGTTAACGGTGAAAAACAGGGCGTAGACGTCTTTTCAATGGGTGATAACGTTAATCCCGTGGAAATCGCCAAGCAGAGCCTTGAATACGCAGCCAGGAACAATGAAAATGTAGTTATCTTCGATACTGCAGGACGTCTTCAGATTGATGAAGAACTCATGCAGGAGCTTATAAATATAAAAAAGAACGTTACCGTTCACAAGACTTTGCTTGTAGTCGATGCAATGATCGGTCAGGATTCCGTAAATGTGGCTAAAGACTTCAACGAGAAAGTCGGAATCGACGGACTTATTTTATCAAAGATGGACGGCGATACCAGAGGCGGTGCGGCTCTTTCGATTAAAGCAGTTACCGGAGTTCCCATTCTTTATGTCGGTATGGGTGAGAAGTTATCGGATCTCGAACAGTTCTATCCCGACAGAATGGCCAACAGAATTCTCGGTATGGGAGATGTCTTAACTCTTATCGATAAAGTAATGGCTGAGACCGACGAAATCGATAAAGACAAAGAAAAGGACATGAGAGACCGACTTAAGAAAGGTAAATTCGATTTCAACGATTACCTTGAGAGTATGAACCAGATGAAGAAGATGGGCGGTCTTTCCTCAATGCTCGGTCTTATGCCTAACATGGGCATTTCCAAAGACGACCTTGAAGGTGCTGTAGACGAAAAGCAGCTTAAGCAGATGGAAGCGATTGTACTTTCTATGACCAAGAAAGAACGTTCCAATCCCAAACTTCTAAATCCTCAGAGAAAGCACAGAATCGCCAAAGGTGCGGGAGTTGATATCGCTGTAGTAAACAGATTTATCAAACAGTTTGAGCAGACACAGAAACTGATGAAACAGATGCCCGGACTTATGGGCGGTAAAAGAAAAGGTCCTTTCGGGGGCTTTGGCGGCGGATTTAAAATGCCTTTTTAAGTCAACAACTTCTATTTGGAGTTTTGAATAAATAAAGATAATAATTTTATATTTTATGGAGGACTAAAAAATGTCAGTTAAAATCAGATTAAGCAGAATGGGTTATAAGAGAAATCCTATTTACAGAATCGTTGTTTCAGATTCCAGAACAGCAAGAAACGGTGGATGCATCGAAGAAATCGGTACATATGATCCCAACAAGAATCCTTCTGAGTTCAAGGTTAACGAAGAAGCAGCTAAGAAATGGTTAAACAATGGCGCTCAGCCTACAGAAACCGTTGCTAAGATTTTCAAGATTGCAGGTATCGAAAAATAGGAGATTGACTCACAGGAGGCGCATAAGTGAAGGAATTAGTAGAAACTATCGCAAAAGCCCTTGTAGATCATCCCGAAGAAGTGACTGTAACTGAAAATAGAGACGGTAAGAATGTCGAAATCAACCTTCATGTTGCATCAGGCGACATGGGTAAGGTTATCGGCAAACAGGGCAGAATTGCCAAAGCAATAAGAGTCGTTGTAAAAGCGGCTTCCGTTAAGGATGATTTGCAGGTCGATGTTAACATCGATTAATATTTTGTTATGTTAATCGTTTTTGTTGACTTATTTGATTTTATGTGGTAATTTATTATAGTTGCGTGTAAAGAGATGGTCCGCTGAGCTTTTTAGACTTAAGAACATCCGATGAAACAAAGGAGATATACAAATGAACGAAATTATCAAAGAGATTGAAAATGCTCAGTTAAAAGAGAGCGTACCCGCTTTCGAAGTCGGTGATACCGTTAGAGTACACAACAGAATTCAGGAAGGTAACAAATCCAGAATCCAGATTTTCGAAGGAACAGTTATTAAGATTCAGGGCGGTTCAAACCGTCAGACATTTACAGTTCGTAAGATTTCCAACGGCTGTGGTGTAGAAAAGACATGGCCCATTCATTCCCCTAACGTTGCAGACGTTGAAGTTGTTCGTAAGGGTAAGATAAGAAGAGCAAAACTTTTCTACTTAAGAGACAGAGTCGGAAAGAAAGCGAAAGTAAAAGAGAAAATCTAAAACTTGTATTTATAAGGCAGGATTTAATCCTGCCTTTTTTTGAAAATGAAAAAGAGACAGGGACTTACATTTGTAAAAAAAGAAAAGAAGATCAAGCCGCATCATTTCACGGGACTTTTTGTTTTGCTGTTCTGGATGGCGGCAGTTTCTTTTATTGCCTTTGTACTTGTTCTTGTATTCGGGTCAAAAACAGCCGTTATCGGAGACGGTATGAACCCTGTTTTATATAATTCCGAGGAAGTTCTTATTAACAAATCATCATTTGTTCTGTTTAAACCCAGAGTCGGCCAGATAATTGCCTTTTATCCTAACGGAAACAAGAACTCTTATCTTTATCTTAAAAGAGTCGTAGCTGTGGGCGGAGATGAAGTATTAATCGAAAACGGTCATCTTTATATTAACGGCAGTCTTTTTGAAGACGAGGATTTGTATGAACCTATGGAATTTGCGGGACTTGCGGAAACTCCCATAGTTCTTGCGAAAGACGAATATTTTGTTTTAGGCGATAACAGAAACGATTCCGAAGACTCCAGATACGGTAATATAGGACCTGTACACAGAGACGATATCGTCGGAAGAGTTTGGTTTAGATATAAAATTGATGATAAAAAAGCAAAACTTATTTTTTAGAGTATGAGCGATAACAAAAACTCAAAAATAAATATAAACTGGTACCCCGGACATATGACCAAGGCCAGAAGAATGATGGAAGAAAACATCAAACTGGTCGATCTGGTTATTGAAATCATTGATGCCAGGGCGCCTTTGTCTTCGAGAAATCCGGATATTGACACGCTTGCGAAGAATAAATTCAGACTTGTTTTAATGAATAAGTCCGATATGTCCGATATAAGCGACAATGAAAAGTGGAAAGCTTATTTCGAAGAAAAAGGCATTAAATGCATACTTATCAATTCAAGAACCGGTCAGGGTGTGAAAACTTTGGATAATGTCATAAAAGAAGTATGCAAAGAAAAGATTGAACGCGACAGAAAAAGAGGAATCCTTAAAAGAAGCATCAAATGCATGGTAGTAGGTATTCCCAATGTCGGAAAATCAACTTTTATCAACTCACTTGCAGGTAAAGCCAAAGCCCAGACAGGCAATAAACCCGGTGTTACCAAGGGAAAACAATGGATTTCGGTTAAGAATGATTTTGAACTTTTAGATACACCCGGTATTTTATGGCCGAAATTTGAAGATGAAAAAACGGGAATCATACTTGCCCTTATAGGCTCTGTCAATGATGACATCCTGCCTTTCGAGGAACTTGCATATTCCCTTATTGATATATTAAAATCTAAATATGCCGGAATACTTAATTCCAAATATGAAATCGACGAGTCTTATGACAGTATAAAGATACTTACGGATTATACGGTTAAAAGAAACCTCGTAAAAGCAGGCGGTGATGCAGATATCGCAAGAGGCGCCAAAATGCTTATAGATGATTTCAGAAGCTGTAAAATCGGCAATCTTACACTTGAGAATATTGAATAATTACAGAGGATGGCAACTATGTCTGCTGAAAAAAACGAAAAAACCAATAATACATTAAAGGAGATACTCAAAACGGTTATTTATTTTCTGATTTTACTTCTAATAGCATTATTTATCGTTACTTTTATCGGTCAGAGAACCGTTGTTGACGGCAGAAGTATGGAAAATACTTTGATGGATAAGGACAATCTTATAGTTGATAAGATTTCCTACCGTTTCAAAGAACCTAAGAGATTTGACGTAATCGTATTTCCTTATCAGAAAAGAAACTACTTTATCAAACGTATCATCGGACTTCCCGGTGAAACCGTTTATATAGACGATGACGGAAATATTTTTATTAACGATGTTCTTTTAAAAGAAAACTTCGGCAAAGAAAAAATTGAAGATCCCGGTATTGCATCGCATCCTATTGTTTTAGGAGAAAACGAGTATTTTGTGCTTGGTGACAACAGAAACGATTCCTTTGACTCAAGATATTACGAAGTAGGAAATATCAAAAAAGAGAACATTATCGGAAGAGCATGGCTTAGAATTTATCCTTTCAAAAAAATCGGTTTTGTAAAACATTCGGAAGAGTAAAATGAGAGAACTAAAGGGCGAAAAGCTTGAAGCCGAACTTAAGCGAATTGAGGCTTTAAAGCAGTATGAAAAAGAATATGAGCATTTAGGCTACGTATGCGGTATAGATGAGGTCGGAAGAGGTCCTTTTGCGGGTCCTGTTGTGGCCTGTGCCGTTATTTTACCCAAAGACTGCGGTATTCTTTACATAAACGACTCCAAGAAACTCTCCGAGAAAAGAAGAGAAGAACTTTACGATATCATCATAAAAGAAGCGGTCGCTTACGGTATCGGAATTAAAGACAATAACAGAATCGACGAAATAAACATTCTTCAGGCTACTTATGAAGCCATGAGAGAGGCTATTAACAATCTTTCGGTTAAGCCTGATGTTTTATTAAATGACGCAGTTACAATTCCCGGAGTGGATATTAAGCAGGTTCCCATCATAAAAGGTGATGCAAAAAGTATCTCCATTGGTGCTGCATCTATTGTGGCAAAGGTCACCAGAGACAGAATGATGGCTGAATTTGACGAAAAATATCCCGGCTATGAGTTCGCGAAAAACAAAGGCTACGGAACGGCTGCTCATATTGAAGGTTTGAAGAAATACGGTCCCTGTGAGATTCACAGAAGATCCTTTATTCATAATTACATCTAAATTCTTTTAAAATTCTTATTTTTCCCTCTTAATTCAAATATTTGTTGTTTGGGTGTTTTTTTGATGCAACGGAGGTGATTTTATAAACAAAAGAATAACAGGCGGAGGTTATGAAAAAACTGCCGCAGAATATCTTGAAAAGCAGAATGTTGAAGTATTATACATGAATTTCCGATGTAAAATCGGAGAGATTGATATTATCGGGCGGGATAAGGATACGCTTGTCTTTTATGAGGTTAAATACAGAAGCTCTGATTATATGGGCAGTCCGAAAGAGGCTATTAACATTCATAAAATCCGTAAAATCTGCAGAGTAAGCGATTTTTACCGGCTTATTAACAGAATAGACGAGAATTCTAAAATCCGCTTTGACGTAATCTCGATAAAAGGTGAAGAAATAGAATGGATAAAAGATGCTTTTGAATATGTATAAAAAAAGTACCCGCCACTTGGCCTTTCAAATGACGGATACTTTGCAGAAAGAAGAATAATGATCGTTTTCGTTTGCAAAGATTACACTAAATATATGATTACTACAACGACTCTTATTCTTATTATTTTTATCGGCCAAATTTTCAAAAACTTTAATTTAACGGTAAAATAAACAAATTTTATTTACTTTAATCGTATTTTTTGTACAAAACAAATATTTCACATTGTATAATCAGTCCGTTTTTAGTAAAATATATTGAGTGGGGTTGATAGTTTCTAAAGGGGAATTTTTTTATTTAACCCCAAATAAAAACTCGGAGGTTACAACATGAACATTTACACTACTGATAAGATCAGAAACGTCTGTCTGCTCGGTCACGGAGGCGCAGGAAAGACATCACTTGCCGAAGCTATGGCATATCTTGGAGGACTTACTTCAAGAATGGGTAAAATCAGCGATGGCAATACTGTAAGCGACTACGGCAAAGAAGAGGTTAAAAGACAGATTTCTATTTATACTTCTCTTATTCCGGTTGAGTGGAACGGAACCAAGATTAATATCCTTGATACTCCCGGTTTCTTTGATTTCGTAGGTGAAGCTGAAGAAGCAGCAAGCGCAGCTGATGCAGCTATTATCGTTGTTTCCGGTAAGGCCGGTGTTGAAGTCGGCACTGAAAGAGCATGGGAAATCTGCGAAAAATACAAACTTCCCAGAATGTTCTTTGTAACCGATATGGATATCGACAATGCTTCTTACAGACAGGTTGTTGAAGATTTAACAGCTCTTTACGGCAAGAAGATTGCTCCTTTCCATCTTCCTATCAGAGAGAACGAAAAGTTCACAGGTTACGTTAATGTAATCACAGAACAGGCTTACAAGTGGGAAGGCAAGGAAGTTAAGGAATGTGATATTCCCGAAGCTAATAAGGAATATCTTGAAAGCTACAGAGAAACTCTTATGGAATCCGTAGCTGAAACAAGCGAAGATCTTATGGAAAGATATTTCGGCGGTGAAACATTTACCGAGAACGAAATCCGTCAGGCTTTAAGAGTTTCCGTTAACGACTGCAGCATCGTTCCCATTTCTATGGGTTCAAATATCCTCTGCCAGGGTATTTATACATTAATGGATGATATCGTAAAATATCTTCCCGGTCCCGATTCAAGAACCGTTGCAGGTATCGACTTAAAGACCAACGAAGTATTTGAAGCTAACTATGATTTCTCCAAGCCTAAATCAGCTTACATCTTTAAGACCATCGTAGATCCTTTCATCGGTAAGTACTCACTTATTAAGGTTATGTCAGGTGTTCTTAAGACTGATGACTTAATGTACAACGATGAGAAGCAGGTTGAAGAGAAGATTGGTAAGATTTATCTTCTTCAGGGCAACAAACCCATCGAAGTTCCCGAGCTTCACGCAGGTGATATCGGTGCTCTTGCAAAAATTACAGCGGCAAGAACAGGAAATACACTTTCCACAAAGGCTCATATCATCAGATTCGGTAAGGCTGATCTTCCCAAGCCTTATACATACAAGAGATATCACGCAGTCAACAAAGCCGATGTTGATAAGATTGCTCAGTCACTTCAGAAGATTATGCATGAAGATCAGACAATCAAGGCTGTTAACGATTCCGAGAATAAGCAGATGCTTATCTACGGTATGGGTGATTTACATATTGATGTTATTCAGTCAAGGCTTGAAAATGAATACAAAGTTAAGATTGATTTGACAAAGCCGAAGGTAGCTTTCAGAGAAACAATTAAGAAGAATTCCGACGTTGAATACAAATATAAGAAACAGTCCGGTGGTCACGGTCAGTACGGTCACGTAAAAATGCGTTTCTGCTCATCAGGCGATCTCGAGACTCCTTATGTATTCGAAGAAGAAGTTGTAGGTGGTGCAGTTCCGAAGAACTACTTCCCTGCAGTAGAAAAAGGTTTACAGGAATCAGTTCTTAGAGGACCTCTTGCAGCATATCCCGTAGTTGGTGTTAAGGCTACTCTTTACGATGGTTCTTATCATCCTGTTGACTCTTCCGAAATGGCATTCAAGATGGCTACAATCCAGGCCTTCAAGAAAGGCTTCATGGAAGCAGGCCCTATCCTTCTTGAGCCGATTGCTACTCTTAAGGTTACAGTTCCTAATGACTTCACAGGTGATGTAATGGGCGACCTTAACAAGAGAAGAGGCAGAGTACTTGGTATGAACCCTGCAGGTAACGGAAAGACTGTTGTTGAAGCAGATATCCCTATGATGAGCTTATTCGGATACTGTACAGACCTTCGTTCCATGACAGGCGGACGTGGAGATTTCGAATATGAATTCGCACGTTACGAGCAGGCTCCTTCAGATATTCAGGAAGCTGAAGTTAAGGAAAGAGCTGATAAGGTTGCAGAAGGCAACGCAGAATAATGTCTGAAAAATTGTTTTAATATAAACAATACGAAAGGCCGAGGCTTAATGCTTCGGCTTTTTGATTGACTTTTATACGTAAAATTACTAAAATTATTTAAGTTATGAATATATAAAACGGAGAATTATTATGAACAGACCTTATAATCATCATGAAGTTGAGCCTAAATGGCAGAAATACTGGGAGGAGAATGAGACATTCAAGACTGATGTCTGGGATTTTTCAAAGCCAAAGTTTTATGCACTGGACATGTTCCCTTATCCCTCAGGTGTAGGCCTTCATGCAGGTCATCCGGAAGGATATACAGCTACAGATATTTCTTCAAGAATGAAGAGAATGCAGGGATATAATGTACTTCATCCCATGGGATACGATTCATTCGGACTTCCCGCAGAGCAGTATGCGGTTACAACAGGTAACAATCCCAACGGATTTACTCAGGAAAATATAAAGACTTTCTCAAAGCAGTTAAAAGAACTCGGCTTTGATTACGACTGGTCCAAAATGATTGCCACAAGCGATCCTTCATACTATAAGTGGACTCAGTGGATTTTCAAGAAACTTTATGAAAAAGGCTATGCAAAGCTTATTGATATGCCTGTTAACTGGTGTGAGGAACTCGGTACGGTTCTTTCAAACGATGAAGTTATCGACGGCAAATCAGAGCGTGGAGGATATCCCGTTGTAAGAAAGAACATGAAACAGTGGGTTATCGATCAGGTAGCTTTTGCTGATGAGCTTCTTGAAGGTCTTAACGAAATCGACTGGCCGGAATCAACCAAGGATATGCAGCGCCACTGGATCGGACGTTCTGAAGGTGTTGAAGTTAAATTCCAGATAGTAGGCGGCGGCGAATTCTCAATTTATACAACATGTATCGAAACGATTTACGGTATTACTTTTATGGTTCTTGCTCCCGACGGACAGATCGTAAAAGATTTAATGCCCAAAATTGAGAATAAAGAAGAGGTTCAGGCTTATATCGACGAAACCTTAAAGAAAAACGATATGGACAGAACCGAACTTAACAAGACGAAGTCCGGCTGTGAATTAAAGGGTGTAACATGTATTAACCCTGTTAACGGCAAAGAAGTCCGTATGTTCATCGGTGATTTCGTACTTGCAAACTACGGTACAGGTGCCGTTATGGCCGTACCTTCACACGATCAGAGAGACTTTGAATATGCAATCGCTCATAATATCGATATGATTCAGGTTATCGACGGAAGAGATGTAAGCGAATGTGCATTTGAAAAATATGATTATCTCGGAAAAGGCTGCAAGCTTATTAATTCCGAGGAATTTACAGGCATGGTTGTTGAAGATGCCAAAGAAGCAATCACTCAGAAGCTTGAGAAGATGGGTGTTGCTAAAAGAACTGTCAATTATCACTTCCGTGAGTGGATTTTCGCACGTCAGCGTTACTGGGGCGAGCCTGTTCCCGTATGGTATGACGAAGACGGAAACATTCATGTGCTTGATGATGACGAGCTTCCTTTGGTACTTCCCGTACTTGACGATTATAAGGGCAAGAACGGTCAGGCGCCTCTTGAAAATGCAACTGAATGGAAAGTATATGAGAAAAACGGAGTCAAAGGCAAGAGAGAGACTTCCACAATGCCCGGTTCGGCAGGTTCTTCATGGTATTACATGAGATATATCGATCCCAAGAACGATAAGGCTATCGCGGATCCCGAACTCTTAAAGCACTGGCTTCCCGTTGACCTTTATATCGGTGGTCCCGAACATGCGGTAGGACATCTGATGTATTCGAGAATATGGAACCGTTTCCTTTATAACGAAGGCATTTCGCCTGTTAAGGAGCCTTTCAAAAAGCTTGTTCATCAGGGTATGATTTTAGGAGAAAACGGCATTAAGATGGGTAAGAGATTCCCTGAATTCGTTGTTAATCCTTCAGATATCGTAAGAGATTACGGCGCAGATACCTTAAGACTCTATGAAATGTTCATGGGACCTCTTGAGGTTTCAAAACCCTGGAGTTCTTCAGGTGTAGAAGGCGCAAGAAAATACCTTAACAGAGTTTGGAATTACTTTACAAATGAAGAAAATATAACAGATAATAATGACGACAGACTTACCAAGGTTTACAACCAGACAGTTAAGAAAGTTACTTCAGATTTTGAGTCACTTGGCTTTAATACAGCTATTGCACAGATGATGATCTTTATGAACGAAGCTGTTAAAGGAACATGTCCTAAGGAATATGCAGAAGGCTTTATTAAGATGCTTTCGTGTATCTGCCCTCATATCGGCGAAGAAATCTGGTCTGAATTAGGCCATGATTCAACAATTGCATATGAGAAATGGCCTGTATTCGATGAGGCAGCACTTAACGAGGATACAATTGAAATCGGTGTTCAGGTTAACGGTAAGGTTAAGGGCGTTGTAGAACTTCTTAAGAGCGAAGAGAAGGATGCAGCACTTGCAAAAGCGAAAGCGGTTGAAGGAGTAGCCAAAGCTATCGAAGGAAAGACTATCGTTAAGGAAATCTATGTTCCTGCTAAAATTGTAAATATTGTGGTAAAATAAATTAGCATAAACTATAAATGAGGAGGTTACACTTATGCTTTATGAATTAATTCCTATTTTACTTGGTGTTGTGATTGTTATTCTCGGTCTTATCATGGCGATTTTACCCAGAATTTCAACCAAAAAAGACAGAAGAGACGATCCCAAGGCTGTTGCCAAGACAAGATTCAGTGGCTTTGTAATGGTTGTTCTCGGAATATTAGTTGTTATAATGAGATTTATACTTTTTACGCGGTAACAACAAAAATTAAAAACGCCCGGGCTCATATAAGAGCCGGGCGTTTTTTTTATGATTTTAAATAATTATTCCTGTGCTTCGTGAACGAAATCTTCCCAGACTTTCCAGTCGGGTGCAACGGAAGCGTCTTCATCAACTGTAAGCATTTCTTCTTCAGTTATTCCAAGCATATCCATTCTTTCGTTAATTAGAGCTATAATACCGTCACCGTCGGTTACGTTTATACCTGCACCATCATAAATTACTGCATATTTTTCTTCGGGGAAATAAACATTTCCGTTGTCGTCGTTGAATAAGTATGCAAGAGTTCTGTAATATTCGTCCTCTAAATCTTTGTCGTCATACATATCTACAGTATATTCCATGAAACTGAAAGTATATCTGTTGAGTTTGCCGTAATCGATCTCTGTAGGATAATCATCGGGTAATTCTATATATGAAGGTAAGTTATAGTAAGGGATTATCGCATCTGAAATCGAAAGCTCGGAAGAGCAGTCATAAATAAATTCATGCTCGCCGTATTTGTTTACGCGCTCGTATGAATCGTATCCTCTGTTGGCACCAAAAGCTCCGTAGTTATGGAATACACCGTATTTATTGATTTCGCCCATTGAACGGTAATAAGTATTGTAATGATCTGCAAATGACAGTCCCCAGTCAAAAGCTACAATTATAAAATAATCGTTTACTTCATCGTATCCGCCATCGTTATTGGAAGTAAAGCATACGCAAAGTTCAGGGAAACCGTCGTTTCCACAGTCTATAATTGCATAATCAACTTCTTTTATCTGCATGGAGGGCTCTCCCCATGATTCTGCCAAATATGCGTTATAACCTTCGATTATTTCGTCATATGAATATTTTTCTTCTTCGTCAAAATAATCGGGGTAAAAGTCTATATAAGCTTTATCGTTTCCTTCAAGGAAACTCATGTAGATATCCTCAGGGTCTCTGTCGTCAATAACTGTAACATCGTCAGGATTATAAGAATCGGTATTGTCAGGATTTGTATTAATATCCGGATTGGTATTTGTTTCGGGATCTGTAATTATATCAGGATTATCAACCGGTGTGCTTTGTGAAATCTGTGCGAAAGCCTCGTTTTCATCTTTTAGGGTCAAATCCGTATTAACGGTTCCCATAAAGTCACAGCCTGTTAAAGTAAATGTTACAAGCACGGCAGATAAAGCGATGCTTATAGTCTTGTTTAAATTTTTCATATATCCACTTCCTTTAAATGTAATTCGAATAATATTTACCCTTCGACTCATAATTATAGCATATATTTATATATAATACATTTCAGAATTTTAATCTCTCTCTTGCGATATCAGTTAGTTTAATCTATAATATACAATGCTTGCCTATAGGTAAAATGTTAGTAACAGAAGGTGGATTAAATGAAAAATTATTCTGAAGAAAACAATCAGAGCTTTCAAAATCGTCCGGTTTCTTTGAATCCCAGAAACAATTTACTTGAGATCGAAGAACATATGTATATTCTTGAGGATGTTGACAAGCCCAACGTTTTCAGAAATATGTTTCCTTATTCTGAGGTCCCTAAGATCCCTTTTAACGATCGTATCGTGCCTCACAATATGCCAAAGGATATCTGGATTACAGATACAACATTCAGAGACGGACAGCAGTCAAGAGCTCCTTATTCAACAGAACAGATTGTAACAATTTATGATTATCTTCATAAACTCGGCGGCCCGAACGGTATGATTCGTGCCAGCGAATTCTTTTTATATTCCAAAAAAGACAGAGATGCCGTTATTAAATGCATGGAACGCGGATATAAGTTCCCTGAGGTTACAAGCTGGATAAGAGCAAGCGAAAAAGATTTTCAGCTCGTAAAAGAAATCGGCATGAAAGAAACAGGTATTCTTGTTTCATGTTCCGATTATCATATATTCCTTAAACTTAAGATGACAAGAAGACAGGCTCTGGATCATTATCTTTCGATAATCCGTCAGTGCCTCGACTGCGGAATTTCTCCGAGATGTCATCTTGAAGATATTACAAGATCAGATATTTACGGTTTCGTTGTTCCTTTTGCAATGGAATTAATGAAACTGATGGATGAATATAAAATTCCCATCAAGATTCGTCTTTGCGATACCATGGGTTACGGTGTAAACTTCCCCGGCGCAGTTATTCCCAGAAGCGTACAGGGTACAATCTATGCACTTCATGTAAATGCAGGTGTGCCTCATGAACTTTTGGAGTGGCACGGACACAATGACTTTTATAAGGCTGTTGTTAACTCCACCACAGCATGGCTATACGGTTGCTCGGGTGTTAACACATCACTGTTTGGTATCGGCGAGAGAACGGGTAATACGCCTCTTGAAGCCATGGTATTCGAATATGCGCAGCTTAAAGGCGATTTAAACGGTATGGATACAACCGTTATTACCGAACTTGCAGAGTACTATGAGAAGGAAATCGGATATCATATTCCTCCTATGACTCCTTTTGTAGGCAAGAACTTCAATGTAACCCGTGCCGGCATTCATGCTGACGGACTTTTAAAGAACGAAGAGATTTACTCAATCTTTGATACCGATAAATTCCTTAACAGACCTGTTATGTGCGCGATTTCAAATACTTCAGGTCTTGCAGGCATTGCTCACTGGATGAATCATCATTATCATTTAAAGGGTGATTCCGAACTTGATAAGAAGGATGATATCGTAGTTAAGTTAAAAGAATGGGTAGACAAGCAGTACGAAGAAGGCCGTGTAACGGTACTTACCGATAACGAACTTGAAAACCAGATTAATGTTATCTGCGAAGAATACGGTATGCCTTTGTTTATTTAAATTTTTTATGAGGTTAAACATGGAAAAAATCAAAATGACCACTCCGTTAGTCGAAATGGACGGAGACGAAATGACAAGAATACTTTGGAAGATGATAAAAGATGATTTGCTTCTTCCTTATATTGATTTAAAAACCGAGTATTATGATTTGGGTCTTGTTAAAAGAAACGAGACAAACGATCAGGTTACTATCGATTCCGCTAATGCTACCAAGAAGTACGGTGTAGCTGTTAAATGTGCTACCATTACTCCCAATGCTGCCAGAGTAGAAGAGTACAACTTAAAAGAAATGTGGAAATCTCCCAACGGTACAATCAGAGCCATGCTTGACGGTACTGTTTTCAGAGCTCCCATTATCGTAAAAGGCATTGAACCCTGTGTTAAGAACTGGGAAAAGCCTATTACGCTTGCGCGTCACGCTTATGGTGATGTTTACAAGAACACAGAAATGAAAATACCCGGACCCGGAAAGGCAGAACTTGTATTTACCGATGAAAACGGTAATGAAACAAGAGCAACCATCCATGAATTCAAAGGACCCGGAATCATCCAGGGTATCCACAATATCGACAAATCCATCGAATCTTTTGCAAGAGCATGCTTTAACTATGCTCTTGATACAAAGCAGGAATTATGGTTTGCGACAAAGGATACCATTTCCAAAAAGTACGATCATAATTTCAAAGATATTTTCCAGGAAATCTTTGATAATGAGTACAAAGAAAAATTTGAAGCTGCAGGTATTACATATTTCTACACACTCATTGATGATGCTGTAGCACGTGTAATGAAATCAAAAGGCGGCTTTATCTGGGCCTGCAAGAATTATGACGGTGATGTAATGAGTGATATGGTTTCAAGTGCATTCGGTTCACTTGCCATGATGACTTCTGTACTTGTATCTCCGGACGGAGTATATGAATACGAAGCTGCACACGGAACTGTTCAGAGACACTATTACAAGCATCTTAAAGGTGAAGAAACAAGCACAAACTCCGTAGCAACCATTTTTGCATGGACAGGTGCTTTAAGAAAAAGAGGCGAACTTGACGGAAATGCCGAGCTTGTATCTTTCGCAGATTTGCTTGAGAAAGCTACAATTAAGACAATTGAGTCCGGAAAGATGACCAAGGACCTTGCTTTAATTACCTCACTTACAGATGTAACTGTTCTTAATTCTGAAAACTTCATTAAGGAAATCAAGAATACACTTGATGAACTTATGAAATAATTTTGTAACGAAAATTTTACGGCCTGGAGATTTTATTCTTCGGGCCTTTTTTGTTAAAAAGGAGTTAAATATGGAAAATTATATTAAAGGTAATAAGGAAGCCTGGGAAGAGGCTTTTGATAAAAGAGATGCTTCGTGGGGAGCGGATATTGTTGAAAGAATCAGTAATGAAGATTATCCGTTCTTTAACGAAGATACAAAAGAAGTATTAAAAACCGTGGATACCGAAGGAAAAGTTATTGGTCAGTTCTGTTGTAATAACGGCCGTGAGCTTATGTCTTTGGTGAAATGCGGTAAGGCAAAGAAGGGCATCGGCTTTGATATTGCTGAAAATCAGGTTGCATTTGCAAATGAAAAAGCTAAAGAACTCGCTTTGCCCTGTGAATTTGTAGCTGCAAATATTTATGATATTGATGATACCTACAAAGACATGTTTGATGTGGTAATCATAACAATCGGTGCGCTTTGCTGGTTTGACGATCTGGACAAATTCTTCGGAATTATCTCTAAGTGCATGAAATCAGGAGCTGAGATTATTATCAATGAGCAGCATCCCTGCACGAACATGCTTGCTTCGGAAGGCGAAGAAGTATTCAGTCCCGATCATAAAAAAGAATGCCATTATTCATACTTTGAACATGAATGGAAGGGCAACGGCGGAATGTATTATATGACTCAGAAATGTTATGAGTCTAAGACATTTACCGATTATTCACATTCAATGTCCCAGATTATTCAGGGAATGTGCAATAACGGAATGGTTATTACAGGGCTTAAAGAATTCGATTATGATATCGGTGCGGGATTTTCTGCGATAGACGGATGTGAATATCCTTTATCAATGATTCTGCAGGGTAAGAAATTATAAGATAAATCTAAATCCCCGAATGTTAATTGCATTCGGGGATATTTATTATGAGTTAAGGGTTTCCCATTCTTCATATAAAGATGCGAGCTTATCGTTTATTTCGGACTGTTCTGAACACAACTTGTTAAGTTTGGCTGAATTCGTTGCGGTTTCGGGCTTGCTCATTTCTTCATCGATTTCAGATAATTTACTTTCCAGCTTTTCAATCTGTTCCTCAACTGATTTTATTTTGTTTTCAAGCTTACGTTTTTCACTCTGAACCTGTTTCTGTTCTTTCCAGTCAAGTTTGCCTGCAGAATCGGCAGGAGTATCCGATATAACAGAACTTGAAGTTTTGTTGTTTATATCAAACAGTAATGTATCTGCTTCGAATTCTTCGCGCTTTTCGAGATAATAATCATAATTACCGAGATAATTAATGAGCTTTCCGTTATTAAGTGAAAGAATTCTGTCAGCGGTCTTGTTCATAAAATATCTGTCATGCGATACATAAAGACATGTGCCTTCGTAATTGTTGATTGCATCCTCAAGAATTGCCTTTGATGTCATATCCAGGTGGTTGGTAGGCTCATCGAGGATTAAGAAGTTTGCTTTTGAAAGCATAATCTTGGCAAGAACAACACGGCATTTTTCACCTCCGCTTAAAACTCCGATCTTTTTAAATACATCATCATCGGAAAATAAAAAGGCACCGAGAGTGTTTCTTATTTCGGTCTGAGTCATATTGGGATAGGAATCCGATATTTCGTCAAACAAAGTCTTGTTATCGTCGATAACGGTTGACTGCTGGTCAAAATAGCCAATGCTTACATTGCTTCCGAACTTAATATCAGCTTTTGTATCCGAAGCAAGCAAATCATTTATTATCTTAAGGATTGTTGTCTTACCGGAACCGTTGGGACCTATAATAGCAACGTGTTCACCTTTTTTTAATTCAAAATCTACGTTAGAGAAAAGATTTCTTTCTCCGAATGATTTGGATATTCCTTTTACGCTTAAAACATCCTTACCGCTTTCAATATCGGGAGTTAGGAAGAGTTTCATTTCGTTATCGGAATTAACAGGCTTATCCAAAACTTCGATTTTATCAAGCAGCTTCTGCCTTGAATCGGCTCTTTTAACGCTTTTTTCTCTGTTAAAGGATCTTAATTTCCGTATAACTTCCATTTGTCTTTTGATTTCACGCTGTTGATTTTCATATGCGGCAGTAAGAGAGTCGATGTATTGTTCTTTTTTGGTACAGAAATCATCATAATTTCCGTCAAAGCAGATTAGAGACGATGAAAAGATTTCAGCGACCTTATTTGCAATTTTATTTATAAAATACCTATCATGTGAAACAAATAGAACTGCACTGGAAACCTGATTGATATAATTCTCCAGCCATTCGACTGATTTAATATCCAGATAGTTGGTAGGTTCGTCTAAAAGAATCAGATCGGGCTTCTGTAAAAGAATCTTACCAAGCATAAGTCTGGTTCTTTCACCACCTGACAGGAGATTAACTTTCTTATCAGAACTTTCTGTAAATGAAAGACCGTTTAATACGCCGTTAATTTCGGATTTGTATGTATATCCGCCGTTCTTTTCGAAGATTTCAAGAAGTGAATGATATTTATTCATGTAATCATCCATTTCCGATTCTTTTATGGTCGATAAATTAGCTTCCATTTCACGGATTCGTTCTTCATCGGCGATTAAATCCTTTTTACAGTCCAAAAGCTCCTCGTAGATTGTGTTCTTAGAGTCAAAATCCTGATTCTGAGCTACATAGCCGATGGTAATATCCTTTTTGAAGAACAAATCACCGGAATCCTGCTTGTAATCTTGGGTGATGATTTTAAGCAGAGTAGATTTGCCCGTACCGTTATCACCGATCAGAGCACATTTGTCGCCTTCGTTTAAAAGGAGAGATATATTGTTTAAAATAGTATTTTCACCGAATGAGAGTGAAATATTGTTAACTGTAAGTATCATATTTGTTTGTTGCTTTGGTTTTGTATTTAAATTGATAAAATCAACAAAAATGATTTTATCAGTAAAATCGTATATTTACAAATATAAATAAATGTGTTTTTATATTTTTTGTTACATATAAAAATATGGTATTTGTGTTTGACGTGTGATAATATTACTATATATGGGATTTTTTAGGGAGATATGTGAAATGTTTGACGCTTTATACAAGGAAATAAAATCATACAAAAAGCTGTTAATCGTTTATGCTTCTGTTTGCCTCCTGGTGGCAGTATTCTGTTCGCCCTTTTTTGGCATACAGGACTTTATAGTAAAAGCTTCGGAAACAGAACTTGTTCCTGCATCTGAAACCATCAGCACTCTGACAGATTTGTTTGTGGGAAAATCCTTAAGAAACGTAGCCGGTGCCTATGCTTCGGTTGTTGGTGTTTCGGCAGAGCCTTTTACGGCACTTGTTTATCTCGGACTTATTGAGAATATCAACAGACTCTGCGGAAGCCCGCTTAATATTGTTTCAACTCCTGCAGGCAATCCTATTGTATTCCTGCTTGTAGCGATATTCTTTGTAATAAGCAAACTTATGAAGTCCTTTGAAACCACGAAGGTGTTCGGACTCTGTACTTTAGGCGAGCTTGAAAAATATTTAGGACTTGTATTTATACTTGCACTCGGAGTTATGAATGTTGTCGGACTTACGGACAAATTTGCCGTTGCGACCGTAAAAGCAGCTTCTGCTGCGCCGAATGGTTCTGCAGCAAGCATTGCTATGGGTGTTGTTGCGACTTTGTTCTCAGTATTTATGGCGTTAATATCGGTAATTGTTTACCTTGTTGTTAAAACAGTATTCTTCGGTATGGATGCATTGCAGTCGTGTTTCTCATTTGTTCCTTTCTCCGGAGCATTGTTTGAGATATTTAAAACGGTATTTGTTGTAGTTATTCTTTCAGTAAACGTATTCTTCCCCTGGATAGGCGTGGCATTAAACATTATTGTTTTCATTATCTGCCTCGTTCTTTTCAGATTCTTCTTAAGCGTGGAAGAGTTCTTAAGAAAGATTTATATTAAGCCTTTTATTGCAAGACTTCGCGGATTCAATGACGAAATTCCTTTTATATACAAAAAGATTCCTAAATTCGTTAAGAAATACTGTGCATCGGAAAACATCGAATATGATGTTGCCATTCCCGCATATGCATTTAAACATAAAGAAGCCAATGATTTCAGAATGAAATTCATGGATAAGATCTGGGTTGTACATACAACAGACGGTACGATTTTCCTTAAGAAGAAAGGTCTTAAAAAGATACAGAAATACGAACTCTTCGGAAAAGAGAAGATGTACTATCTTAGAAAAGACTTCAGATTCCTTGAGATTTTCTCAAATCCTGTAGACGAAAAGCTTTCAAAGAAGGATCTTCGTGCGGTTATTTCTGTCGAATATTTAAAGAGATTTGATGAACTTTGTGATTTGCTTGGATTCTACAATTATCATGTTGTTAAAGAAAATCTCAAGCAGACCAAGAAAGAACTCAGGATAGAAAAGCGTGAGGCCCGAAAAGAAGCCGTTAAGCTTAGAATCAGCACGTTTACTGATAATGTTGTTGAGAAATTAAAACCCGCATATGCAAAGGTTACCGCAGCACTTCCTTTCGGTAAGGATGAAGATGCAGATTATTTTGATTACGATAAATAAAAATGAAAGTTGAGATAAAAAAATGGCTAAAGTAATTCCTTTTAAAGGTATCAGACCGACAGTTGAAAAATGCAGCAAAATCGCAGCACTTCCTTACGATGTTTACAATCGCGAAGAAGCAAAAGAAGTAGTATCAAAGAATCCTGACTCTTTCCTTGCAATCGACAGAGCGGAAACATCCTTTCCCGATGACGTTGATACTTACGATGAGAGAGTTTATCAGAAAGCTCACGATATGCTTTGGGACAGAATCAACAAGGGCGATTTCGTAGAAGAAGATAAAAAAGTATATTACATTTACGAGCTTATCATGGACGGACGTTCACAGACAGGTATCGTAGCATGTGCATCAATTGATGATTATATTAATAACATTATTAAGAAGCACGAAAATACAAGAGCAGACAAGGAAGTAGACAGAATTAAGC
The DNA here is from genome assembly GCA_016284175.1 of Lachnospiraceae bacterium. Classification (GTDB taxonomy): domain Bacteria; phylum Bacillota; class Clostridia; order Lachnospirales; family Lachnospiraceae; genus UBA3766. The sequence continues at coordinate 4,232 of JAEEOJ010000125.1, read as the reverse complement.
ATGTATCGGCATGTGAAGCCCAGACAGGACCTATTTTCCTTGCTTACAGATCAAACGATGTAATTAACGGAATAGTATCAAAGATTAAAGGCACACCTGCATTATATGATTTTGTAGCTGAAGACGGAATTACTCATAAGGCATGGATTATTTCCGATGAAGCCGATATCAATGCTATTGAAAAGGCTTTTGAAGGAATGGATTCAATCTACATTGCTGACGGACATCACAGATGTGCATCTGCATGCAAGGTTGGTATGAAGAAAAGAGAAGAGAATCCTAACTTTACCGGAGACGAAGAATTTAACTACTTCTTATCCGTTCTTTTCCCCGACGATCAGCTTATGATTATGGACTACAACAGAGTCGTAAAAGATTTAAACGGCTTAAGCGAAGCAGATTTCACAGAGAAGATTTACAAAGTATTTGATAAAGTTTCCGAAAGTGCAGAACCCATCAAGCCTTCGGTTAAAGGTCAGGTTTCGATGCTTTTAGGAGGAAAATGGACTTTACTTAACGTAAAAGACGAATTTAAGTCAGAAGACCCCATAAAAGGTCTCGATGTTTCCATACTTCAGAATGAAATCCTCGATCCCGTGCTCGGTATCAAAGATCCCAAGACCGATAAGAGAATCGACTTCGTTGGCGGTATCAGAGGACTTAAGGAACTTGAGAGAAGATGCAATAAGGACTGTGTTCTTGCGTTCGCAATGTATCCCACATCAATTAACGAGCTTTTCAACGTGGCTGATGCACATCTTTTAATGCCGCCCAAGAGTACATGGTTTGAACCCAAGCTTCGAAGCGGAATGTTTATTCACTGTATTAAATAATAACCACGGGGGTTAATTAAATGGATCAGAAACATTACAATATGATGGATTGGGAAGCCATAGAAAGTATCGTTTACGCAGACTGTAATAAGCCCTGCGATATACTTTCGGTATCTAAAAAAGGTAAATCAAAGCTTATCCAGGCATTTTATCCTGACGCAGTAAGCGTAACCGCTCATTTTACTGTTAACGGGAAAAGCAAAAGCTTAAAGCTTGAAAAGGTGGATGAAGCCGGCTTCTTCGCGGAGTTCTTTACTTTTGATTATTCATCATATTATTTCAAGATTGAATATAAAGACATCACGTTGGATAAAGTATATGATCCCTATAGTTTTAAGCTTTCTCTTGATAACGCTGCCATAAAAGATGTAATTAAAGGCAAATCGGTTAAGGCTTATGAAGTAATGGGCAGTAACAGGAAGAAAATCGACGGCATAGAAGGCTATGAATTCATAGTTTATGCTCCTGGTGCTGACGGTGTTTCTTTAGTCGGTGATTTTAACGGCTGGAGAGAGAATGCAAACCTTATGCAGGCAGACAATACCGTAAAAGGTATTTACAAGCTTTTCATCCCTGGACTTAATGATTATTCAAAATATAAATATGTAATTAACTGCAAAGGTCAGAAGATTTTCAAAAACGATCCTTTTGCTTTGGGAATCGACGGTGACAATTCTGTATGCGTTCCTTTCACATATAATGAAAAAGCCCCAAAGAAGAGCAAATGTCCAAAGGATCTGGAACTTCAGATACTTGAGGCTGATTTAAATGCGCTTTACAAAGAATATAAAAACTCGGAGAAGGTCTGCAGTTACCTTTTGAGTCATGCCAAAAAGCTTGATTACAATGCGATTTCATTTATTCATTTGTTTAAATCCAATAATCCGAATGATATTTATGAGATCATCAATCCTTATTCGATTGATTTTACGAACGGAATTAATTGCGAAGAATTAAAAGATATAGTTAAGAAGTTAAAGAAAGAAGGAATTCTTTCCTTTATCGAACTTCCTTTGGCTTATTCATCGGACTGCGAAAGCGGATTACTTAAATTTGACGGCTCCGCATTATTTGAAAACGCCGATGACAGACTCGGAAGACATAAATTTTATAAAGCAATGCTTTATGATTATACAAATTCTTTTACGAAGTCATATCTTTTATCAAGCGTTAACTATTTCTTAAACGAATATTATTTCAACGGCTTTGTATGTCCTAACACAGGCGTTATTCTTTATCATGACTACAATAAGAAAGCCGGAGAGTTTGTAACCGAAGAATGGGGCAGTACATTAAATTCCAAAGGTGTTGACTTCATAAAAGAAGTAAACAGATTCGTGCATAAAGATTTTAAGAATGCCGTAACGATTGCAAGCATTTATGCTTTTTACAAAAATGTTACAGGCAAAAATCCCGAATCACTCTGCTTTGATTTTGTTATGAATACCGGTACAAGCAAGGAAATCCTTGATTTCCTTAAACTTGATCCCACATTCAGAAGAGACAAGCTTGATTCATTCCTTCTTTATACGCATTTTACGAAGAGAGACGAAAAGTACATTTATCCGTATTCGTATAAAGAAAATACTCAGGATTTTGCCACTATTTTTGACAGAATGCCGGGAGATAAGACTCAGAAGCTTTCCAATTTTAAGATTGCGGTTATCTTCAGACATCTTTTATACGGTGCTCAGCTTACGAACATTGATATAGATGAACTTAAGGGCTGTGATTCCGAGATAAAGGATATATACGAGAAATTCTACGCTGACTTCAGAAGAATTTATACTTCTCACAAGATGAGAATGAGAAACTTCAATGATGACAAGCCTTTCAGTTATAAATGCATTGATAACCAGGTATTTACGAGAGAGTATTTTGACGGCGACAGAGATTACATTATAGTATTTAACTTCTCCAAGGACTCTTATCAGAAGTATAATATTCCTGTAACTCATGCAGGCGTATATAAAGAGGTATTTAACTCCGATAACGTTATTTACGGCGGTGAAGGTGTAGAGAACAGGAAAGGTCTTCAGACGACCGAAAACGAAACGGAAGATACTCAGACCTTAACAATCAAACTTCCCGCACTCTCTATTATGGCTTTCGAATACAGAGAGTTTACCGAAAAGGAACTTGAAGCAATCTTCCTTAAAAAGAAGAAAGCGATGATAAAATTCGTTGACGGAGAAAAGAAAAAGATTAAAGACAAATTAAGCGCTGATATTGAAGTTCTTAAAAAAGACGCCGATAAACGTATGAAAGAACTTGATGAATTACTTAAACCTTTTAACAAGCAGGATAAATAAATGGCAGAATTTTTAAAAAGTGCATTCAGCACTACGGTAAGTGAACAGTTATGGATTAAGGTATATTCTCTTGCATGGAGAATTGTATTATGTGCAGTACTTGCATTTATTACGGTTCAGGCTGTTAAGTTGTTTAAGAAGTTTTTAAAGAAAGCATTTAAGAAGCTTAAACTTGATGACGGTATTGCAGGATTCCTTACTTCATTAATCTGTGTGGCTCTTTATATTCTGGTTGCATTTATTTGTGCACAGGCTCTTGGAATTGATGCTGCAAGTATAGTGGCTCTTTTAGGATCTGCCGGTGTAACCGTAGGTCTTGCCATTCAGGGCTCACTTGCGAATATTGCGGGCGGAGTTTTGATTCTTGTCTTAAAGCCTTTTAAGGTTGGAGATTATATTATTGAAAACGCACACAGCAATGAAGGTACTGTAATCGAAATCGGCCTTATTTATACCAAGTTAAATACTATTGATAACAGGACCGTCATTCTTCCTAACGGAACTCTGGCTAACTCCTCCATAGTTAATGTCACGCAGACTCCTTACAGAATGATTGATCTTAAGCTTGATATCGCTTATACGGCAGACTGCCAGCTTGCAAAGGATGTAATAGCAAAGGTATTAGAGGATGACAAGGACGTTTTAAGCGAAAAGCCCGTTGTTATCGCAATGGAATCATGGGAAGCCAGTTCAATTCGTCTCTGCGCCAGATTTTATGTTCTTAATGAGAACTTCCTTGCTACCAGATTCAGAGTAAGAGAAAGCATTAAAAATGCTTTTGATGAAAACAATATAGAAATCCCGTTTACACAGATTGTTGTGCATAAACCGGACGGAGAGTAAAATAAATTTCAGGCTAATAATTAAGTCTTGATTTAACTCGATACAATGTTTATAATATAAAAATGTTTTACATTGTATGCCGGAATAGCTCAGTCGGTAGAGCACTTCACTCGTAATGAAGGGGTCGTCAGTTCAAGTCTGATTTCCGGCTTTTATGGGAAATGGGAACAGTTCTGTTTCCATTTTTTGCAAATTTTAGATTTAGGAGAATATTATGGCAATTCTTTGGGGCGGAAGATTCACA
>JAEEOJ010000124.1 GCA_016284175.1 Lachnospiraceae bacterium | reverse complement strand
TATATATTGTTCTGATTTCTTTTATACAAGAATCATTGTATTATTTCACTCTTCTTAATAGGAACTATTTTCAAAGTATATCCGAGAGGAACCAAGACTCTCAGCAGACTGTCTATCTGCGGTGAATGAACCGCTTTTTCCAACCTGGCTATCGAGGGTTGTTTCACATTGCATTTTAAAGCCAGCTCAGCCTGGGACAAACCTTGTTTTTCGCGAATATCAACCAAGGTTCCTATTAGTTCTTTTTCCAATTCTATTATATATTCTTCTTCGGAACTGATATTTAATTCTTCTCTGACATCTTCCCAACTAATCATAACGGAAACCTCCTCCTATAGTCCTCTAACTCACGAATAGCCTTTAATATTTCTCGCCTCGGAGTTTTTTGAGTTTTTTTCTGAAAAGAATGCAATAAAATAAATGTGTTTTCTTTATAAAATGCAAACAGGATTCTATTGGATAATGGTCTCAGCTCCCAAATATCTCCATCAAGATGTTTAACAATTGGTTCACCAATACGAGTTCCTTCTTTTTTGAGAGTGTCTATATACGCAACTATTTTGTAAAAATTGATTCTAGCATCCTTATTGCCATCATTTGCATTCTTTCGTAATTCTTTTAAATGTACTTTTAAACTGCAATATCCATCAGAATCTTCAAAAAAGATAATTTTATACATTTTCTTTCCTCTATAATAACAAATATGTTATCGGTGGTCAATAACACATTTGTTATTTGCTTGACTATCTTCCTATAATTTGTTACAGTGTAACCAATGGTTATGGTAAAAATATATTATAACCAATGGTTATTGTCAAGGAGAATACATTATGGTTTTTCAACCGGATCGTTTAATCAAAATACGTGAAAATATGGGTATTTCTAAGGCAGAAGCTGCCAGAAAACTGAATATGTCCGCAATGGGATATGGAAGATATGAAAATGGCGACAGAACTCCTTCTTATCAAACCGTATGTTTTATTGCCCAACAATTTAACACAACACCCGATTATCTTTTTGGAATAACAGATAATAACACTCCGAAACAAATAATCATATCTTTTTCCGATGATCCCGAATTGTACGAACTCGTTTGTCTTTGTAAAGAAAAGCAGAATTTTGCCAATCGCATTTTAGAATATATTAAACTCGGAGGTGCCTTCAATGAGTAAAATGTTTGAAGATTTAAAAACCGGTCTTGAAGAAGCAATCGAATATGAAAGAGAACTAAAGAATAAAAATAATAATATTTATCAGAGTGAAACTAAGGAAATTATGCCAATCATAAAATCCGTAAAATTATCTTATAAAGACAATAAAGCGCAGGACTGATAATCCTGCGCTTTTATTATTTATGCTGTTTCGATGCTGTCGGCTTTCTTTAAGTTGTATTTCTCGACTGCTGCCTCTCTCATCTTGTATTTAAGAATCTTGCCTGCGGCGTTCATGGGGAAGCCGTCTACGATATCGACGTACTTGGGAACTTTGTGTTTAGCCATGTGGTCGAATACGTATTTCTTGATTTCTTCTTCGGTAATTGTTTCGCCTTCCTTAGGAACTACGGCTGCGAGGATTTCTTCGCCGAGTGCCTCATCGGGAACACCGATTACCTGAACGTCTTTTACTTTATCGTATGTATAGATAAATTCTTCGATTTCCTTGGGATAAATGTTTTCACCGCCACGGATAATCATGTCTTTTAAACGGCCTGTAATCTTAAAGTTGCCTTCGGGTGTTCTGCATGCAAGGTCACCTGTATGAAGCCATCCGTCTTCATCGATTGCCTTTGCTGTGGCAAGAGGCATCTTGTAATAACCTTTCATGATATTGTAACCACGGGCTACGAACTCGCCGTTTACACCGTCGGGACATTCTTCTCCGGTTTCGGGATCGACGATTTTACATTCAACGCCGGGTAAAGGTCCGCCGACTGTGGTAACTCTGACTTCCAGAGGATCGTCGGTTGTGGACATTGTACATCCGGGTGATGCTTCGGTCTGACCGTAAACGATGGTGATTTCTGTCATATGCATCTTCTCAACAACGTCTCTCATAACTGCGATGGGGCAGGGGCTTCCGGCCATGATACCCGTTCTCATGTGTGAGAAGTCGGTCTTCGGGAAGTCTTCATGCTCGAGCATTGCGATAAACATTGTAGGCACGCCGTGGAAGCATGTGATCTTTTCCTGGTTGATACATGCAAGCGCGGGCTTGGTTGAGAAGTAAGGAATAGGTGATAATGTTACACCGTGGGTCATGGATGCGGTCATCGCAAGTACCATACCGAAACAGTGGAACATGGGCACCTGAATCATCATTCTGTCGGCTGTGGATAAGTCCATTCTGTCGCCGATACATTTTCCGTTGTTAACTACATTGTAGTGTGTAAGCATAACTCCCTTAGGGAATCCTGTTGTACCGGATGTGTACTGCATATTGCAGACATCATGCTTATCAACTAAGGATGAACGACGGTAAACTTCTTCGATGGGAACATTCTTTCCAAGTTCGAGTGCCTCTTCCCATGTAAGACAGCCGGGCTGTCTGCTTGTTACGTTGATTACGTGACGAAGGAAAGGAAGTCGTTTGCAGTGAAGTGCTTTGCCGGGAACATTGTCTTTTAATTCGGGACAGAGTTCCTGAATAATCTCTGCGTAGTTTGAATCTCTGAAGCCGTCTATCATTACAAGAGTATGAGTATCGGAGTTTCGTAAAAGATACTCAGCCTCGTGAATTTTATAAGCTGTATTTACTGTAACAAGAACTGCGCCGATACGGCAGCAAGCCCAGAAAGATAAGTACCACTGGGGAATGTTGGTTGCCCAGATTGCCACGTGGGAACCCTGCTTTACGCCGAGCGCGATAAGAGTCTTGGCAAATTCGTCAACGTCATCCCTGAATTCGGAATAGGTTCTTGTGTAATCAAGAGTTGTATATCTGAAAGCATACTGATCGGGGAATTCCTCAACCATCTTGTCGAGTACCTGAGGGAATGTCTTGTCGATAATCTCTTCCTTTTTCCAGATAAACTTTCCTGTGCCGGCCTTGTTTGAATAAAGTGTCTGACCAACAACTTTTGCTTCCTGCTCATACTGAGACATGAAGTTGATAAAGTGAGGGAATACGATTCCGGGGTCTGATAATTCTTCGAGCCATGCGGGAATCCATTCAAATGAAATATATTTGTCGTAATTGATTGAACGAAGAGCGCCCATCAAATCGTCAATGGGAAGGCTTCCTTCGCCCATAAGTCTGTATTCTATCTTTCCGTCAACAACTTCTGAATCTTTTATGTGTACGTGAAGAACGTATGCTCCGAGGTTCTGGATTGAAGTCTCTGCGCTTTCACCGCCGAATCTTACTGTGTGGTGAATATCCCATGCTGCAGCAACGTTGTCTCTTGCGAAAACATTTAAGACATTACGGAGTCTCTCTGTGTTTGCGTAAGGTCCGACTGTTTCGATAAGAAGTGAAACGCCGTTGTTGTCTGCTTCTCTATAGGTGGCTTTGATACACTCGATAACGGGTTCATCGGAAACCGCTGTATCTGTGCTGCTCTTTCCTGCACGAAGTCTGATAGCGG
>JAEEOJ010000123.1 GCA_016284175.1 Lachnospiraceae bacterium | reverse complement strand
CGCTCCAATGATCACTGAGTGTGCTCTTTTTCAAAATATCGTTGAGGATATGATACTCTTTAGGGATATGAAGGACGAAGCCATCATAGAGTTTTACAGAGATATTAAGAAGGCCATAGGTGATAAGCAGATACACATTGCATATCTAAAGGCAGAATCTGATGATATAAGAAGAAATCTTGAGACTGCACGGCACGGCCGGGTTGACGACAAAGGCAATGAAGTTTGGTTTGCAATGCTTTGTGACTATTTTGACAATAGTCCTCATGCAGTCAGAAACGGACTTGTGGGTGAGGATGGTTTGGTCAGACACTGGGTGCACAGACAGGATCTTGAACTTAGGATTTGTGAAGAACTGTTTCCTGATCAACATACGGTATTGCCCTCGAAATTGTATGAGGAGAAGGATATTGAAAAAATGTTTGGATAGTGGGTTATACCGGAAGATAATTCGTTTCAAGACATAGCCAAATGGGCGAAGACGATGAAGAAGTTTAAGGATAAAAACAATCAGTGGGATTAAAGGTCGTATTTTTTTAAAATAAACCAATTAAAACGGATATTTTTCCATAGTTGGATTTTTAAAAAACTCCCTTTGGAGATACTATATAGTCAGGAAATATGGTACAATTCAAAACGGAGGGAATGCTTATGAAAATCAAATGCGAATACTGTGGCTCCATGTTTGATGACACTTTGGAAAAATGTCCGTCCTGCGGTGCACCGAATCAAAATGTCAGAAGAAGTACCGCCGATCAGCCCACCACGATTGAAGGGCTTAAAGAATGGTATGAATCCAAGGGACTTCCTCCCTATGAAACCACGAGATTCTTTATCGGTATCGATTACAAATATCCCCGAGCTTTCGGTATTTACAAGGATGAAAATACCGGCAATTTTATAGTTTATAAAAACAAAGATAACGGCCAGAGAGCTGTAAGGTATGAAGGAAGCGACGAGGCGTATGCGGTAAACGAACTCTTTATGCGTCTTAAGCAGGAGATAATCGAGCAGAAATCAAGAAACGCTTCCGCGCAGCGAAATACCGACACATCACCTGCGGATGCCCAGAGGTATTATGACAGTTACCATGCAAGACGTTCTTCGGGCGGCAGATCCAACCGTGGCGGCAGAAAAGCTTTAAGAACTGCATTGACCATAATAGGAATATATATGGCCATTCAGATTTTCGGACCGACTGCACTTTTTGGCTTAATTTTAGGTGAAGGACGCGGTGTTCCCGAAAAAGGATATTATTCCTATAACGGCAATACATACTATTCTTTCGGAGATTATTCATATGTCGATGACTCTGACAGATGGGCCGTTTACAATACAGCAAGCGGTGAATGGGAGACAGCCGATGTATCTGCCATTCCCGAATTCAAGAAAAACAGAAAAGCAAAAGATTATTATTTATCACGGGATTATTCAAACGATTACGATTTCCCGACTATCAGCGATACAAGGCTTTATTACGACAACTCATATAAGCCGGGCTATGTTACCACTGGTTATTACAGCTACGACGATAACGAATACTATCGTATGGATTCGTATGATACATCCAGCTGGTATGTATACTCCGACGAGTATGATGACTGGAGAAGCGTATCGTCATCGGATGTTCCGGAGGCACTCACCAATCAGTATGATGCCAAAGATTTTTATTATGTTCCAAACTGGAATTCGGATACACAGATAACCGATTTCAAGGATACCGAATATTATGCTCAATACGAGAGAGATCAGGAAGCGGAAAGACAAAGCAGTTACTCAAGCAGCAATGATTCGTGGAGCTCAAACGATTCTTCGGACTATTCGTGGAGTTCGTCCGATTCGTGGGATTCGGGCTCTTCAGACTGGAGCAGTGACTGGTAAAAGAGGTAAATATGGAATCAGTTTTTGAAAAAGAACAAATAATACTGCCGAGTCTTTGCGACTACAGCGCCAAACTTTCGATATCCGCAATCGCGGGGCTTTTTATGGATGCGGCCATGTATCATGCCGAGACTCTGGGCGTAGGTTTTACGGGATTTAATGAGAGGGGTCTCTTCTGGATTGCTGCAAGAACCAAGATAAAAATCTTAAGAAGAGCGGATATGGCTAAGACGGTCAAAGTATCCACCTGGCCCGAAGAAGCCGGAATACTTAAATGCAATCGAGATTATGAGATAAGCGACGATAACGGCATAATAGCACTCGGCAAAACAGAGTGGGCGATAATCGATGCTAAAACACATGTTCCGCAGAAAGCCAAAGGCATATATCCGGAGGGTCTTGTAATCACGGATAAAACAGCCATCCCCGAACCGTTTTCTGTTATGAAAGATGACTTTGAGGGAGAACTTAAGGGCAGATATACTGTCAGAAGTATAGACACCGACTATGGCCGGCATATGAACAATGTCGCATACATCAAAGCAGTGGAAGGCCTGTTTTCATCAAAAGAACTGGATGAACTAAAGATATCGGAACTTGAAATTCACTACAAAAACCCTTCGTTTGAAGGCGAGACCATATCTTTTTATATAAAAAAAGAAGAAGACTTCATGAATATAAAGATTGTCAAAGAAGACGGCTCAACTTCGGCTTTGGTAAGAATACATTAAAAAATGCGCCTTGCGGGCGCATTTTTTAATGATACAAACCAATACTGACAGTAGAAAATAAAATCTTCAATTAGTATTGGCAGTCAGTTCTTTATGTATTATATTTTTGTTATCATAAAAAAAGAAAAGGACCGGTTCGTTATGAAATTTAAATTAGGCGAAAACATCAGGAAAATGAGAAAAGAAAGATCCCTTACCCAGGAGGCTTTGGCTGAAGCTTTGGGAGTTACGGTCGGAGCGGTATACAAATGGGAAGCCGATCTTTCGATTCCCGAAGTAGAAATGCTGGTTAGAATCGCAGATCTTTTCGACACTTCGGTGGATGCAATGCTCGGATACGAAGCAGCCGACAACCGCAAACAGTCAATTAGGGACAGGCTGACCATGTTCATATTCCAAAAAGACAAATCGGGACTAATCGAGGCTGAAAAAGCATTAGTAAAATATCCAAACGATTATGGCATACTCCTGATCGCCGCACATATGTATTCAGGTTTCGGACAGGAAGAGAAGAATAAAGATTTGATGCTTAGAGCAATCGATCTTTTTGACAGAGCATCAAATATCGTTCCTCTGGACGTGGACCCCAAATACGGAAGAACATCCATTTTTGGCAATATAGCCCAGCTTTATTTTTGGATCGACGAACATGACAAAGCTCTGGAAATGTTAAAAAAGAATAATGAGGCAGGAGTTTTTGATTCTCAGATTGGTTTTATGTCGGCGCTTAATGGCGGTAAGGGCGAAGAGTGCCTGTCACAACTGGCATTAAGTTTTTGGGACAATACCAATCATCTTATCAATATAACGCTGGGATTGTTTTTCTTTTATAAAAACCGTGGGGAAACAGAACGCATAAAAGAATTGACCAGATGGGGTAATGAATATATAAAAAGTCTTCAGAAAAACGAAGAACCGGGGTTCCTTGATTATATGTCCGTAACATATCTTACACTGGAGAGTTTTGCTTATCTAAAAGACGGTGATGAAAACAAGGCTCGGGAATTATTTCTCGGAGCAAAAGAAATGGCTGAAAAATTCGATTCTTCTCCGGATTATCATTTAAACATCTGTAAGCTGTTCGATTTCCCGACAAATATAAATTCGTACAATACACTTGGCAGAACAGCGGCTGAAGCTGTAGATACAATTATAAAGATGCTTGATGATAAAAAATTCTCTGCCATGTGTACAGAATTAAGCAAATAAAAAGAATTGAACTTTAGGGGGTTCTATATGAAAATCAGAAATATTTATTTTAAGAAAGGCATTCCGTTTTTTTGCCTGACGATTGCTGCATTATGCATAATCGTGACACTGATATCGCAACTTATCGTATCAACTTATATGGCTTTTTTATTGGTTTATCCGATTAAATATCCATGGCAGGTTATTACACATATTTTCCTTCAGGGAGCGCCTCAGGCTCTTATTCCGCCTGAATATCCCTCAGATTATGGTATAAGATTTACAATAGGTCATCTTGGATATAATTTACTTTTGATACTGCCTTTCGGAATCCTGGTTGAAAAGATAATAGGAACAAAAAAGATGTTACCTATATTTGTTGCATCATGGTTGATAGATTTGATTGCCTGTATAATAATGGGCGTTTACTTTACTAAAAAAGGAGAAGAATTTGGCTGTCACGGTGCATCCGGTTTGGCGTTCTGCTTTGTGCCGATTGCATTATATGCGATATTTGTTCTTGGAAAAAAATACGGGTTTGGAAAGCTGTTTAAACAGGTTTCGTTTTATTTTCTGATTCCTTTTTCGTTAGTAACGTTGTATATAGCAATAAGTCCTTTCGTGGCAGGAGTACCCTCCATGATTATTCACCTTTCGGCTATAATTATCGGAGTGATATTTACTGTCGTTTATCGAAAGACGATTAATTCGTTTTTTGAAAATTAGAGTTTTTATTCCTGTGGATTTATTTGTTGCATCTCTTCAATTTGCTGATTTATATTCTCCAGATTGACCAGTTCCTGAATCATTTGAGGTTCATATTTGTCTGCATGCTTACCGTTTGCTCTTGAATCTATTATTTTACAAGCAATAAGGGTAATCAGAAAATAAAGGATGGCTGATGAAATTATAAACAGTATAAAGAATAACGGAATGAATAATAAAATCATCAATAATATTCCGATGGCTCCGATTCCGGGCATGGGAGAGCCGTCAATACTTCCCCATACATAATTATTTGATTCATATAAAGAAATAAGCCATAAAATTCCTATGGCTGAAGCATATATAAGAATTGATGCTAAGAATCCAAGAGGAATTCCGAGCAATCCAAGCAGGTATGCTTTTGTGTGATCATTACTGAGTTTTTTTTCTAATTTATCAATCTTTTTTTCCGAAGCCTCTTTGGCATCCAGAAGATCCAGGATTTGACCTGAGCTTTTGTCCATAGTTTTTCCCCGCAAATTTATTCCATTATAAAACAGGCACCCGTAAGTGCCTGTAATAAATTTACTTTTCAGATTTGTTTTTGTAATGTTTCTTGATTGCCTTAAACGTTTCGTCCGAAATCACGTGTTCAACTTTGCAGGCATCTTCGGAAGCGGTTTTCTCCGATACGCCGAGATCGATGAGCAGCTGGCTTAAGATTACGTGGCGTTCGTAAATCTTCTTGGCGATCTTTAAACCTGCATCCGTGAGTTCCACGGTACCGTTTGCATCAACTGATACGTAACCTTCTTTTTTAAGATTTGAAAGTGCAATGCTTACACTCGGTTTGGAAAAATTCATTTCTTTTACGATGTCGATTGCACGTACTCTCTCAAGTCCTCTTTTATATAAAACGAGAATGGTTTCGAGATACATTTCTCCGGATTCATAAAGTGCCATATGTAATTCCCCCTCATTTGCGGTTATACGAATCTAATCAATTCTTATATATAATATCATAATGTAAAAATAAAATAAACAATATCTTAATTTGCCCAAAAGCGGAAAATAAAGGGCTGTTATTGGCGAATCATGCTTATTGACCGTTCATAAAAAAACTGATAGACTACGATTGATTTGATTAAACAATAATCCTATTCGAAAGGACGTAAATATAATGAAAAAATACGGAAATCTGATTTTTGCGATCATACTGTTTGTTGCAGGCCTCGGCTGCTTTATCTACAACAATAAAGCGGACATTACAGCGCTTGTTCCCGCACTCATCCTTTTTGCAATAGGTTTCTTCCTTCTCATAAAAGGAGGAGACTGGTTTGTTGACGGCGCAAGTGCAATAGCAGAAAAGTTTAAGGTTCCCGAGATCCTTATCGGCGCAACGGTTGTTTCAATCGGAACCACGCTTCCCGAAGTAATGGTTTCAGCTCAGGCGGCTGCAAAAGGAAACGGTGCGATTTCTTACGGTAACGCAATCGGTTCCATAATCTGTAATGTTTCTTTAATCGCCGCAATCACACTGGCTGTAAAACCTGCCAAGGCAGAAAGAAAATCACTGATTGTACCCGTGCTTTTCTTCTTTACGGCAGCAGGATTTTATACATTCACCGCATACGTAACGGGCAATTTTACCAGAACCACAGGTATCGTTCTTTTATGCATGTTCGTGGTATATATGGTAATCACCGTTCTGACGGCACTTAAACAAAAGGGCAAGCCGGATGAAAATCCCGAAGAGGAAAAAGAAAAAGATATGCCGGTATTTATGGCAATCATACTGCTTGTACTCGGTGCGGCAATCATTGCATTTGGTGCAACTCTTTTAGTAGACAACGGAACGATTATCGCCAAGAAGGTCGGCGTTCCCGATTCGGTTATCGCACTTACAGTGGTAGCTCTCGGAACATCGCTTCCCGAACTTGTAACAGCAATCACTTCGCTTATCAAAGGCCACGGCTCATTATCGCTCGGTAACATCATCGGTGCAAACCTTTTCAACCTTGTACTTGTAAGCGGTCTTGCAATCACCATCAAGCCTTTCGAAGTACCGGCTGAAAAGCTGTTCTTAAACACAGGACTTAACTCATCGCTCGTGGTGGAAATACCTTTGATGCTTTTCGTAATGCTTTTCTTAACGCTGCCCGCGCTTATTAAAGGCAAGCTTTACAGATGGCAGGGCGTTACACTCCTTATCCTGTACGCCGCATTCTGCGTATACCAGTTTGTATTCTAAATCATAAAAGAAATAAATAAAGCCGGAATCATTTCGATTCCGGCTTTTATCTTTTATGAGTAATTATTTTACAGGGTGATTTGAAATATATTCATCAAGTATCTCGGCCGAATCACCGACAAGCTCAACACAGGGGCGCTTTTTGTAGTAGCCCTCGGTTCTTGCTTCGGGAACAGGCGAATCATGCTTGGTGGCTAAGCCTAAAAGTTCTCTGCAGACGATTGAGCCGTTCTTTTCCTCGAATTTATGAGCGACTTCCTGAATTCTTGCATAGTGCGCTGACTTCTCTTCGTGCGAAGAAGAATCGTCATATCCGTATACAATACCGAGAATGATAGCCATTCCGCTCACGCTTCCGCAGACTTCCCTGAGGCGGCCAAGTCCGCCGCCGAATGAAGACGACAGTTTTAAAAGCGTGGATTTATCTAAGCCTGTAAGATCTTCGAAGGCAAGCACAACGGCCTGAGCACAGTTGTAACCTTCTTTGAAATAATTCATTGCCAGTTCTTTTCTTGTCATAAGTACCCCTCCTTAAAACCTCCGTAAAAAAAGAAAAGCACCAACCCCATGGCTCCTGCGTCCACAAAATTAGTACTTAGTGCGCGATCAGGGGCTCGAACCCTGGACACCCTGATTAAGAGTCAGGTGCTCTACCAACTGAGCTAATCGCGCGAACATAAGAGATTATATTATAAGTTTTTTTGTTTTGCAATACTTTTTTTGAAAAATATATAATATAATGTATTTGGCTTTTGCCGTACGGAGATGAAATATGATTTTTGACACACATGCACATTATGACGACGATGCGTTTGATGAAGACAGGGAAGAAATAATAAAAGCCCTTATAGAAAGCGACGTAAAAAGAATAGTAAATGTCGGCGCGAATCTTAAAACGAGCCAAAACAGTATAGATCTTGCAAATAAATATGACCTCTTTTATGCTGCCGTCGGAGTTCATCCCGATGACTGCGATGAAGTCGATGATGCAGGCATAGATGCTCTTCGCAAAATGTGCGAAGAAAAAAGAGTCGTTGCCATCGGAG
The DNA here is from genome assembly GCA_016284175.1 of Lachnospiraceae bacterium. GTDB lineage: Bacteria > Bacillota > Clostridia > Lachnospirales > Lachnospiraceae > UBA3766. The sequence continues at coordinate 3,861 of JAEEOJ010000123.1, read as the reverse complement.
AAATCGGCCTTGATTACTACTGGCATAAAGACAATCCCGACATCCAGAAAAGCGCATTTATAAGACAGATTGAACTGGCCAAAGAGCTTTCTCTTCCTATAATAGTTCATTCGAGAGAAGCCGCCAGAGACACAATGGACATTCTCTCAGAACACGCCGCAGGAAAGGTAGGCGGAGTTATACACTGCTTTTCCTATTCGCCCGAAATTGCTGTTGAGGCCATAAAAATGGGCTTTTACATCGGAGTCGGCGGAGTGGTTACTTTTAAGAACGCAAAGAAATTAAAAGAAACCGTCGAAAGAATTCCTCTTGAGAAAATAGTGCTTGAAACCGACTGCCCGTATCTTGCGCCCACACCCTTCAGGGCTAAAAGGAATTCATCGCTTTACCTTGAATACGTGGTTGACGAAATTGCTCTTTTAAAAGGAACGGACGCAGAAACCGTAAAAGAAATCACTTACAAAAACGCACTTGAAATGTACAGACTATCCGAATAAAAATCATTTATTTTAGGAGAACTTAATGGGACTCGAAAATGTAAAATATGATGCTTTTATCAGCTACAGACATTGTGAGCTCGATTCTTTTGTATCTGAAAACCTTCATAAGAAACTCGAAAACTTCAAACTTCCCAAATCCGTTCTAAAGAAAATGGGTTTAAAAAAGAAAAAGATAGAGAGAGTATTTCGCGATGAGGCAGAGCTTCCTTTATCGGACAATCTGTCAGATCCGATAATGGCCGCTTTGAAGAATTCGGAATTCCTTATTGTAATTTGTTCACCCAGGCTCCCTTTGTCGGCATGGTGCAGAAAAGAAATTGAGACCTTCGTATCCTTAAAAGACAGGAAGCATGTTCTTTTGGTGCTTGCCGAAGGCGAGCCCGACGAATCCTTCCCCGAGATTCTTTTAAACGAAGACGTAACGGAAAAGGATTTAAACGGCAATGACGTTGTTATCCGTCGCACGAGAGAACCCCTTGCGGCAGACTGTCGCGGCCAAAACAACAAAGAACGTCTTAAAAATATGGATAATGCCGTCATCAAACTCTGCGCGGCAATGTTCAATCTCAATTACGATGATTTAAAACAAAGAAAGAGAGAGCAGCAGATCAAAAAACGTATCATTGCCATGGAAGTTGTCCTTGCGATAGTTGCGATTTTTGCATTTGTATGCGTTCTTTTTACGGCAAAGATTCAGAAACAGAATAAGACCATTCAGGATAAATACGCATCATCCATGGCTTCGGCCTCAAAAGATCTCTACGAAACCGGCAGACGCCTTGATGCGATATATGCCGCACGAAGCGTGCTTCCCGACAGAGAAACAAAGGACTATAACGAAGAAGCCTACAGAGCTCTTGTTGATGCAATGAATGTTTACGGCGCGTCGGAGTCCTATGTTCCGACCGGAATCGTACAGATACCGAGTGCAATCACTTCATATCAGGTTTCACCCGACAGGAAAAGAATGGCACTTTTCGGACATGATGCTATCCTTTACGTAGTGGATATAGAAAGCGGAGAAACTATCTGTCAAACCGAAGCCTACGGCCTTTACGATATGAGTTTCAGCGGTAATGACGGTGTAATTTACTCCATCGGATATATAACCGATGATACACAGACAAGATATCTTGACATAAAAACAGGAAATACAAAAGTTATTGACGAATATCCGTCTGATGTTGAAACACCTGATGACGGAAGAATGACCTTTACATTTACGATTGACGGCGTAAAAGCTTATTCGGAAGATACGGTCATTTATGAGATTAAGTATTCCGATTACGATCTCGAATTCGATATATTCAGCGAATACCTTGATGTGGCTTTTTCCGAGGACGGAGAATATGCTGTCTTTGCACTCAAGGAAGATCCGGCTTTTGACGGCGCGATTCTATGCCAGTTTGAAACCGCCACGGGTCAGATAGATATGTTTATCCGTGATAAAAATATTACCGATTACGCGGGTCTTGCCACCAGCGGGGACTATGTGTTTGTCTCCTTTGTCGGACGTGATGAAGAGACTTTGCATAACCTTACTCATCTTTTAAGATATGATGTTGCAAATGCCACATCAAAAAACGGAGTAGAGGGAAGGTTAATCGAAACAGGTTCCATGGATTTTCTTGCGCTAAATGACTATGGTCTCTGCGTTTACGGAAACAACGAAGCCATGCTTTTCGATTACGACTTAAATCTTTTATCCAGTTTGGTAAGAGCCAACTTGATATTGGAAGTATTCTCGTACGATGACGGATTCGCATTGGTCGATGAAAATGAAGATATCTTTCTTTTAGACAGTTTCTTTTATGAGGGAAAGATCATGTCCGACGAACTCTTCCCTCAAAAAGCAAGTCATAAACTGATTGATGTCATGCAAAGAAGCGGCAACTTATATATCAAGCATAAAGAAGATGCGACTTATATTTCGATATTTGAATTAAAGCGCGGAGAGTGGGCCGCAAAACTTTCGAAGACCGGTGTAAACGAGTTTGAAGAAGACTCCACGGTCGACAAAGCAAATTACCCGAATGCCGTCGATACGACATATACGGTATTAGAGTCCGACGACGGAAAATACTATGCGGTTTTAAACTACGACGGAGAACTTACGATTTATAACGCAAAGACAGATAAGGCGGTAAAAAATCTTTATATCGACGGTTTCCCTTACAGATTTGTTTATCTTAAAAAACAGAAGAGCTATGTTCTGTTCGGAAGCGATGAGGAATATTTCTTTGACAGGAACTTTAAATACTACACATCACTTCCCTACGGAAAGGTTTACGGAAGCACGGATGACGATAAACAGGATATCGCATTAATGAACGGGGAACATGATTATTTCAGGGTTGATATTAAATCCTACAAAGAAGTTATTGCGAAGGCAGATGAAATCTTAGGCGACTATGAACCTGACCAGAAGACAATTGACAAATACAACATTACTTTAAGAAAAAGGAAACTTACAAATGAGCTTAAAAGCTTACTTAGGAAATCCCTCCAAAACAAGTGAGGTATTAAACAAATTCGGTATTTCGGCGCAGAAAAGATACGGCCAGAACTTCCTTATTGATGCGAATATTCTCGAGAAAATCGTGGCCTCCGCAGGCATTACAAAGGAAGACACCGTGCTTGAAATCGGCCCCGGAATCGGAACGCTTACGCAGTATCTTGCAGAAGCCGCAAAACAGGTTATCTGCGTTGAAATTGATAAAAACATGATTCCGGTCCTTGAGTACACGCTCGCGGACTTTGATAATGTGACCGTTATCAATCAGGATATTTTAAAAGCAGATATAGTACAGATTCTAAAAGAAAACGGCGCCGCTTCCGCCAAGGTTGTGGCGAATCTACCGTATTACATCACCACGCCCATCATAATGGAACTTCTCGAAAAAGATGCTCCTATAGAGAGCATTACCGTAATGATTCAAAAAGAAGTGGCCGAGAGAATGCAGACCGGACCCGGCAGCAAGGATTACGGTGCACTTTCCCTTGCGGTTGCCTTTTATTCGAATGCGGAAGTAAAGATGACGGTCTCGCCGAACTGCTTTATTCCCCGCCCGAACGTTGACAGCGCGGTTATAAGGCTTGACAAACTTAAAGAGCCGGCAGTAAAGGTTAACAACAAGTCCGAGATGTTTCGCATCATAAAAGGAGCGTTCGAGCAGAGAAGAAAGACCTTAACAAACGCACTTTCACACTCTTCGGCATACAAAACCGACAAGAAAAATATCGAAAATGCACTTCTTGAAATGGGCAAAAACATTAACATTCGCGGGGAAGAGCTGACTCTTGAGGAATTTGCCCGTCTTTCCGACATTTTAACGCAATAATTTTTGACATTCTGCTATGC
>JAEEOJ010000122.1 GCA_016284175.1 Lachnospiraceae bacterium | reverse complement strand
TCAAGCACGGGCTCAATCATCATATGATTGTGAAAAAGCCTGAAATCCGTTATTTTCATCAGTTCCTGGCCGACGGTCATTTTACCGACCGCGCCGGCTCCTATAAGTATGATTAAATCCATAATTTTTCTCCTATAATATTATAAATTATGCATCATTTTACGGCAATAAATATATGCTTATTCAAACACGATAAGCGGTATCTGCATCTCTTCTTTCGTCAGACTTCCGTGCATCGAAAGCCATCTCTCATCCGTAAAATAAATCGACATATCACCGGTTGCAATCGCAAGATAATTTCCAAGCATTCCTAAGAACTCTTTGTGATATTCCTTATCTCCGAAAAGCTGTCTTTTAAGTGCTTCTTTAATTGTAATCAGTATGAATTTTTCACCGAAAAGTCTGTTGAATTCTTTTATGAAGAATTCTTCTTTTTCTTTTTTTACGAAAAGATTTAATGCTCTCGGTTCGAGGGACGGAAGTCTCTCAAGGCATTCAATCAGCTCGGGATAATCCTGCAAAACTACTATTTCATTGTCAATGTGACCGTGATCCGCCGTTACGAAAATTAGTGTATCTTCAAGTTCTCCTGCAAGTTTTTCTATCTCGCTTTCCATTTCAGCCAAAGCTTCTTTTACGATGTCTGAATCAGAACCATGCCTGTGCAAAACTCCATCCGGTTGATTCCAATACGCGTAAATGTATTTCCTCTCCGGCTTTTCGCAAAGCTTCTTGATGCTGTTACAAATCTCTTGTATGTTTGTGAGATTTTTATCAAAGAAAGGTGCTACAAAATAAGCATCGGTTCCCGACTTTTTAGTCTTTTCAATCACGTTTTCGTATGGTGTTAAAGTCCACGCAATATTGTAATCAGCAGCCTGTTCTTTTGTACCCTGTTTACAGTTTGTAAAGACCTCAACATTTTCGTTGACTGCGGGATAATAATTATCCCATCCGAGCCACGCATGTTCGCAGGGTTCAAGACCTGATAAAACCGATGTTGTCGCAGCAACGGTTGTCGAAAGAAATGTCGAATTGTAAATGCCTGCCAGATGTGTTCTAAAAGCACCGTCTTCTTTAAGTTCTTTTTCGATTGTTGATTTACCCATTCCGTCTAAAAGAATCACAACGACATTTTTGTATTCTTTTTCAAGATATTTATCTGCCAGCGGTAATGTATCTCCCACGGTTTTCGCACCGAAATATTTAAGTACCGAGTTTGGCAGATTTGCTATGCAGTTTTTATAATCCGGCCATACAAAACTTTCATATTTTGTGACAACTTCAAGATCATCTCTGACATTTTTTACTGCTATCTGAAACTCGTCTTCGTAAATAATCTCGCCGGGGATTTCTTCGGTCTCCGACTTGAATAATTCAACGCCGTACTTGGATAACATCTCTCTGTAAAACGACATCTGAGCATAAATCTCTTTGCCCTCTTCGGTGTCTTTAAACCATGTAATTGCACCGGCGGGATTGCCGTCATCGTAAATCGGAGGGACCGGAAGAACTTTCTCAAAGTATTCCCTGTTACGCCAATATTCTTTTATCTCTTCTTCGTTAAGGATTCCCGATTCAACCAGTTTCCAGACTGCCGTAAAAATACCTCTGGGCTGTTTGGTAAGATATGCTTTTTCCGCTGTGTGTATTCTAAAATATTTCATACTTTTTCCTCATAAAACTTTTTCCATATATCCGCATGTAAAGGGGAAGAAATCAAACTTCATTGTGCCTTTATGAATGAATCCTAATTTCTCGTACCAGTTGCGAAGTTTTACGTTTTCTTCCACTATACCGATTTCCAGTTTTTCTTTGCCAAACGCTTTAGCTTTTTCTAAAGCATCGTTTACAAGTTTTTCTCCGATTCCCAAATGTCGGAATTCGGGAAGTACGGCGAGATTGTTAAGTTCAATATTTCCGTTTTCGGTAATGCCAAACGAATAATATCCGACTACTTTTCCTTCATGAAGATATACATACATAGGTCTTTTCTCGACCAACATCTGATATTTAAGTCTTGTATCATCAGTTGCGAATGCTGTAAATCTCGGAGCGTTTTCCCTGGTAAATCCAAGCTCGTCGGCAACAGTTTTAAATGCTGTTCTGATAACATTTACGCACTCCGAAATCTCCTCCATATTCATTTCTCTGATGTAATCTTCTTTTATTTTTCTATCCATTATCTTCACCTTCAGTCTTTCTTTTTAAGTATCCAGATTAAATTGCTCCTGTATTTTGCGGCCGTTGAAAGATCGTTTAAATTTTCCTTGTCTCCCTTATAGCCTCTGTAAATATCGAGCACTTCGAATCCGCATAGTTCCGCGAGAAGGAATATCTCAGAGCGGTACGTCTCTCTCATAAGAAGAGGTCTGATTCTCACATCGATTACTTCTCCGTTTTCGTTGTACTCTTCGAATTTCCAGTTGCCAAAAAGCTGCTGCGTATAAGGGTTATAGGAAATCGCATTGTAAATCTTTTCTTTGTTTCCGTGATTGTTAATATATTCAAGTCTGTACGTATAATCATCGGGGCTTGTTTTAATCTGCTCTGCCTGCATCACAGGCCATGGATCAAAAGTATTAAACGTTAAGATACCGCCCGGTAAAAGCTGTTCCCTGATATTAATTAGTGCTTCCTTTTGCAACTGCTGCGTAGGAAGATGCATGAATCCGCTTCTTGCAACAATGGCCAGCGAATACTTTCTTCCTGATGAAAATTTTGTCATATCCGCAGGATAAATATTCAGCTTAAGATTCATATCCTCTGCCTTTTTAGAAGCAACCTTGCACATCTCTTCGGAAATATCCGTTCCGTCAATATCTATTCCTCTTTCTGCAAGATAAAGAAGTACGGCGCCGGTTCCGCATGCTATATCAACCACTCCGTCCTGACCGTATTTCTTTGCCAGTTCATAATAAAATTCGCGGAAATTTTCATGAGCATCAAACTCCGAATACATTACTTCAAGATAGCTGTCGTAATTCTCCGCCACGTCCTTATAATCATGCAAATCCATAATCATACCTCCTTAGTTAATTATATAATAAAAACCGCCTGCTTCGAAAAACAGGCGGTCATAAAATACTTAAATTTTTATCCGTTTTTATTCTTCCCTGTAATTCGAATTATCACATACAACACCAAGACCATACACTGAATGAATGTGCATAGCCGATTCGGTAGTAGTATATGTATAATCGATTACAAATCTACACATGGGAAAAACTCCTTAAAAATATTGTGTTTAGATTACTCCCGCAAACAGTGGTTTGTCAACAGTTATTTGTAACAGTTCCAGAAAACCGAAATTCTTTCGCAGACTACTTCACCGTCTTTTTTGATTTTTGCGTCGTAATATTCTTTGATTTTTTTCTTGTTGTTGAGAATGTATTTTTTGTTTTCTTCAAAGTTTTCAAGCATCTTTTTTATAATCTCTTCCGAGTTGCTGTAATGCCAGGAATTGGTAAGTTCTGCCACTTCTACTTTGGAGAAATATTTTTTAAGCATTGCTTCGCTTGCACTCTGCGCATCTTCCTGCGCCTTTATCCCTTCGCTCATAAAAGAAGTATCAAGCCCCATTGCCTTGAAATCATTTCTAAAATAACGATACCACCAGTTTACAGCGTAACCGTTGTAAGAAAATACTCCGTCCCTGGAAAGAACTTTGCTTGCTCGCGCAACAATATCTTCGATGTTTTCAACTTCAAAATAAAGATAGTGCGCAAGGATAAGAGAATACTCTTTTTCTTTTTTAATCTTCTTCCATGCGGACTCTTTTGTCAGATCTTCAAACTCGATTTTAAATTCAACACCGTCAGCAAGTTCGCTCTTTTTTTCTTCTATAAATTTCTCAAAATCGTCGGCCCAGCTTCCGTGTACATCGTATCCGAAAACTTTGGTTCCGGCAGGAATTTTATCCCAGTTGTTTCGCCAGATTTTACCGTAGCCGCAGCCTAAGTCCAGAACCTTTTCATTCTCTTTTACATTTACATAGTCAAATAATGTTACATGCCAGTCTTCGGAAGTGTGTTTAAGCGCGTCCCAGTGCCATTCATCTGCCTTCTGGTCTATGCTTACGTTCTGCACTATTTCAGCAACATCGTCCCAGTCCAGTTTTGCGCCCTTACGCTCGAGAGTTCTGTTTATGGAATCAATCACCTTATCAATCTGATAACGTTTCTCTTCCATGGCTTTAAGCTGAATCCTTAAAGCTTCTTCAACATTGCCTGCTTCTCCTTTTATGAGGTTGTCTCTAATTTCCTCAAGCGAAAATCCTATCTGTTTTAGGGCAACGATTTTTTCAAGAACCTGAAGTGCTTCTTTATCATACAAACGATAATTACCCTCGGAGTAATCCGAAGGTTTCAACAATCCTTTTTCATCGTAGAGGCGAACTGCTTTTTGTGAAACGCCGGCCTTTTTTGCTATTTCGCCGGACGTCATTTTCTTTTCCATTTTGGGAACCTCCTTATATTTGATGATTCCACTTTAACGGGTGCCCCAAGGGGAGGGTCAAGACTTGTTTTTATTTTTCTTATTAATTTTCGATGCAAGAAAAAAACTAAAACTTATAATCAACCCCACCAGTAATGCAACAGCGAGTATCAAAGCCACAAAGATTCCTATAACAAATCCGAACCCTGTAAAAATAGGCACCGCATGTCCCGGAGTGTTCGGTGGCGGATCATACATTGCTCCGTCCACTAATGCCCCCAGATACAAAAAGATGTAAGGAATTACACAAGAAAGCGGAATATCAATAATGAACAGCGCCAGGAAAACAGTAAAAGCTTTTGAGGCAGCACTCATATATTTAAATATCCCAAAACCTTTACTTTTTTTATGTTGATTTTCTTTTCTGTCTGTTTCTATTAATTGTTCTATTTCTTTTTTCTTCTCGGAGTTTTTACCAAAATATACAAGTTCCTCATCTGAAACAGCATCTATTCCTTTAGTTGAATATTCTATCGGTGCTTCCGGTTCTTTTATCTTCCTGTATGCCGGAATAATAGCAAATTTTATCAAAACGAATATCGTAAACGCTATTATAAGGAAAATAATAACGGGAATTGACATGATTAATAAGTACAATAAATAACCTAAAAGATCGGCAAAAAAATCTGTCATAATGTTGTTCCTCCCTTTCCTTTCATGATATGTTCGTTGATGTACTTGATATCTTTATGTACCTTGAAGGCATCTATTGCGTATGCAAGCACAAAGACGATACCGACATAAATAAATGCCATCCAGAAGTTGCTCGGATAAAACCAGCCTGCAATAAATCCTAAAAGCATTACGATTCCGGTAAATACGAAATACTTTATGATGTAGCTTGCGATGATCGAAAGAGTCAGAAACTCGTCGAACAGGTAATTAACTACCGTAATGATGAGTGCGAGTCCGAACAGTATTAACACAAGTTCAATCTCGGCTGTAATTCCCGACCATATGATTGAAAGGGTGAACACTGCAAATATCATCAAAGCCGCAAGTATGCATGTATCTTTTAAAATCTTTCTGACACCGGACATTTAGAACCTCCTCTTTATATCGTGCAAATATTTGCGCGAAACTATGAGCTTCTCGCCGTTATCAAGCATTGCCTCGAGGTGGCTGTTTTTAAGCTGCCTGATCCCTGATAAGTGAGAAGTGTTCATGATGCAGATTCTTGAAATTCTGACAAGGTCAGAGTCTTTTGCGATTTTCTCAATCTCCGCCATTGAAGCATTAAGTCTGTAGACATCTTTTTCGGTATACAGGAACACTTTTCTGTCAACGTTTTCGATATAGAAAACATCGGCCAGAGCAATACGCAACTGACCGTCGTCCGCAAAAGCACTGAAACTGATATCAAGGCCTTTAATTTTTTTTATGAGGCCTTTTACAGACTCGGTGTATTCCGGATATTCGATTGTAACCGTGAGAGGTTGGCCCTCTACTTTTCTTGTTACTATCTGCATTAGTTTTCCTGTTCCTGCTGCCGTATTATATCGATAACTTTGGCAGTTTCTTTTTTAAACTTCTTTGAGCACGCCGCGTAAATTATTACTCCTAAAAAAAACAGCATGTTCGTATATCTTATTAACATACTTATTTCGGTTGTGTATGACGATAATAACTGGCTTCCGATCAGATTGCTGAACATATGCACCAGCGCTCCTGCGAGAATGCTGCGGTTTGTTTTAACATAAACGAAAGATACAAAAACGCTTAACATCATAACGCTCGGAATGAACATTAACGCATGAAATACCGAATCCCTAAGTAAGTTGTACTGCGCCTGACCGGGTGTAAAATACCACGGCAGATGCCATATTGCCCATATGAATCCGAGGATTAGTGAGCCCTTAATAAATCCAAATCTTAAAAGAAGCCTGTCGAGTGCATAACCTCTCCAGCCAAATTCTTCGTTGAGCGGTCCTGAAATAAGTGAAATCAAAAGAACCGGAAAAATGTTGAGCGGATTTTTTATGACTGCTTTAATAAAATCCATCGTCGGCATTTCAAAGCCAAGCAGACACACACCTACGAATATGCTTACTGCAGATAATGCCGTGAAGACTGCAATCGTTATAAGCGGCCATTTCCAACCGGCCTGTCTGAAACTGAAGCACCTTCTGAAATAATCCCTGCGTTTATCCTTCGGATATGTCAGAAAAACCAGAAACAAAGCAACGACCGACGGGGCTCCGCCTCCGAAATAAAATATAAAAGTTCCGGCGCCCGTATCAGTGAAGCCGAATATGACCGGAACGAATCCGCATATCCATGTCCATGCAAGCGTTAATACAAAAAACAGCACCAGGTATTTGGTTGACATCCATTTCTTTTTCATTGGAACACCTCCCTACTACCCGGAGTCTACCATAGGGCTATGGCTGTTTCTATATGCGCATACGCTTGTTGCAAAAATCAGAACGCGAAGTGCAATTTCTCAATGAAAAAAATGTCTAAACTTTAACCTCTTTCTGCATTCCGTGTGCTCCGAAAACTGTCCAGTCTCCTTCGTCAAGCAGCTGCATAATAAAGCGGCGTTCCACCGCGCAAAGTTCAGGATCCGTATCTACAGAAGTCATTAAAACAGGAGCGTACTGATTGTATTTAGCCTGCTCTTTTGTGAGCTCATGCACATTGATATAAATGTCTCCCGAAAAAACGATTTTATGATTGTAATCAATCAAAACCGTTTCGCCTTTTAAGTGGCCGCCGAGACCTTCATAAACATCAAAATGAAGTTCGCCGACATCAAATATACCGACATGTGTCAAAGGCTCTTTTGAGGTATCATCCGACTTCCACAAAGCATTTATTTTATCCGGATTAACAGGATTGTAACCCGTAAGGGCTTTGCATATATTTACGTAGGGTTTATGCAAAGGATTTTGTTCCCTGTAACCGTCTTTATGATTGTATTCAAGCGATAAACATTCCTTGGTTTTTTCGCTTGCGATAATCTCATCAAAGTATGGCAAAAGTCCACAGTGATCGACGTCTGCATGTGTAACGTATACTCTCTTTTTTAATGTCTCATATTCCGGTAAAAGATCCTTAAATATCTTTTCCATTTCTTCGCCATAAAGAGCGTATCCGCTGTCTATAAAAAGGATTTCGCCTGCACTTTTTATGATTGTTGTATTGCTTCCGCACGCAGGCTCAATCAGAATAATTTCCGTATCATCGGTTATTTTATGATTTGTTATTCTCGGATTAAATTCGCTGCCTCTGCATGCTGCAAGCAAATGTGCAAAACGGCTTATACTTTCAAAAGTTTTATAAGGCGACAAACCTTTCTCATCCAGAATCTGCATTACCAGATTGGAATTGACTAAAAGACTGTCACGAAGAGATTCATCAAGTTTCAGACAATTAACCAGTTCGGAAACAAACGACTGATAAAAGATTGAATTATCATAAACATTTTCCGACTGATCGTAATCAATGATTCTGATTACACAAAGCTTACCTGCTTCATCCAAAAATTCTTTAAACTTATCCTCATCCTCTACAAACAAACCCATCTTAAAAGCCTGATATCCTGAGCCGTTTTCCTGAGAACTTATGTATGAAATATTCAGTCTGTACTCATCAATCAGTTTTAAAACTTCGGTAACGCTGCCCGGTTTGTCAACGAGCATAAATTCAAGCAGCACGACTTCCTTCTCTTGACTCGGAGCGTGCAAATATCCGATTTGCGTAAGCATTTCATCAGCCTGAATAAGTTTCTCTTCATCGCCTTCCGCATCTATAAAAAGAGTATGCGAATCCACGGCTTTGTTGTAACTGACTCTGGTAATATTTATGCCGAGCTTCGCAAAGCATTCACTAGCTTTCAAAAATGCTCCGATATGATTCGGCATTGTAGTTATATATGTTTTTTTCATTATTCGTTGCCTTCTTTAAACATTCTCATCATTTCATTTGTAAGACTTAAGTTGTTTGGCTGAAGTTCAATGTCTTCTCTTTTAACCCACTCTGCGAATTTTAACTCGTTCTCATCCATGTTGATTTTCCCATCACCTACCGCATCACAGAAATATCCGACTAGCATATCCTGAGCCATTCCCCACGGCTGTGATTTGTAATATCTGATATTGGTAACTTCTACTCCGGTCTCTTCCTTCACTTCACGTTTAACGGTCTCTTCTAATGTTTCACCGATTTCCGTAAAGCCTGCTACTAGTGCGTTATGACCATAACCTCTGCGATACCTTGTAAGTAAAATACAATCGCCCTTAGTAACTCCCACTATAACTGCGGGATTGATTCTAGGATAAATAATATTATTGCAGTCGGGACATACTAGTGAACGTTCCTTTTCACCGGGTTTTAATTCACCTTTACATCTGCCGCAATACTTATTGTCGGCATACCATCTCCAAAGATGAAACGCTGTAAAAACAGCATATATTTCCTTTTGTGAAATCTCAGAAAACTTGTCGCGAACTTCTCTTACTGTGTAGTATTCGAAGCCTTCTTTGTTGTAATCACCATCGCAAAAACTTAAGAAAAATCTGTCATCATCTATGGCAAAAAGATAAATGCATTTGCCCTCTTTTATGTCTGATACATCGGTGAAAACTATTCTTCCGTCTTTCTCTCCGAGTAACACTTTACCGTCTTTATTAAACATAAAAACTTTATCGCCGTCTTTTGGAAAGCAATCGACATATTCATTTTTCAATTTACTTGGTGAAATATCCTGTACCATGTTTTTATTCTCTTTCTGATTTTACGGAATCTATGTAATAATCCAACAGTTTCAATATACGGTCTTTCAGATTTGAAAATTCAAAACCTAGGGCCGATGCTTTGTCTGTATTTATGCTGTATTCGGGCTCTCCGTTATAAGGAGCTGCATCTCCGTCTTCGTTTATTACGGCTTTTGCTCCGGTTTTGCTTTCAACATATTCAATAATTTCGCGAACAGAAATTGTACCGTTTGAGCATCCGTTAATTGCTCCGCGAAAATCTTTATCCGCAAGATATGCAATAAACTTTCCAGCCTCGTCGGAAAAGATAAATCCCATTTGACAATCCATGTTATCAATATTCATCGGAATGCCTTTGATAACATGTTCCACATAAAATAAAAGCCTCTTCGTGTAGTCATCTTTTCCGATCACAAACGGATATCTTACCGCAATATAGTTTCTGTCAGAATACTGCTGCCAAAGTGCATATTCTGCCTGACGTTTTATCTCATCATACGGGAAAGCCGTTCTGTCACACCATATAAGCTCGCCGGCCATTGTGTCGAAATCTTCTTCCACGGTATTAATGTGCTTCGGATTGTATACGGCTGTGCTTGACATATAAATGTACTTGTCGCAATCCACATTATCCAACAGATACTTTATGTCGTTTGAACAGTAAGCAATTTTATCGATGATGACATCGTAATGTATGCCGGATAATGCATCTTTTATGCTTTGTTCATCCGTTCTTTCAAACTTGATTCTTTTAACGGTATCTCCAAAATCATCCGAAGCCAGTCCTCTGGTGGCTAGGGTAACTTCATGCCCTTTTGCAAGCAGTTCTTTTACCATATGTATTCCAAAAAATCTGGTTCCGCCTATAACTAATATTTTCATTTTTTCTCTCTAT
>JAEEOJ010000121.1 GCA_016284175.1 Lachnospiraceae bacterium | reverse complement strand
TGAACATGCCTGTGACATTCTACAAGGTTCTTGATTCAAAGAATACGCATTCATATTATTCGACGGCGATTTTCTTTGACGATCTGACAAAGAGCAGAACACTTCAGACGGTATTTAATTATATCGGCCAGCTGACAGAAGACTGATCGATGCATGAATAAATGAAAATTATAATTGAGGAGGGTGTATGGATTATTCACACAGAAAAGTAAGCAAAGTATTAAAGATTACCGATCAGAACAATGAGCCTCTTAAAAACGAAAAGGTTCATATCGCGCTAAAGAAGCATGAGTTTCTTTTCGGTTGCGGCGCTTTTGATACCATGCCTTACATGATGGCAAAAGATCCTGCTCTTGCAGGAAGACTCCCTTCGGGTATTTTTCTTAATAACGAACTGATAGAAAAAGCTGAAGACGGAATGAAAAAGTGGCTTGACCTTTTCAACTACGGAACACTTCCTTTTTACTGGGGAAATTATGAAAGGGAAGAAGGCAAAACCGACGAAGAACTTCTTTTAAGCGCAGCCAAGTTTTTACAGAGCAAGGGTGTAACGGTCAAAGGCCATCCTTTATGCTGGCACACGGTATGCGCACCATGGCTTATGGATTACGACAATGCCACAATCATGAAAAAACAGCTTGATCGTATTGAGAGAGAAATCAATGCTTTCAAGGGCGTCATCGATATGTGGGACGTAATAAACGAAGTGGTTATCATGCCCATCTTCGACAAATATGACAATGCGATAACCCGTATCTGCAAGGAAAAGGGCAGAGTAGGGCTCATAAAAGAAGTATTTGACAAAGCATATTCCTGCAATCCGAACGCAACATTCCTTATAAACGATTTCAACACATCGATTTCCTACGAAATCCTTATTGACGGATGCTTATCGGCAGGCGTGCCCATCTCAGCCATCGGTATTCAGTCTCATCAGCATCAGGGCTACTGGGGCAAAGAAAAGGTTGAAGAAGTACTCGAGCGATTCTCGCATTTCGGACTGCCCATTCATTTTACGGAAAACACCTTTGTTTCCGGTGACCTTATTCCCGAATACATCGAGGACTTAAACGACTGGCAGGTTGAAGAATGGCCTTCAACTCCCGAAGGAGAGGAAAGACAGGCTAATGAAGTTAAAGAGATGTACAGCCTCCTTTTTGCACATCCTCTGGTAAAAGCAATCACAACCTGGGACTTCAGGGACGGCGCATGGCTCGGCGCCCCGAGCGGTTTTTTAAGAAAAGACGGCTCACTTAAACCCGCGTACGAAACCCTTTACAACCTTGTCAAAAAAGATTGGAGCACCGACGAAACGCTTACCACCGATGAAAACGGTTTTGTTAAAATCGATGCTTTTAAGGGCGATTACATTATCGAAGCTAACGGAAAGAGCGTTAAGGCTAAATTTACGGCCGACGGCGAAGAGCAGATTACAATTTAACCATTTGGGGACGGTTCTGTTTTGGCTTTTTTGACCATTTTAGAACCGTCCCCGAATGGTTCTTTTTTATTTTATGAGAAAATATAGAAAAAACCTGGACAAATATAGGTTTTTTCTTTTTTATGATTGAAGTTTTAACGGCAAATTTGATATAATTCTGCTATATGTGAAAATATATTTTCACCAGGGAGTAAGGAGGAAAAAAATGAGCAGAAAAATCATGGCTTTTGTGATGGCAGCTCTTTTGTTTGTCGGTTCATTCGCAATGTTTATACCGATGACGGCAAAGGCAGCACCTGAAGAAAAGACGTACACTTTCTCGGATCTGAAATCCACAATGGAGTATGGATTGACGTCCAAAGTTAACGGAGACGGTGAACTGGAAATTGCCTTCCAGGATCAGTACAAGTCTCAGTTTTACGCAATCCCTTCGGATATCGACCCCGATACAATCACCAAGGTTGTATTTGATGTAACAAGCGGTAATGCGGGAGATCTTGCATTCAAACTTCATACACAGGCCGATTACGATTCCGACAACAAGGGCGGCACCCCCGTATCTTACGGCAGTCCTACGATTGTTCCCGATACAAAGGGATGCAAGTATTTTTCAATTATGTCTATGAATACAGGCACAACCGAAGCAACTGTTGCTTCAGTTACATTTACCGTATCGGGTGAAGGCAATCCTCCCGGGGATGAGCCCGCAGAACTCGAAGCACCCAGCGTTGAAGGCGAGAACCTTCTTAAAAACCCCAACTTCGCAGATTCGGACGTATCAATGTGGGGCGCTGAAATCGAAAGTGCCAAAATTACAACAGCTGTAAGCGATACACCCATCGTTGGCGATATTACCACATACGGTGTTATCGATGAGAGAACCAGACCTTATGACTGCTTTGGTTACGATGTAACCGATATCGTTGAAAACGGAGCAACATATGCATACTGCTTCTACGTAATGCTTACCGATGATTATAACGGAGCACCCGCTACACAGCGTCAGGTTGATTTTGCTCCCTATATCACATCAGGCGGAAGCACCAGTTATCTCGGTTCATATTCACCTGAAATTACAGGTTCTTCAAGCCAGCAGCTTGAGCCTAATGTTTGGACCAAATTCGAAGGTACATTCAAAGTATCCGCTGCAGGCGATCTTGAAAAAGTTGTTTTAAGATTCCTTGAGCAAGGCGAGAACTATGGTGAAGGCGACTGCGTTAAGGGCAGATATTACCTTACAGGCGTACAGTTTGTTAACCTTAATCTTGCAACTAAAAAAATAGAGGGAAATATTCCCAACCTTAAAGATGCATTTACCAAGGACTTCGGTGATGACATGATTTGCGGTACATCACTTTCCGGTTCCGAAATTAACGACAAGGTACTTATGCAGCTTGCACTTAAGCATTTCAATGCAGTTACACTCGGCAACGAGTTAAAGCCAGATTCACATTTAGGCAATTCCATCAGAGGAACAGAGACTGCCACAATCGACGGACAGACAATCGAAGTTCCCGTTTTAAGCTATGACAATGCAGAGAGATATCTCGATTATTTCCTTGCATGGAACGAAGAACATCCCGATCAGAAGATTAAAATCAGAGGACATGTTCTCGTATGGCATTCACAGACACCCGAATGGTTCTTCCATGAGGATTATGATGCAAGCAAGCCTTACGTAACTCCCGAAGTTATGACACTTCGTCAGGAATGGTACATTAAGAGCATTCTTGAACATTACGTAGGTGCAGACAGCAAATACAAAGATCTCTTCTACGGATGGGACGTAGTTAACGAAGCTGTATCCGACGGAACAGGAACATACAGAAGTGATTCCGAAGGCTCCAGCTGGTGGGCAGTATACAAGAGCAACGAATTCATCGTTAACGCATTTAAGTTTGCGAACAAGTATGCTCCCGCAAATGTAGAACTTTATTACAACGATTACAATGACTGTACACCCGGCAAGGTTGAAGGTATCGTAAAACTCCTTGAAGATGTCAAGGCAGGCGAAGGTACCAGAATCGACGGTATGGGTATGCAGGGTCATTACGACAGCGAATATCCCACTACGGACCAGTTTGTTGATGCAGCTACAAAGTACGGCGCAGTAGTTGGCAAGATTATGCTCACCGAAGTTGACTTTAAGTCAAGCAAGGCATATGACGGCACGGCTGCTACACTTAAGGGTGAGTACGGCAGACAGGCATACAGATACAAAGCAATTTATGATGCAATGAAGAAAGTTGACCAGAACGGCCTCGCAGATGTTACGGGCTTCACCGTTTGGGGCGTTATCGACGGCAACTCATGGCTTCAGGCGTACACAGGCGTAGGCGGCGGTGTAACCGATGGCAGCCCTCAGTGTCCTCTTCTTTTTGACGATGACTTAAAGGCTAAGCCTGCATTCTGGGCAATCGTAGATCCTACGAAACTTGAACCCGAGACCAAGAGCGCATCCGTATCACAGGCTATGGTCGATGATTTTGCACTTGCAAATAAGAATTCATTCTCGGGAGAGAAAGCAAACGTTGATTTCTATCCTATCTGGAATGAAGGTCAGCTTCAGTTCAGGGTAGATGTTTGGGACGTTGAACAGGATGAAAGAGATTCGGTAAAGGTTTACGTTGATAAATACAATTCAAAATCCAAAGGCATTAAGACCAAGATGGTTGAAGCCTTCAGAAAAGATGTTCCTTCAACCGATGACGGAAAATATACTGTTATAATTAATGTTCCGGTTGATACAGCCGAAGCTAATGCAGTAGTGGGATTTGATATTGTTGTTACCGATGGCGATGAAGTATTTGCTTTCAACGACAATACAATGTCTCAGGAAACATCCAGCCAGTATTATGCGGAAGGTATGTTAAAGCCTTTCATGTTTATTCCTAAGGGAACCGCAACAATCGACGGCGAGATGGAAGATGCATGGAACAATGCAGTAGAAGTCAAACTCGGCAACAAGACTGACAATCCCAAGGCAACTGCAACAGTTAAGCTTCTCTGGGACGAGCAGTACTTATATGCTTATGCAACCGTAGTTGATGACGATCTTAACAAAGATTCTGATCAGGTACATGAGCAGGATTCATTCGAAATTTTTATCGATGAAACCAACTCAAAGGCTGCAGAATACAATGATGCTACAAAGCAGTACAGAATTAACTATGAAAATGCTCATTCGTTTAACGGTGAGAAGTGTACCGAAGAAAACGAGAGCACATTTGCTAAGACAACCGACAACGGTTACATCGTAGAAGGTGCTTTCAAGTGGACAGAGATTTCACCCAAGGCAGGCGATTATATCGGCATCGAACTTCAGATTAACGATGCAGATTCAAGCGCTGTAAGAATCGGTACTGTTACATGGAACGATATTACCAACCAGTGCTGGTCATCACCCGCATGCTTCGGTTCAGGTATGCTTGTAGATTCTCTCGGCTCAGGCCAGACTATCGGTGCAGGCACCGGAAATAATGAAACTTCAGATGAAGGCAACGGCAACTCAAAGAGCAAAGTAGGCTTGTTCGCAGGTATCGCAGCAGCAGCTGTTCTTGCCGGCGCAGCAGCATTTATCTCTCTTAAGAAGCAGCCCGAAGAGGAAGAAAACTCAGGCGAAGCAGAAGCTCCCGGAGAAAACTTCGATGAAGGCGAAATAAAGAGTGAAGAAGCTCCTGCAGAAGAAGCAGAGGAAGCAACTGAAGAGGAAGCTCCCGCCGAAGAGGCAGAGGAAGCAGCCGAAGAGGAAGCTCCCGCTGAAGAAGCAGTTGAAGAAGCTCCTGCTGAAGAAGAAGCCGAAGAAGAAAAGCCCGAAGAATAATCATTTAGAAACTATTTGATATTTCGATAAAGGTGATTGAAAGACCACGCAGAATATGTAACAATGTTTTGCGTGGTCTAATTATTTTACGTTAAAAGGTGTGACATGAAAAAAGAAAAAAATCACGTTATCAAAAATAATTTATATGCCGTGAAGATGCTTTTTAAAATCTGCCCTGCTCTTGTTATAAACAAGGGTTTTGTAAAGATGGCGGATTATGTTGAATGGCTCTTTTACAGTGGCTTTTACATGAGATTTATCGTATACGGACTGGAAAACGGTAAATCCTATAATTTCTTCCTTATTTACCTTGGTGTATGTGCTTTGGTTTACATGACCATCGAACTTTATTTCTTAATTAACCAGGGTTATGTAGATCCCGTATTTATCAATAAGGTTAACAATTCACTCGGAAAACTTTTGTTTAATAAGGCTCAGAATGTTGAATTAAGATGTTTTGAGGATACCGAGTTTTATAACAAATACACTCTTGCAATGGATAAAGCCGATTCGAGATTAATCGAAACGGTAGATACATTCTGGGGTGTGATTTTCGGTTTCATTGCGGCAATTGTATCATTCGTATTCTTATTCCAGATTGATAAATTTGCGGTTCTCTTTGTAATCTTCCCGATTATCGGAAACTTTGTTTTCAACAGAAAACTCGGCGTAATTGACTACGAAAGAAACAAGGAAATGGCTCTGCACAACCGTAAAAACGCATATGTAAACAGAGTCATGTATATGCCTGAATACTCAAAGGAAATGAGACTTACCAATGTATTTAACCTCATGAAGAAAAGATTCAATGAATCCATGCAGGGAATAAGCAAGGTAGCTGAAAAGTATAAAGGCAGAGGAGCGATTAATCATATTTTACGATGCAGCTTTACCTTCAGCTTTATTTTTGAAGGCATGCTTATTTACGGTTCGTACAGAACACTGGTAAGCAAAACCATGATTGCCTCGGAACTTGCTGTTATAACGAGCATGATGGTCGCTTCAACATGGATTTTAATTGAATTTACCGATTCCTGCATGAAGTCCTATCAGAACGGTCTCTACATGGATAATTTAAGAAATTTCCTCGAGTACGAAGAAGTGATCCCCGAGGATTATGCGGGAGACAAACCCGGTGAAGAAATCGAGTCCATCGAGTTTAAAAACGTATGCTTCTCCTACGACGGAAAAGAAAATATTATCGAGAATCTGTCGCTTAAGATGGAAGGCAGCAAAACATATGCTCTCGTAGGCTATAACGGTGCCGGCAAATCAACGCTCATAAAACTTCTTTTACGATTTTATGATCCGACGAGCGGCGAAATTCTTTTAAACGGAAGAAACATAAAAGAATATGAATTAAAAGAATACAGAAAGCTCTTTGCGTGTGCTTTCCAGGACCATATGCTTTTCTCTGCTTCCATAAAAGAAAACGTGCTTATGAGAGAGTGCACGAAAGACGATGACGAAAAGGTTATAAAGGCCTTAAAGAATGCCGGTGTATACGATAAAGTATCCGAACTTCCCGAAGGCATTGAGACGATAATGACCAAGGAATTCGACGAAAACGGAGCCGTGCTTTCCGGCGGCGAGTCACAGAAGATTGTTGTGGCAAGAGCATTTGCTTCCGATGCTTCGGTGAATGTATTTGACGAGCCTTCAAGCGCACTCGATCCTATCGCGGAATATGAGCTTTTCGACAACATCATAAGAAACAAAGAAAAGAAAACGATGCTTTTCATTTCTCACAGACTCTCATCCGTCAAGGATGCCGACAGGGTATTCCTTCTGTCGGATAAAAATATACTTGAAGCCGGTACTCATGAGGAACTCATGAAACTAAACGGCAAATATGCGAATATGTACAGAAAACAGGCTGAGAACTATCTGGCTATCAGCATGGGAGAGGAGGAAGCGGTATGAAAAGAACCATAGCTAACCACATCTTCCTCTGGAAAGTCCTCTTTAAGGAAGCTCCCGTGTATATGATTTATGTGCTCTACAATGCATTCAGATATCAGTTTATGATTTTTATTGAGCATACGCTCGGCATCAGATACGTTTTACGCTGTGCTGAGTATAATGAGCCGTTTATTAAGGCGTTCATTGTGGTTGTAATCATTCTGATACTGACCATCATTACATTTACGCCCGACGGATTTTACCAGCAGTGCTGGATACAGAAGTTCAAACCCAGATTGTACAAGGCTCTGAAAGATAAAATGTACGCCAAAGCGGCAGAACTTGATTTATCCTGCTATGACAATCCCGAATATTACAACGAATTCGTTTTGTCGGTGGCAGAGTGCGAGAGCACCGTGGACAGATTCCTTGAACTATTGGATTTCAGCGTTCAGGGTCTCACGATTTTAATATCAAGCGGTATCTTTTATCTGCTTACTGACTGGACCGGAATCGTGTTTGTTGCGGTATCGTTCTTTATCTCGCTGATATTCAACAAACTTCTTAACAAGCTTAATTTCAACTTAAGACTTAAGGTCAATCCGCTTGAGAGAAAGAGAAATTATGTTGCGAGAGTAATGTATTTAAGGGACTTTGCCAAGGAATTGAGACTTCATCCCGACATGAAGGATAAGCTCCTAAAAGAATTCTGTGAGGCAAACGATGTCATCATAAAAGACCAGAAAAAGGTATCTTTTGCGAGAGTTCTTTTACTGTTTATTTTACGATTTGTTTTAAACACCCTTATTACGGATACGATTTACATGGCTTTCCTTCTTTACAAGGTTGCCATCCTTCATAAGCTTGGCTACTCCGACGCAATCGTTCTCGCAGGCAGAACCGGAGACTTAAGAAGAAGTATGAGATACATCTCCGATATTCCGGCTAAGGCAAAAGAGAACAGCATGTATATAGACAAAATTCGTTCGTTCCTTGCATATGAACCCGTAATCGTAAAAGATACGGGCGAGGACGTGGAAAAAGGCTGCAAGAGTTTCGAACTTAAAAACGTATCCTTCAGATATACACCCGAGTCCGAAGAAATCCTTCACAATATCTCGCTTAAGGTTAAGCCCGGCGAAAAGATAGCGATAGTCGGATACAACGGTTCGGGTAAGACCACGCTCATAAAACTGTTAATGAGACTCTACGATCCGAGCGAGGGTACTATTCTTTACGACGGCAAAGACATAAAGGATTACAACTTAAACAAGTATCACGACAGAATGGGCGTTGTATTCCAGGATTTCAATATGTACGGCGCATCTCTGGCAGAAAATGTATGCCTTGACGATATCGAGATAAAAGACAATGACGAATTAAAAGAGAATATAAAGAAGGCGCTTAAGCGAAGCGGTTTCTCGGAGAGATTAAATGCTCTTGAGAACGGACTTGAAACAAGTGTCACAACAGAATTCGATGAGGCCGGAGTTGATTTCTCGGGCGGTGAAAGTCAGAAGGTTGCCATTGCGAGAGCATTCTTTAAAGATGCAGACATTCTTATAATGGATGAGCCTTCAAGTGCACTCGATCCGATTGCCGAGTACAATTTAAACAAGGCAATGCATGAAGCAGCGGGAGACAAGACCGTATTTTACATATCACACCGTCTTTCTACCACAAGAGATGCGGACCGAATTATTATGCTTGAAAAGGGCAGAATAATAGAGGAAGGTTCCCATGACGAACTCTTAAAAAAGAACGGAAAATACGCCGAAATGTGGCATGTTCAGGCATCAAGATACGAGGCCGAAGCCGTATAAAAGCCCAAAAATTTGACATCAGTTAACATAATGTGATAAAATATCATTTACCCGTCGAAAGGGCGGGAGTGTTAAGTATAATCATTTCAGGGATTTTAAAGGAAAATTTTTATGTTCAAGAAGACCATGAAGTTCGTAGCGGCCACTGCGATTCTTGGTATATGTGTATTTACTCTTTCCTACATCTACGTCCTTCGTACTACGATTAATACGCTTGAGACGGATGCTAATATGGAAAAGATGCGTTCAAGAAAATACACGGATATCATAGTTGGCGGCAGCGATAACAGATTGGAATCCGATGTCCTGACGAAGGGCGCACTTTACAATGTAAACTACACGGTTTACGATTTGCCCAAGTATGCTCCTTATTACGGACAAAAGGCTTACGAGAACTATTCGGCCATCACCTCTCGTCCGAGCTTACAGTACAAACTGCAGGAAGTAGCTCATACGGACGAATACGGATTCAGACTTTACGAAGACAGATACCTTATAGCGGTAGGCACTTATTTTAATGCACCGGTAGGTACTTATATTGATGTTGAGCTTGCAAACGGAGTTATTATTCCCTGCATCGTCGGAGACATCAAATCGGACAGAGATACAGAAGAAAACAATGTTTACAGTTTATCCTGTGCCTGTGCGACAGAGTTTATTGTTGACGGTCGAATCATTGACCCTTATACAAGAGGCGACGTATCCTACATAATTGAGGGCTGGGACAGTGAAGTAGTTCACATTATTGTTTACGAACATAATTTTTTTGATACTTGATTTTTTCGACAATTTGAAGTAGAGTAAAACAAGTCAGGGGCGGTTTTTTAACTGCCCCTTTTTTATGCAAATTTATTGTGATTTTTCTAAATTTATAGTGCCAAATGCGGCAAAAAATAGTACAATAATAATCGACTGGGAAAAGGAGAGCGGATATGAAAAACTGCGCTTTTAAAACAGCGGTTGTGGCCCTTGCATTTTCGATTTTTGCTACTTTAGGTTGTGAGACCGTGGTTACAGACGTTAATGCGGAACTGGCGGCCATTTATCCCGAAGAAGATCTGGGAATACCCGTTAAATTAAACGAAAATTATATAGAAGTAGCGTACAACCCTTCAGCAGGAACAGCAGAGGATACCGAAGAAGAGATTTCCGAAAAGAAAGAAGAAAGAACTTCTGAAAACACGGAAGCTGTTACGGAAGATGATACAAATAATGACGAAGAGGCGGAAATTGCTTCAGAAGAGGATGGCGATTCCGAAGATACAGAAGCAGAAGGCGATGATGTATCAGACGAAGAAGGTGATGAGTCTGAAGAAGATTCAGAGACTGACGGCGAAGTTGCCGAAGAGGATGACAGCGATTCCGATTTAAATTCATCAATGGCTGAAGAGAATTTCGACGCAGAATTTTATGCAAGGACCTATCCCGATGTCGTAGCGGTATTCGGAGATTCGGCCGAAGCACTTTACAAGCATTATCAGGATTATGGCAAAGCTGAAGGCAGAAGCTGCAACGAAGAAGAGTTTGCACTTTTGAATGAAGCTGTCAATTAGAGACAAGAATTAAGGAAATGAAGAATAAAGAAGAAAAAAAGAAAGTTAAGAAAGTGAAACTTTCGGCTTACGGACGAAAGATGGCAAGAAAAGAGAGAAGAAAAGATTCGCTCTTTTTAATGCCCTCTTTTTTAGGTGTTTCTGTCTTTTATCTCGTGCCTTTTGCGGTTGTTCTGTTTTATTCCATAGTGGATAACCCCGTCACTTTAAACTATGTGGGCATACAGAATTATGTCAGAATTTTAAATAACGATGCTTTTAAAACAGCTGCCGCAAATACATTCAAGTTTTCGCTTATGGCAGTGCCTCTTGCTGTGGTTATTTCTTTACTCATGGCAGTTTTGCTCGATCAGAGCATACCTCTTGCATCACAGTTTCGTACTATTTTTCTTTCACCCATGATGGTTCCCGTTGCATCGGTCATTCTGGTTTTCAGAGTGCTCTTTGATTACAACGGTGCAATAAATGAGATAGTCAGGTTTTTCGGCGGAAGCAATATAGACTGGATAAAAAGTATATATGCACCGTTTGTTATTCTTGCGCTTTTCTTATGGAAAAATTTAGGATACAACATGATTCTTTTCCTGGCGGCACTCGGTACAATACCCAGAGAAATGATGGAAGTTGCATACCTTGATTCTTCCAATTCGTTAAAACTCTTTTTTATAGTTAAAATCAGATATCTTTCCCCGACAATTCTTTTTGTTACTATTATGTCTTTAATCAACTCTTTTAAGATATTCAGGGAAGTATATCTTTTATCAGGCAATTATCCGACGGATTCTGTATACACGCTTCAGCATTTTATGAACAATATGTTCACTTCGCTGGATTATCAGAAGCTTTCGTCCGGAGCCATCATCATGTGCTTCGTGATGGTTATCATTATCGGAATCCTTTATATTCTGGAAAGCCGTTTCGGAAAGGATATGGAGGATTAATATGGATCAGAACAAAAGAGACAAAAGATTACGTTTCAGAAAACATTTTAAAAGAATTATAAGAACTCTGATTCTTTTCATCATAGCTCTCGGATTTGCAATTATTTTCCTGCTTCCGACGGTTTTGACGATTACCAATTCTTTTATGAACGAAACGGAAATAAACGCAAACTACGGAAAGATTTTCGCGACGACGGAAAAAGGCGGAAAAGTTTTTGTAAGCGATACGGTTTACATCAAGTTTATTCCGAACAAGGTAAGCTTTGAACAGTATTCGTCGGTACTTTTTAAAAGCCCCGATTATCTGTACAAATTCTGGAACTCGGTTATTTATACGGTGCCGATTATGATATTCCAGTTAGTCATAGCGCTGCTGGCATCGTACGGTTTTATGAGGCTTAAAGGGCGATTAAAGGAAATACTGTTTTTCGTTTACATTATCATATGTCTTATGCCTTATCAGGTTACACTGGTTCCTAACTTCCTCGTATCAAAGTGGTTAAACATAATTGATACAAGATGGGCAATATGGCTTCCCGGAATGTTTTCTCCGTTTGCGGTTTATCTTCTTACCAAATACATGAAGAGAATTCCGACCTCAATCATCGAAGCCGCCAAAGTGGACGGTGCGAGTGAGTGGAAGATATTCCTTAAAATCTGTCTTCCTCTCTGCAAAGGAGCGATTTACTCGGTAGCAATACTGATATTTATAGATTTCTGGAACATGGTCGAACAGCCGCTTATACTTTTAGCAGACGAGTATCTGCACCCGTTAAGTATTTTCCTAAGCAAGATTAACTCGGGTGAAATAGGACTTGCATTCGCGGTTGCGTGCGTATATATGGTACCAAGCCTTTTGATTTTCCTGTACGGCGAAGATTATCTCGTGGAAGGAATTTCGTATCAGGGCGGAGTCAAAGGTTAGGCTAAGGAGGATTTTATGAAAAGTTTGAAGAAGAGAGAAATCATTAAAAATATTGCAATTGTTTTTCTTGTGATAATGTTAATTCTCACATTTTTTTCCAATACCATTATGAACAGAACGCTTCCCGAAGTTAGTACGCAGTCTGTAACAAGCGGACCGGTAACTACACAGGTAAGAGGAGACGGTGTCGTTGAGGCAGAAGATCCTTACAATCTTATTATCGATGAGACCAGAAAAGTTAAAAGCTGCCCCGTTCGCGTGGGAGATCATGTTGAGGAAGGCGATATCATTTATTATCTTTTAGGAGAAACAAGTGAAGAACTTACCACGGCGAAAAACGAACTTGATAGTTTAAAGGGTGACTATGAACTTACTATCCTTGAAAGCGGTCTGACACAGGCAGAGGTTGCAAGTGTTGAGGCAGGCGTTAAGAATGCCACGGGAACAATTTTAAGTACTCTTGAAAGCAAGGATGCTGAAATCAATTCGTTAAAGTCCCAGCTTGAAGAAAAAGAAAAGAAGCATTCCGAAGTTGAACATCAGATTTCTGTAACCGATCCTTCAGGTTCTTCGACAACAGTTGATTATTCCGCAGAGGAAAAGGCTGTGGAAGATGCTCAGACTGCGCTTGACAGTGCAAAGAGCATTTTGAACAGTTTAAACGAAGCAAAATCCCAGGCAGTACAGATTGCAAAGGCAAAGAGTGATGCACTTGCAAATTACAACGCTGAGAAAGACAATTTCTACGGAACAGACAGCAAGAAGGGTGTAAAAACATTATTTGACGAAGCAGAGGCCGATTATGAAACCAAGAAGTCGGACTATGCAAACAAATATAATGATTATCAGACCAAAACAACCGATTATAACAATGCGAAGACGGCATACCAGACTGCTGAAAATGAATATAATGCAGATCAAAATGATGATGCAAAAAAACAGGCATGGATTGATGCTCAGGCAGCAATGAACAAAGCCGAGACGGCAATGAACTCTGCAAAAGATGCAATGGATGCTGCTCTTACAGCAAAGGATGACGCAGAAAAGAATTACAATACCTGCAAGAAAAACAAAGAGGATGCGGAAGCTGCTTTAAATACAGCCAAGACAGCAATGGACGAAGCAAACGCACTTTCCGCCAACGCTCCTACCGATGAGCAGATTTCCAATGCTCAGGCAGATGTTAACGCAAAGCAGGCTGCACTTAATCAGGCAAATACAAATCTTACAAACAAAAAGAATTCTGCAAATTCTTCAAACAACCAGAATAATCAGAATTATCAGAACCTCAAGAAACAGGAATATGATATGTCTGTTGAAATCGGCGATCTTAAATCAAAGATTGAGAAACTTGAAGCTTCCAGAGCAGATTACCTTTCAACAGAAAAGACCAAGATGGGTCTTGAATCAAAATATCAGGAAATTCTTAAGAAGGAAAAAGAGATTAAGGATCTTGAAGCCAAAGCACTCGGCGGAGAGATTAAAAGCCCCGTTACCGGTGAAATTACTTCACTGGCATATTCAGGCGGCGAAAAGATTGAAGCAGGCAGCACTGCGGCAGTTATTCAGATAGACGGTAAGGGCTACAAACTTTCTTTCCCTGTCAATGCTAAGCAGGCTAAGGCTGTTAAAGTCGGAGATCCCGTATCAGTTGAAAACTCCTGGTACTACGGTGACTTAAATGTCAATCTCGTTGCCATTCAGCCCGACAAAAACAATTCAAGAGACGGAAAGCTTCTTGTATTTTCACTTTCCGGCGAATCGGTTAATCCCGGACAGAATCTTACACTTTCTGTCGGAGAGAAGAGTTCCAATTATGACTTAATAGTTCCGAATGCCGCAGTTCATGAAGACAACAGCGGTCATTTCGTTTTGATTGTTGATACCAAGAGCACACCTTTCGGCTCAAGATACATAGCAAAAAGAGTGGATGTAACCGTACTTGCTCAGGATGATAAAGTCACAGCTGTAGATGCTGAGCTTTTCGGTTATGAATATGTTATTACAAATTCTTCAAAGTATATCGAAAACAAGGATCAGGTTAAACTTGCCGATTAAACTATGGAAAAAATAAAAAGATTTCTTTCCAAAATAAAATATTACAGAGCGGTCTGCCTGGCTATTTCCTTAGTCACTCTGATAATCGGTATCGTTATGAGCATTATCATATCCATAGGTGCCAACAAATATCAGGATCAGACGGTTGCGAAGAGATGGGATAAATCCGGTAATTCTTCTCATGTATCTGTTTTCATAAAAGATACGGCTTTTTTCACCAAAACCGATGTCGACGGATTTGAATATGAGTTGAACGAAAAACTGGATTTCAATTCTGTTTTTGCCGAGAGCGAGGAATCAAGAAGATTTATCGACTGTTATGTTTCCAAAACAACCATAACGCTTGAAGGTCCCTGCAAAACCATGGGTGTAAACTGTATGGCTGTAGGCGGTGATTTCTTCAAATTCCATCCTGTAAAACTTTTGTCCGGAACATATTTTTCCGGAAACGATCTGATGCAGGACGGCGTTATACTGGATGAAGAAACCGCATGGCAGCTTTTCGGTTCAAGCAATGTGGAAGGACAGAAAGTTCTCTTCGGCGACAGAGTGCTTTATGTAAAGGGCGTTTACAAGAAAAGCGAAGGAAAGATTTACAATTACGCCAGAGGGGATAAACCCGAGATTTTTGTGCCTTTTGAACTCCTCAATTCAGAAGAAGCGCCATTATACATCACAAGTCTTGAAGTCTGCATGCCCAATCCGATTAAAAACTTTGCGGCAAATATCATGACAGATCTGATCACGATGGACAGTTCCACATATGAAATAGTCGATAATTCCTCGCGTTACAGTGTGGAAAATCTCTGGATGATTTACAAGAACAAAAAATACCGTTCAATGCAGAATCACGACATCATTTATCCCTACTGGGAAAAGATAGCCAGATACGAGGAAGACCTCCTTGCTCCTAAGGCTGTAGTGAAGGTTGTTTCGTTTGTAACTTCAGGCACGGTTTTTATAGGACTTCTGCTTTATGAAATCTCGAAATTAACGAAGTTAAAAAAGAGAAATGATGATTGATTTATACATTAAAATGGAATATGATGTAATCTGAAAAAAATTTGTCCTAAGGAGGATGAGATGAAGCCCATAAAAGAAGGAAAAGTAAGAGAGATTTATGACAACGGCGATACGTTAATCATGGTAGCAACTGACAGAATCAGTTGCTTTGATGTGATTTTAAACAACATTGTCACCAAGAAAGGAACCGTTTTAACTCAGATGAGCAAGTTCTGGTTCGACATGACAAAGGACATTGTTCCCAATCACATGATTTCCGTAGACGTAAACGATATGCCCGAATTTTTCAGACAGGAAAAGTTTGACGGCAACAGTATGCTTTGCAAGAAGCTCACAATGCTTCCCGTTGAGTGTATCGTAAGAGGATACATTACAGGCAGCGGATGGGCAAGTTATCAGAAGGACGGTACCGTTTGCGGTATCAAGCTTCCCGAAGGATTAAAAGAATCAGACAAACTCCCTGAGCCTATTTACACACCTTCCACTAAGGCAGAGATAGGCGATCATGATGAGAATATAAGCTACGAGCAGAGCGTTGTTTATCTTGAGAAGCGCTTCCCCGGAAAAGGAGAAGAATATGCTTCTAAGCTTCGCGACCTCACAATTGCTTTATATAAGAAATGTGCTGATTATGCACTTACAAAAGGTATCATTATTGCTGATACCAAATTTGAGTTCGGTCTCGATGAGAACGGCGAAATCGTAATCGGTGATGAAATGTTAACACCCGATTCATCCAGATTCTGGCCCCTCGAGGGATATGAACCCGGTCATTCACAGCCTTCATACGACAAGCAGTTTGCAAGAGACTGGTTAAAGAACCCCGCAAACGAGGGTCACAACTGGACACTTCCAAAAGAAGTAGTTGATAAGACCATCGCTATATATCTTGAAGGATACGAAAAATTAACAGGTAAGAAATTATAAGTTTTCATACAGAAAGAAGGATACTTCATGAGTAAGAAAAGGATAGTAATCTCCGCTGCAATATTTGTAGTGCTGATTGCCTGCCTGATTGCAGGAATAATCCTGACGAACGATCCGAACAGGGTACAGGAAGAAACCATCAAGGAAGTAATGAAGGACGCAGTTCTTCACGAAAACGTCAAGGTTTCGTTATTCGGACTAAAAGATGTAAATCCCGGACTTATAGCCGCATTCTGGACTACCGGAATTGTACTCTTTGTTTCATTATTAATCCGAATCTTTGCAGTACCCAAATTTAAGCTTATCCCCGGCAAGTTCCAGATAGCCGTGGAAAGTGTAGTCGGAATATTCGACGGTACGGCGAGAAGCAACAGCCCTCATAAATACAGGCTCCTGCAATATTACATGTTTGCCGCGGGTACTTACATATTTACGGGAACCATGTTTGAACTCATTGGTGTGCAGGCAATATCCACTCACGGAACGCCGATAACCCTTGGTGCTCCGCTCTCGGATATAAATGGTGCCATAATGATGGGCTGTACGACATATTTGTTCATATTGGTTAACGGCTTTATTACAAACGGACCTATGGGAGCGCTTAAGACTCTAAAAGATTTCTCGCTTCCCATCTCGATGAGTTTTCGTTTGTTCGGTGCTCTTATATCAGGTGCGCTTGTTACCGAACTCGTATATTACTACATGGCTACGAGTTTTATTATCCCCGTATTTGTCGGTGTGCTCTTTACCGCACTGCATGCACTGATTCAGGCATACGTCCTTACAATGCTTGCAAGTATATTCTACGGTGAAGTAACCGAGAAACCTGAAAAGAAAGAAAAAGAGAAAAAAATAAAAGTTAAAAAACAGAAAACAGTTAGTTCGGAGGTTTAACAATGAAAAATTCCATTAAGGCTCTTATCTTGACATTATTCCTTGCATTATCTTTAGGAATCGCATTTGCACCCGTAAAGGTATATGCGGCAGGAAGCGATGATGCAGCTATCGTAAAGGCAGAAACAAACGATAACGACGTTGTAGTTGCAAAGGCTGTTACAGCTGCAGTTGTT
The DNA here is from genome assembly GCA_016284175.1 of Lachnospiraceae bacterium. GTDB lineage: Bacteria > Bacillota > Clostridia > Lachnospirales > Lachnospiraceae > UBA3766. The sequence goes on along the minus strand of JAEEOJ010000121.1, from coordinate 29,157 downwards.
GTATCTGTAGTAGCAGGTTTGGGTGCCGTATCAATGTGTCTTGCAATTATGAAGGTAGCAGATTCAACAGCACGTCAGCCCGAAGTAGCAGGCAGACTTTTCACCATGATGATGCTTGGCCTTGTATTTATAGAGACAGCTATTATTTACGGTTTGATCGTAGCAATTTTCATCGTATTCATTTTGTAAATTTAAGAAGAGGCAGGAATTATGAAATTACCGCTTAACATAGATGTTCAGCAGATTCTTTTGCATCTTTTGAATTTCACGATTCTTTTCGGCGGATTGTATTTTATCCTTTACAAGCCCGTCAGAAAGATCATGGACGAGAGAGAAGAACATTTTAAGAAACTCGAAGAAGAGGCTAACGGCAAAATCGAAGAGAGTGAAAAGAACAGAGTTGAGTATGAAAACAAGTTAAAGAATGCCGACTCCGAGATTAACGCTCAGAAAGAAGCAGCCGGAAAAGAAACCTTTGCCGACAGGGAAAGGATTATTACCGCTGCCAATGATGAAGCTGCGAAGATTCTTAAAAAAGCAAGAGAAAAAGCCAACGCAGAACATGACAGAATTATAAGTGAAGCTCAGAAAGAAATCGCTGAGATAGTAAATGAGGCTACCGAAAAAATCGTACTGGATTCAAATCTGGATACTTACGATGAGTTTTTAAATGCCGCAAATAAGGACGAAAGCAATGTATAACGATTCGGTTTTCAGTGTGCTTTATGCGGCAAAAGAGCCAACGGAAGCACAGTTAAACAAACTAAAGAGTTTCCTTGCCGGAAAATATGATAAAGAAGTTTTCATTGAATGGGTTGAGGACGAGAACGTAACAGACGGTTTCCGTCTCGAAGTCGGTACTGATGTATACGACTGGACTAATACAGGAAGACTCGAACAGTTCAAGGAAATGATAAAGAATGTCGGCAAAAAGGCAAGTTCGGATTCGAATATCATTCCTCTAATCAAAGAGAACATAAAAGACTGGACACCGAGCGGTGCACCCGTTGAATTCGGTGTGGTTACAAGTATCGGTGACGGTATTGCAACCGTTTCGGGACTTAAGACTGCAACCTACGGAGAGATTCTTTTATTCTCCGAAGGCATCAGAGGAATGGTTCTTGATTTAAGAGCTGATGAAATCGGCTGTATTCTTTTTGACGATACCGATTCCATCTGTGAGGGCAGCAGGGTAAAAAGAACAGGCAGAAGTGCCGGTGTTCCCGTAGGAAACGCATTTCTGGGAAGAGTAATAAATCCCTTGGGAATGCCCATTGACGGTTTGGGAGATATCGATGCGGACGATTACAGAGCCATCGAATCACCCGCACCCGGAATCATTGAAAGACAGCCTGTCGACAAACCCATGGAAACAGGTATCCTCTGTATCGACTCGATGTTCCCCATCGGAAGAGGTCAGAGAGAGCTTATCATCGGCGACAGACAGACAGGTAAAACCGCTATTGCACTTGATACAATCGTTAACCAGAAGGGTAAGGATGTTATCTGTATCTATGTAGCCATAGGACAGAAAGCCAGCCTTATTTCACAGATGGTTACCAATCTTAAAAAGCACGGAGCAATGGATTATACAATCATCGTAAACTCATCCGCTTCAGATGCAGCTCCTTTCCAGTATATAGCACCTTATTCAGGCTGCTCGCTGGCAGAGTATTTTATGCATCAGGGTAAGGATGTTCTTATCGTATACGATGATTTGTCAAAGCATGCTATTGCATACAGATCACTTAGTCTTTTGCTTGACAGATCTCCCGGACGTGAGGCTTATCCCGGAGACGTATTTTATCTGCATTCAAGACTTCTTGAGAGATCGGCACATTTAAGTGACGAACTCGGCGGAGGTTCAATTACCGCACTTCCCATCGTCGAAACACAGGCGGGCGACGTTGCGGCATATATTCCGACTAACATTATTTCAATTACGGACGGACAGATTTTCCTTGAAAGCGAACTGTTCTTTGAAGGTCAGAGACCTGCGGTTAATGTCGGTCTTTCTGTTTCGCGTGTCGGCGGCGACGCACAGACGAAGGCCATGAAAAAATCTTCGGGTTCATTAAGACTTGATCTGGCACAGTACAGGGAAATGGAAGTGTTCACACAGTTCTCGTCCGATCTTGACGAAGCTACGCAGAAACAGCTTACTTACGGCCACGGTCTTATGTATCTTTTAAGACAGCCGCAGTACAAGCCTTATTCACAGCATGAACAGGTAATTCTTTTAACGGTTGCATTAAACAAGTATTTTATGGATGTTCCCGTAAAAGAAATACAGGATGAAATGGTTAAACTTCTTAAATACTTTGAAATTTCACATCCCGATATCTGTTCGAGAATTGACTCGACGGGTCGTATCGAGGATGACGACAAACAGGCGATTATCAATTACGCCAAAGAGTTTAAGGAACAGGGCCGCGAATAAGAGGTATTTTATATGTCGAATATGAAGGAGATAAAAGGTCATATTCAGAGTGTTCGTGATACTCAGAAAATCACCAACGCGATGTACCTTATATCCTCCAACAAAATGAGAAAGATAAAAAAAGAACTCGACAAGACCAAACCGTACTTCGAAGAAGTGGCCTTAAGTATCAGGCGAATTTTCAAGACGGTTAAAAACGTTCAGAGTGAATATTTTTATCCTGCCGGCAATACGTACGAAATAGAGGGTACGTATGCATATCTTGTTATTACGGCGGATAAAGGTCTTGCGGGTGCTTATAATCTGAATGTCATAAAAGAAGCAAGTAAACTGATGACCAAAAAGCATGACAAGCTTCTTTTTGTTGTGGGTGAATACGGAAGAAGATATTTTTCTTCCAAAAACATTCCCATTGAAAAGACATTTCTTTATACGGCTCAGAATCCTACATTAGCCAGAGCGAGAGAGATTTCAAATCTTCTGCTTGATTTATACGACGATAAAAAAATCTCGAAGATTTATATTATCTTTACCGATTACGAATCCGGAATGGAAGCCAAGGTTAAAGTAATGCGTCTCCTTCCTTTCAACAGATCGGATTTTAAGATGAGCAAAAAAGAGCTCGAGGAAGAGCAGAAATCCACAAGAGGCTTTGTATGGCCTCAGGGTGATATAGAGTTTTATCCGAATGCGAGAGAAGCGCTGGATAACATGATTTCAAGCTATGTAACGGGAATTATTTACGGTGCGCTTGTAGACAGTTTCTGTTCGGAGCAGAGTGCACGTATGAATGCGATGGAATCTGCCAACAGAAATGCGGAAGAACTCATTGAAAAACTTACAGTTCAGTACAACCACACCAGACAGGCGGCAATCACTCAGGAGATAACCGAGGTATCCGCAGGTGCGCGTGCCAAAAAGAAAAAGAAGGAAAAAGCACTGGCAAGAAGGCAGTAATTTTTCCATAAACGGAGGAAGAAATGACCGGCAGAATAATTCAGGTATCGGGATCGGTAGTTGATGTTCGATTTGATGATCATTTACCTAAAATAAGAGAAGCGTTAACAGTAAATGTTGATGGCGAAAAGAAAGTAATGGAAGTTGCTTCACATATTGGCAATTCCATGGTTCGCTGTATTATGCTTTCCGGAAGTGAAGGTCTTGCGAGAGACATGGTGGTTGAAGCCGACGGCAACAACATTATGGTTCCCGTAGGAGAGTGTACTCTCGGAAGAATGTTTAATGTACTCGGAGATCCCATAGACGGTAAGGGAGAACTTCCCGAAGATACTGAAAAGTGGGGCATTCACAGAAAAGCACCTTCATTTGAAGATCAGAGCCCTGCTATTGAAATTCTCGAGACAGGTATTAAGGTTATCGATTTGCTTGAGCCCTATCCCAAGGGAGGAAAGATCGGTCTTTTCGGCGGTGCCGGTGTAGGTAAGACTGTACTTATTCAGGAGCTTATTCACAACGTTGCCACAGAGCACGGCGGATATTCAATATTTACCGGTGTAGGAGAGCGTTCCAGAGAGGGTAACGATTTATGGCGTGAAATGAATGAAAGCGGTGTAGCAGCCAAAACAGCGCTTGTATTCGGACAGATGAACGAGGCTCCCGGTGTTCGAATGAGAGTACCTCTTTCAGGTCTTACAATGGCTGAGTATTTCAGAGACACGCAGAACAAAGACGTGCTTTTATTCATCGACAATATATTCAGATTTGTACAGGCCGGTTCGGAAGTATCAACTCTTTTAGGACGTATGCCTTCAGCGGTTGGTTATCAGCCTACATTAGCAGAGGAAATGGGTGCTCTTCAGGAGCGAATCGCTTCCACCAAGAGAGGTTCCGTAACATCCGTACAGGCCGTATACGTTCCTGCGGACGACTTGACAGACCCTGCACCCGCAACAACATTCTCACACCTTGATTCTACGACCGTTCTTTCAAGAAAGATTGCAGAACAGGGTATTTATCCCGCAGTTGATCCTCTTGAATCCTCATCGAGAATTCTCGAGCCTTCAATAGTCGGAGAAGAGCATTACAATATTGCAAGAAAGGTTCAGGAAATACTTCAGAAGTATGCCGAACTTCAGGATATTATCGCAATCTTAGGTATGGATGAACTTGCTGAAGAAGACAAGCTTACCGTTCTTCGTGCAAGAAAGATTCAGAGATTCTTGTCACAGCCCATGCATGTTGCCGAAAAATATACGGGCAATGCCGGTGTATTCGTGCCCTTGGGTGAAACCATCAGAGGATTTAAAGCAATTGTTAACGGCGAGGTTGACGATCTTCCCGAGGCTGCTTTCTTCAATGTAGGCACAATAGAAGAGTGCAAGCTTAAAGCCGAGAAGATTAAAAACGGAGAAATTTAAAGTATGAACAGTTTTTCGCTTCATATTCTTGCCGCAGAGAGGAATTTTTACGAGGGTGACTGTTTAAGTCTCGTAGTTCCGATTACGGACGGCTCATATGGTATCATGGCTCATCATAAAAACATGGTTGCAGCCATAGTTCCGGGCATAATGGAATATACGCTTCCCGAAGGGGAGAGAGTTGTCACCTGCGTTTCCCAGGGAATTCTTGTTGTGGCAGACAATGATGTTAAGGTTCTGGTCGATACGGTCGAGACTCCCGAAGAAATTGATGAGAACAGGGCAAAGGCTGCAGCAGAACAGGCCAAAGAGGCATTGCTTCAGAAGCAGAGTATTCAGGAATACAAATCCGCTCAGTTAAGAATTGCCAGAGAAATGAACAGACTGAAACTTAAAAACAGAAATCAGACCTAAATACATAAAAAAAGAGACATCATAACGATGTCTCTTTTTACATATAAACTTAAAGGTGATTAATCTTCTTTAGTTTCTTCAACTGCATCTTCAACAGCGTCCTTGATATCTTCAACAACTTCTTCTGCTACCGAATCATCGCCTTTTTTCTTCTTTAATTCGTCAATTTTACCCTGTGCTTTTTTCCAGGTATTCTGAGCAGTTTCTTTTGTCTTTGATACAGCTTCGTTTGTTTTTTCCTTAATGTTGTCAAGGTCAACATATGAACGTTTTTTGGTTACTGTTCCGTCTTCATTTATAATTTCTTCGGTTTTAAAAATCTTGTCTCTGTTCTGATAAACATAATATGCGCCAACACATGCTGCTGCGGCTGTTAAACCTAAAAGAAATCCCTTCGTAGTTTTCTTCATTTTGAATAACCTCCTTTGTGTTACATATACGGATATTTTACTCTTAATACGCGCAAAAGTAAATAGAAAAGCATTGAAGTTGAATATCAATTATGATAAGATATTTTCGACTGATTTAGTCAATTATTTGCAAGGGAAATCTACGGCATGAACGATAAATTTTTTGATCTTAAAAAAGAGAAACAGGATAAAATGATAAATGGTGCAATGCAGGTTTTTGCTTCAAAAGGTTACAAGCTTGCCAGCACCGACGATATGGTTAAGGTCGCAGGAGTATCAAAAGGGCTTTGGTTTCATTATTTCGTGAACAAAGCAGGTCTTTACACTTTTGTGGCCGATTATTGTGTTAAGTATCTGAATATGGAACTTGCAGTCAATCTTTCTTCGTCAAAGACTGACTATTTTGACATTCTTTATACCATCGAGGAAACAAAGGCAGGCATATCCAAAATCTATCCTTATGCACCTTTGATGATTCAGGCAATGGAAGACGAGAACGATGAGGAAATCGCGGAAGTTACACGCACAAAAATCGAGCCCTATCTTGAAAAGGTAAATGAAGCACTTTCCGCATTTGATGAAGGAAAGCTTTCAAAGCATGTCAAAAGAAGCATGCTCGACATGACTGTCGGATATACGATTAAGGGAATCAGGGAAAAAGCATATTCAAAGGGTGAATTTGATGCCGACAAATATCTTTCGGAAATTAAAGAATACTTTGAAATGATGAAAAATACAGTTTATGTGGACGGGGAATAAATTATATGGGAAACAGGCTAAACAATAAAAACGTCGGAACGGCTTGCGTAATACTCGGCGGACTCTTTTTACTTGGCGGAATAGTACTTTTCATATTGTACAATTCGGTCAATCTCTATGCGCAGAAAGTCGATGCTACTATCGTTTCAAAATATAAGGTAGAGTCCGAAGAGGATCCTCACACTGTACTTGAACTTGCTTACAGAGTCGGCGACGATATGGTATATGCGACGCATTCGTACTACGGCGATATAGATGATGAAACACTTAACCTCGACGTATATTATAACGTCAAGGACCCCAAAAAGATTGTTGACGGCGGCTGGCATTTTGAACCGGTTATTCCTGCGGTTTTCGGTGTGGTTATTCTTTTGACCGGCCTTTACTATATGGGACTTATATCATTCGGATTCGAACCTGCCAAGAAGCCCGGAGAGGATTCATCGGAATGGGATAAAAAATATTATGCCGCCAAAGAAAAAGCGGAGAATGCTCTTATACCTCTTTTAGGAGTTTTAAGTTTCGTGGTTTTCGGTGTATTCTTAGTTGTCAAAAAGAGCGGCTGGTGGGCATGGATTTTTGTCGGAGTAGGAGCCATCGGCATTATTTATCTTTTAACAGATCTTGTCCCCGCAGCCAGTGAATTAAATGCTTTAAGAAGACTCAAAAAGATTAAGGGCAAAACCGTTTCTGTGGACGATGATTTCGAAAACTTTGAAAAGGCTCAGAAGGAAAAGGCTAAAGGCGGCAAAGCCAAAGTCAAAACAGAGCCTGTTAAGGAAGAAATCATAAAAGAAGAACCCAGGGAAGAGGCTGTCGAAATTCCCGAGGAATATGAAGTGGAAGACACTTATGAAATAAAATCTTTGGATACAAAGAAAAATAAAAAGAAGAAATAGGTGTAAATATGTATTGTGTCAGATGTGGCGATATTATAGATAAAAACGAGCTTATCTGCGATAAATGCGGACTTCGCTTTACAGTTGTAAGAGCGGACGGAACAACCGTCTATATCAATCAGTCCCCAACACCCGTTAAGGGGGCAAAAAAGAAAAAGCAGTTCAGATTCGGATGGATTATAGCACTCGTATCTGTTATTTCTGTTGTAACCGCATTATTATTCGGCGGTATTCTTTTAAGTTCGGGTATTTTAATGGGTATACTGATTTTCACACCCGATACGACTTCAAACCAGGTAGTTGTAAACAATCCCGTTAACAATCCCGATCCTGTCATTTCAACTCCCACGGTAACATATCAGAATACGGATACCGAAGAACAGAGTCAGTATTTTTCGAACGCAATCAGAGACCCGTTTGTAACCCTTAAGGGCGACGGAACAGATACCGTTACGGTCATGGTTTACATGAACGGTTCCGATCTTGAAAGCGAATACGGATATGCCACTGAAGATTTAAGAGAGATGTTAAATGCTACACTTTCGGATAACGTCAATGTCGTTATTCAGACGGGCGGTACCAAAAAGTGGAAGACAGATGGCATATCAAACAAGCATGCACAGAGATTTCTTGTTACAGACAAAGCTCTTGAACTTATAGATGATTCTTTGGGACAGCTTGATATTACAGACGAACAGACATTAAGAGATTTTATTGTTTTTGCATCAACCAATTATCCCGCAAACAGAAATATACTTATTTTCTGGGATCACGGCGGAGGAGTTGTATACGGATACGGTGTAGACGAGAACTTAAACGATCCTTATGCGGCACTTACACTTGATGAAATCCAGAGAGCCGTAAGTGATGCGGGTGTTAAATTTGAAATGATCGGTTTTGATTCCTGTCTTATGGGCGGACTTGAAACCGCATGTGCACTTTGCGATTATTCCGATTACTTAATTGTTTCCGAAGATTTCGAATCCGGCTCGGGATGGGAATATCAGAACTGGTTAAGTTTACTCGGATACAATTCATCCACACCCATGACGGATGTTGCAAAGGTAGTTGTAAATGATTTTATTCAGGAAAGTATTTTTGCAGAATCCGAAGGTGTTCTTGCACTGATTGATTTAAGATACACAAGACTCCTTTATTCAGCATGGACCGATTTTGCATATGCTAACGAAGACGAGCTTCTTTCATACGACTACACAATGAGTATGCAGAGATCCGAACGTGCTCCGGAAAGTATGTTTGTAAAGTACGGCAAGAAGGATATCTGGGACTGGTTTTCAACCGATTCATATACCATGGAAACATACTGCTATGCGGTTGATATAATGGCACTTGCTTCCACAATGAATACGAACGAATCAAATGCACTTGCATCCGTAATGAAATCAGCAGTTCTTTACTGTTCATCCACTGCAGGCGATTCGTACATGACCGGACTTTCCGTAACACTTCCTTACGGCGATTACGACTTTTATGATGAATTAAAAGACGTATTTACCAAGGTCGGATTTGACAACAATTATCTTTCATTCCTTGCCAAGTTCGCAGATACCGATGATTCCATCACAAGCTATGACTGGAATTCAAGCGGATTCGAAGGCTGGGATACATACGATGATTCGTATTATGACTGGGACGATTATAACTGGGATGATTTTGACTGGGACAGCTACTTTGATTCGTACTACGAATTTGATGACGATTACTATGACAGTTATGATTTTAACAGTTATGACCGCGATTATGATTACTGGGACGAGGACTGGATATATTAAATGAACAACAGCGAAATACATGAAATAAAAAAGAGACTTAAATTCAGCGACGAGGCTTCTTTTAAGATCGAAACCTGTTATGTGATCGGTTCCGAAAAAAGAATCCGCAGCAGAATGAATTCATATCTTACAAACTTGGACGAAAGTGAGAGACACAAGTATATTGAAATACTCAAAAAAGGTCTTTCAGGTGTTTTAAACAGAAACCTTTTAAATCTTTCGTTTGAAAGAAGCATGGACGGAGACGATGCACAGAAGTTTCTTTTATCATTAAGAGACAGCGAACTTGCCGACCAGGCGATAACGGATAAGTATTACGAAAAAATCATTAATGCATATTCGACGGTCGGCAATTATCTGATAATTACGATTTACGATGCATACGATGTTCCGAGAGAGGGAACCGACGGATTTTCACAGGGTGAGTCTGAGGAAGTATTCAGATATTTTTTCTCATGCATCTGTCCGGTCAATCTTGACAAGGGTGCGCTTTCATACAGAGAAGAAGAGAATGATTTTGCAGCCAGAATCCGTGACTGGGTTGTTGAAATGCCCGATGTGGGATTTTTATTCCCTGCATTCAATGACAGAAGCAGTGATATAAACTCACTTCTTTATTACTGCAAGGATCCGCTTTTAATTCATCCCGAGATAATAAGTGACTGCCTCGGATGCGTTGAAGAAATGACCAGCGTGGTCGAGAACAGAATCTTTAAGAACGTGCTCGAAGATGTAATCAACGAAGCACCCGGATACGATACATTCGAGGTTGTAAGAAACGTTCAGGACAATATAAACGAAATGCTTGAGAATAAAGTCTTTACCATGGAGCCCACAATTGACAAAAAGGGTGTGGCTGAGCTTTTAAAGAATTCGGGCATAAAAGAAGAGCACCTTCCGATAGTTGAGAAGAAATTCGAAAAGGAACTCGGCGAAGACGGTGAACTTCACATTGACAGGATAAAAGAAAAAGGCAGAATCGAAGTAAAGGGCGAAAATGTAAAAATATCCGTTAAACCCGAGGCTTCATCCCTTGTTGAAATAAGAATGATTGACGGCAGAAAATGCCTGGTTATTCCGATGGACTCCGATATGGAAGTAAACGGAATAATAAAGAAGATTACCGAAAAATTAAAGGAGGAAGAATAAAATGGGCGGAATACTGATAATTTTATTCGGAATAATCGGAATACCCGTTATTGTTGCCATTATTGCGGCAATTGCATCCGTTATATCTGCTGTGGCTTTTGTGGCAGGTGCAAGAGAGGACGAGGAATAAATGTTAAACAAAGAAGATTATGAAGAACCCAGGTGTGTCCTTTGTATGAATCCAAAGAGCCGTATTCCCATAGACAGGGTTATAGAGAAATACGACTCGTATATTGAAGAAAAAGCATACGAGAGAGCCGAGAGCCATTTAAGATACTGGCTTGAAGAAGCGAAAACCGGCGGCGATGAAGCCGGAGAACTTACAATGCTCGGAGAACTGATGGGGCATTTAAGGAAGAACGGTAAGATTGATGAAGCTGTTTCCGTTGCGGCATCTGCGATAGCCAGAGTAGAAAAGTACGGCTTCTCAGACACGATAACAGGCGCTACGGCCATTCTTAATGCAGGCACGGTATACAGAGCCGCAGGAAGAAACGAAGAGAGTGCTGCATGTTATGAGAGAGCCGAAAAGGTATATGAGGCGGAACTTAAAGACAAAGACGCCAGACTCGGCGGTCTTTACAACAATTTCGCATCTGCCTTGACCGAATTAGGCGAACACGATAAGGCTGAAAAGAGATTTAAGAAAGCCCTTGCCATTATGGAGGGGACTAAAAACGGTAAACTTGAATGTGCCATAACATATCTTAATCTCGCAGATCTTTACGAGAAGAGAGACGGCAGTGAGAAGGCTGAGAGCCTCACAGATGAAATGCTTACAAAAGCATTTGAACTTTTAACCGATGAATCGGTTGAGAAAAACGCATATTATGAGTTTGTTCTTGATAAATGTATTCCTGCGTATGACCATTTTGGTCAATTCTTAAGGGGCGCTGAATTAAAAACAAGAATTGGAAGACAGTAAGTTTAAAGGAAATAAAGCATGAAAGGTTTGGAACTTTCAAAACAGTTTTACGATACATACGGAAAAGAAATGCTGGAAGGTAGTTTTTCGGACTATCTTCCTTTTATTTCTGTCGGACTCGTCGGTTCGGGTTCGGAAGTGCTCGGATTTGACGATGAAGTAAGTACGGATCATGATTTTGAACCTGGCTTTTGTATCTTTCTTCCGGGAGAAGATGTAATTGACAGAAAAGTCGCTTTTCAGATGGAAAGAGCCTACGCAAAGCTTCCCGACGAATTCATGGGTTATAAAAGACAGAAGCTTTCTCCCGTGGGCGGAGCCAGACACGGAGTTATAAGGCTCGAAGATTTCCTTATTCAGAAGACCGGTAAAAAGGACGGAAACTTAAGCACTTATGAATGGCTTAAGATTCCCACACAGTATCTTTTGGAAGTGACAAAGGGAGAGCTTTTCTTTGACGGAAGCGGAGATTTTACGAAGATAAGAGAAAGCCTCGCTTTAATGCCGAGGGATGTGCGTCTTAAAAGACTTGCTGGCCACCTTCTTTTAATGAGTCAGGCGGGACAGTACAATTTTATGAGAATGGTAAAAAGAAAAGATATGCCTGCAGCAGGAGTCTGTGCTTACGAATACGTAAAAAACGCAATAGCGGCAATCTATCTTTTAAATAACGAATACATGCCTTATTACAAATGGCAGTTCAGGGGTCTAAAGGAACTTGATATTTTATCCCACCTTGCCCTTCCTTTGGAATTTTTGGTGACGGCTCCTAACGACGATTCTTATGTAAACGAAAAATACGACAGAATTGAACTTATCGCCACAGAGGTAATCGGCGAATTGATAAGCCAGGGCATAACAAGTGCCATTTGCGGGGATCTTGAAAAGCATGCATATTCGGTAAACGATTATGTAAACGACGGCGATTTGCGTAACTTAAATATACTGTCGGGAACTTAAAATTTTGTCGAAAACCGATTGACATTTATAAGTAAAAATAAGTATAATCTTTCGGGATAAAACGATATAAGAGGTGAAATATGGGCGGATTTTTTGGCGTAACATCAAAATCAAACTGTGTCTTCGATTTGTTTTTCGGTGTGGACTATCACTCACATTTGGGAACCAGACGCGGCGGCATGTGTTTATATTCTGAAAACAAAGGATTCGATCGTGCCATACATAATATAGAAAATTCACCTTTCAGGACCAAGTTTGAACGTGATTTTGAAGAGATGGAAGGAACTCTCGGCATCGGATGTATTTCCGACAACGAACCCCAGCCTCTGATTGTTCGTTCTCATCTTGGTACTTTTTCTATTACGACGGTAGGAAAAGTTAACAATACGGATGAACTTGTATCTAAGCTCTTTCATGACGGAATGTCTCACTTTCTCGAGATGAGTGGCGGCAGTATCAACCAGACCGAACTGGTGGCAGCCATTATCAATCAGAAAGATTCCATTGTGGAGGGCTTATCTTATGTCCAGGAGCTGGTTGACGGTTCCATGTCGGTTCTCTTAATGACTCAGGACGGAATCTACGCATCGAGAGACAAATACGGCAGAACACCGATTCATATCGGCAGAAAGTCAGGCTCTCAGTGTGCATCTTTTGAGAATTTCGCATATCTTCATTTAGGATATAAAGACATAAAAGATTTAGGCCCCGGAGAAATCGTATACATTACTCCGGATAAGCTTGAAGTAAAGAAAGAAGCAGGCAAGGAAAGAAAAGTCTGTTCATTCCTCTGGGTATACTACGGATACCCCACTTCATGCTACGAAGGCATTAACGTAGAAGAGATGAGATATAGAAACGGTGCCAATATGGCCAAGAGAGACAATGCAAAGGTCGATCTTGTAGCAGGTGTTCCCGATTCAGGTACGGCTCATGCAATAGGCTATGCAAACGAATCAGGTTCTCCCTTCTCAAGACCTTTCATTAAATACACACCTACCTGGCCCAGAAGCTTTATGCCCGTTAAGCAGTCTCAGAGAAACTTAATCGCCAAGATGAAGTTAATTCCCGTAGAACCCCTCATAAAAGATAAGTCAATGCTTATGATAGATGACTCTATCGTACGTGGAACACAGCTTCGCGAAACAACAGATTTCCTTTTCCAGGCAGGAGCTAAGGAAGTTCACGTTCGTCCCGCATGCCCTCCGATTATGTACGGCTGCAAGTACTTAAACTTCTCAAGATCCAATTCCGATATGGATTTAATCGCAAGAAGAGTTATATGGGAGCTTGAGGAAGGAAATGTAACGGAAGAGGTATTAAAGGAATATACCGATCCCGAGAGCGAGAGATATAAAAAGATGGAAGCTAAGATTTGTGAGATAATGCATTTCACAACTCTTAAATTCAACAGACTCGATGACATGATTGATGCAATCGGTCTGCCCAAGTGTGATGTTTGTACATACTGTTTCGACGGTGTGGAGTAAGATATATTTAGGAGGTCCTTTATGGCAAAGAGAGAAGACATTCATAAAGTTCTGATTATCGGTTCCGGCCCGATTATTATCGGTCAGGCATGCGAATTTGACTATTCGGGAACCCAGGCGTGCAAGGCGCTCAAAAAACTCGGTTACGAAATCGTGCTGGTTAACTCAAACCCCGCAACGATTATGACCGACCCTACCACGGCTGATGTTACCTATATCGAACCGCTTAATCTTGAAAGAGTTACACAGATAATCGAAAAGGAACGCCCCGATGCGTTACTTCCCAACTTAGGCGGTCAGTCAGGTCTTAACCTCTGTTCCGAACTTTCCGAAGCAGGTGTGCTTGAAAAGTACAATGTAAAGGTTATAGGTGTTCAGGTAGACGCAATCGAAAAAGGTGAAGACCGTATCGAATTTAAGAACACAATGAATGCACTTGGAATAGAAATGGCCCGTTCTCAGGTTGCATATTCCGTTGAAGAAGGACTTGAAATAGCAAAAGAAATCGGTTTCCCCGTAGTACTTCGTCCCGCATATACAATGGGCGGTGCAGGCGGCGGACTTGTTTATAACGTAGAAGAGTTCAAGACAGTAATGGCAAGAGGTCTTCAGGCTTCACTCGTAGGACAGGTTCTTGTAGAAGAATCCATCTTAGGCTGGGAAGAACTCGAACTTGAAGTTGTAAGAGATGCAAAGGGTAACATGATTACCGTCTGCTTCATCGAGAACATCGACCCCGTCGGAGTTCATACAGGCGATTCATTCTGCTCGGCTCCCATGCTTACAATCTCTGAAGACGTTCAGAAAGTACTTCAGGAACAGGCATACAAGATTGTAGATTCAATCGAAGTTATCGGCGGATGTAACGTACAGTTCGCACACGATCCCGTAAGCGGAAGAATAGTAGTTATCGAAATCAACCCCAGAACATCACGTTCTTCGGCTCTTGCTTCAAAAGCAACAGGTTTCCCTATCGCACTTGTATCCGCAATGCTTGCATCAGGTCTTACACTTGATGAAATCCCCTGCGGTAAGTACGGCACACTCGATAAATATTATCCCGACGGCGAATATGTAGTTATCAAATTCGCAAGATGGGCATTTGAGAAATTCAAAGGCGTAGAAGACAAACTCGGTACCCAGATGAGAGCCGTAGGCGAAGTAATGAGTATCGGTAAGACATACAAGGAAGCTTTCCAGAAAGCCATCAGATCTCTTGAAACCGGACGTTACGGTCTCGGATTTGCAAAGGATTTCAATGAGCTTACAAAGGGCGAGCTTCTTGCAAGACTTGTAGTTCCCACATCAGAAAGACAGTTCATCATGTACGAAGCATTAAGAAAAGGTGCTACGGTTGACGAACTCTTTGAACTTACAAAGATTAAACATTACTTCATCGAGCAGATGAAGGAACTCGTTGAGGAAGAAGAAGCACTCCTTCGCATGAAGGGCTCCGTTCCCGATGAGAAGAGCTTAAGACAGGCTAAGAAAGACGGTTTCTCCGATAAGTACTTAAGCCAGATTTTAGGAGTTAAGGAAGACGATATCAGAAACGCAAGAAAGGCAATCGGTGTAACTGAAAGCTGGGAAGGCGTTCACGTATCAGGTACAGAGAACAGCGCTTATTACTATTCAACATACAATGCTCCCGATAAGAGCACAATCAATACAGACAAGCCCAAGGTAATGATCTTAGGCGGCGGTCCTAACAGAATCGGTCAGGGTATCGAATTCGACTACTGCTGTGTACATGCTGCATTTGCTCTTCGTGAGCTCGGATTTGAGACCATCATCGTTAACTGTAACCCTGAGACTGTATCTACAGACTACGATACATCCGACAAGCTTTACTTCGAGCCTCTTACGCTTGAGGATGTATTAAGTATATACGAAAAAGAAAAACCCGTAGGCGTTATCGCTCAGTTTGGCGGACAGACACCTCTTAACCTCGCAGATTCACTTCAGGCTAACGGCGTTAAGATTTTAGGAACACCTCCCGAAGTAATCGATATGGCAGAAGACAGAGATCTCTTCCGTGCAATGATGAAGAAACTCGACATTCCGATGCCCGAAGCAGGTATGGCTGTTACAATCGACGATGCAATCGAAATTGCAGAGAAGATCGGTTATCCCGTAATGGTTCGTCCTTCCTTCGTATTAGGCGGCCGTGGAATGGAAGTTGTATACGACAGAGAGAGCTTAAAGGACTATATGGCAGCAGCTGTAGGTGTTACACCTGACAGACCCATCCTTATCGACAGATTCTTAAAGAATGCTATGGAATGCGAAGCAGATGCCATTTCTGACGGCGAGCATGCATTTGTTCCCGCAGTTATGGAGCATATCGAACTTGCAGGTATTCACTCAGGTGACTCCGCATGTATCCTTCCTTCCATGCATATCTCTCCCGAGAATCTTGCAACAATCAAGGATTACACAAAGAAGATTGCCGTAGAAATGAATGTACGCGGTCTTATGAATATGCAGTACGCAATAGAAGACGGAGTGGTATATGTAATCGAAGCCAACCCCAGAGCATCGAGAACCGTTCCCCTTGTATCAAAGGTCTGCGGTATCAACATGGTTAAACTTGCTACAGAAATCATTACAAGCGAAATCACAGGCAAGCCTTCACCCGTACCCGCACTTAAGGACAGTCACTACGATTACTACGGCGTAAAAGAAGCGGTATTCCCGTTCAATATGTTCCAGGAAGTTGACCCTCTCCTTGGACCCGAAATGAGATCAACCGGTGAAGTACTCGGTATCGCTCCCGATTTCGGCGAAGCATATTACAAGGCTCAGGAAGCTACAAAGAATCCTCTGCCTCTTGAAGGAACCGTACTTATATCGGTTAACAAGAACGACAAGAAGGAACTTCCCGAAGTTGCAAAGGCATTCCATGAATGCGGATTCAAGATTCTTGCAACCGGAACCACATATGACTTAATCGTTTCTCTCGGAATTCCCGCTGAGAAAATTAAGAAGATGCAGGAAGGCAGACCCAATATTGTCGATGCAATAACAAATAAAGATATTCAGTTAATTATCAATACACCTGCAGGTAAGGACAAGATTTTTGATGATTCCTACATCAGAAAGAACGCTATCAAGCACAGAGTTCCTTACATTACCACAATGGCAGCAGCAAAGGCATCCGCAGCAGGCATCAAGGCCTTAAAAGAACAGGGCCAGATCGGTGTTAAGAGCCTTCAGGATATTCACAAAGGCATCAGCTACAACTAATTGATTTAGGTCATTACCCTAAATTGTTAGTTCGTGCGAATATATTGGACTGCTTGCACGAAGGTATTGCAATTTTATCGGAAATTTTTTAAAATAAAATTCGGAAGGTGCAATATTATTACTGGAGGAGTCGGTATGATTTATACTTATGAATTATCCGTACAGGTTAAGAAGTTTTTAAAAGGCGAAACGGAAGCTTTCGAAAAGATTTTTGTAATGACCGCTGATGATGTCTATTTCCATGTATCCATGGTTATAACAGATCCCGAAGAAGCGGAGAGAATGGTCATTAAAATTTATAAAGACATGTATATGCAGTTCGGCAGACTTGACAAGGTCGAGAATGTTATTTCATGGTATAACGAAATCATTTATCATGAACTTGACAACTGGATCGGCAAGCATTATATGGAACTGCTCGTTACCGAGACAAAGGGTAAATTCGATCACCCGGTAAGCAACATTGACGTTCTCTACGGCGAGAAGCTTTATAACGAATCGGAGACAGCTCTTATAGCAATCGATTATATTTATGAGCTTAATCCTATTCATCAGTTAACATCATTAGCATATTTCTTTGATAAACTGGCTGTAAACGAGATAGCAAATCTGTTACAGGTGGATGACGACAGAATAAACAAGAGAGTTAAGTACATCACTCTTACGATTGAAGATTTCTGCAAACAGTATGCAAAATCACATGAAGTAAGAATTGCGACTGTAGACGCTCACATGATTCTGCTCGCATATGTTCAGCTGTTCAAATCGGTTGAACTTCCTCATCCCAATAAAGTGTACAAGAAGATTATAGAGGCATTACAGTAATGTACAAATACCTGTTATTTGATCTGGACGGTACTTTGACGGATTCTCAAGAAGGCATAACTAAGTCAGTTAGTTATGCCTTAATTAATTTAGGCGTCGAAGACCTTCCGGAAGATATAAAATTACGTTTTATCGGACCGCCCTTAAAAGATTCATTTAGGGAGTACTGCGGCTTCGATGAAGAGACAATTAAAAAAGCAATAGCGCTTTACCGCGAACGATATTCGAAGGTCGGCAAATTCGAAAATCGTCCTTATGAGGGAATTCCCGAACTTTTAAAAAAGCTTAAGGACGATAACAGGGTGCTTGTAATCGCATCCAGCAAGCCGACCGGTTTTGTAGAGGATATTTTAAATAAGTTTGATTTAAGACAGTACTTTGATATAATAAGTGCTGCAGATTTATCAGGCAAAAAATGCGAAAAAGAAGACGTAATAAAAGAAGCGCTTGAAATACTTAATCTTAAAAACGGCGACAAAGATGTTGTAATGATCGGTGACAGACATTATGATATCAATGGTGCGAAGTATTTTAACCTTGATTCCATAGGCGTTAATTACGGCTTTGCTTTTGATAAAAACGAGTTAAAGGATGCGGGCGCAACTTATGTTGTTGAAACCGTAAAAGAACTCGGAGAATTATTATTATCATAAAAATTATTTTAGGAGAAATACAATGGGAATATTTGAAGAATTACAGGCAAGAGGACTTCTTGCACAGCTGACCGACGAAGATGAAATAAGAGAACTTGTAAATAACGGAAAAGCAGTTTTCTACATCGGTTTCGATCCTACCGCAGACAGTCTTCATGTAGGTCACTTTATGGCGCTCTGCCTTATGAAGAGACTTCAGATGGCGGGCAACAAGCCTATCGCACTTATCGGCGGCGGTACAGGCCATATCGGAGATCCTTCGGGCAAGTCTGATATGAGAAAGATGCTTACCAAGGAAGATATCGATCACAACTGCGAATGCTTTAAAAAGCAGATGAGCAAGTTTATCGATTTCTCTGAAGGCAAAGCTATAATGGTAAACAACGCCGACTGGCTTTTAAACCTTAACTACATTGAACTTTTAAGAGAAGTAGGAGCCTGCTTCTCGGTTAACAACATGCTTCGTGCCGAATGCTACAAGCAGAGAATGGAAAAAGGTCTTACTTTCCTTGAGTTTAACTACATGATCATGCAGAGCTACGACTTCTATATGCTCTTTCAGAAATACGGCTGCAACATGCAGTTTGGCGGTGACGACCAGTGGTCAAACATGCTCGGCGGTACAGAGCTTATCAGAAGAAAGCTCGGCAAAGATGCATACGCTATGACAATCCAGCTTCTTCTTAATTCAGAAGGCAAGAAGATGGGTAAAACTGAAAAGGGAGCTGTATGGCTTGATCCCGAAAAGACATCACCTTACGAGTTTTTCCAGTACTGGAGAAACGTAGCTGACTCAGATGTCCTTAAGTGCATCAGAATGCTTACATTCCTTCCTCTCGAAGAAATCGACAAGATGGATGCATGGGAAGGTTCACAGCTTAACGAAGCGAAGGAAATTCTTGCATTCGAACTTACAAAGATGGTTCACGGCGAAGAAGAAGCAAACAAGGCAAAGGAAGCATCCAAGGCACTTTTCGCAGGAGGCGGTAATTTAGAGAATATGCCTTCATGCACACTTACGGAAGACTGCTTCAGAGACGGTCAGGCTGATTTAATTTCAATCCTTGTTGCAGCAAAGCTTGTTCCCACACGTTCAGAGGGAAGAAGAACAATCGAGCAGGGCGGATGTACGGTTAACGACGAGAAGATTACCGACGTTAAGAAAGCCTACACCAGGGAAGAAATTGCGGCAGGCGACTTTATCGTAAAGAAGGGCAAGAAGAACTTCTGCAAGATTTTAGTTTAGTAAATAAGTTAAAGGACAGAATAAAGTTTCTGTCCTTTTTTTATTTTATAAAGTATAATTATAAAAGTGATTAAATAAATTCCGGAGATGAAGATGGAAGATAACAAATACTTAAAAATTCTTGCAAAACAGTACCCCACACCCGAAGAAGCGGCTACAGAGATTATTAACCTCGAGGCTATTCTTTCCCTGCCTAAAGGAACCGAACATTTCTTAACAGATGTGCACGGTGAATACGAGCAGTTTGAGCATGTGCTTAAAAACGGTTCGGGTACGGTTAAAAGAAAAATAAATGCGGTATTAGGGGATAAAAGCCCGGAATACAGAAAAAGACTTGCAACCATAATGTATTACCCAAAAGAAAAACTTGAACTTATCAAAGCTGAGGGAATTAATACAAATGACTGGTACAAAGAGACAATAATGGATATGGTAAATGTCCTTAAATGTGTATCGAGCAAATATACCAGATCTAAAGTCAGAAAAGCTATCCCTGAGGAATTCAGATATGTTATCGAAGAACTGATTACGGAAAAGCAGGAAATTAACGACAAAGAAAAGTATTACAAGAGCATCATAGATACCATCGTGAGAGTGGAAGAAGCCGACGAAATCATAATTGCACTTGCAGAACTCATTCAGAGAATGGTGGTGGATCACCTTCATATTGTCGGTGATATTTTCGACAGAGGACCGGGACCTCATAAAATATTAGACACGCTCTCATCATACCATTCTGTTGACCTTGTATGGGGCAACCATGATGTTGTATGGATGGGTGCTGCAGCAGGCCATCCCGCGTGTATTGCAAATGTAATCAGAATGTCGGCGCGTTACGGCAATTTATCAATCATCGAGGACGCATACGGCATAAATCTTTTACCGCTTGCAACATTCGCAATGGAAACTTACAAGCACACTGACTGCTCGAGATTCAGATTAAAAGAAACAAGCGCCGGTGAATTTGTAAATGCTTCCGAAATCGAGAGCAGAATGTACAAGGCGATTACGATTATCCAGTTTAAACTCGAGGGTGAAGTTATTAAGAGAAACCCTGATTTTAAAATGGATGACCAGTTGCTTCTCGATAATATCGATTTTGAAAAGAAAACGGTTGATATAAACGGCAAAGAATATCCGATGCTTGAATGCGATTTTCCGACCGTTGACAAAAACAATCCTTACAGATTAAGCGACGAGGAAGAGTTAATCGTAAAACACCTCGTAAAAGCTTTTATGAATTCGGATAAATTAAAGAAGCATATTAAGTTCCTTTACAAAAAAGGTGCAATGTACAGGGTTTACAACGGAAACCTTTTATATCACGGCTGCGTTCTCTTAAATGAGGACGGAAGCTTTGCACATTCCGATATCTGCGGAAGGGATACATACGGAAAAGGCCTTTATGAATTACTTGAAGATTATGCGAGAAAAGCATATTATTCACCCATTGGTTCAACCGACAGGGTAAAGGGCGGAGATATTTTATGGTATTTATGGTGCGGTCCGAAGTCACCTTTATACGGACGAGACAAGATGACTACGTTTGAGAGACTCTTTATCGAGGATAAGGAAACTCATAAGGAAAAGAAGGACGCATATTATTCGTTTATAGAGGAGAGCGCCGAGGTAGCGGATGCCATCTTAAAAGAATTCGGTGCGACAGGTAAATACTCGCGTATCATAAACGGACATGTACCCATCGAAATAAAGAACGGTCAGACACCGATTAAAGCCGGCGGAAAGGTGCTTATGATAGACGGCGGCTTCTCAAAGGCATATCATGAGAAGACCGGAATGTCAGGATACACACTTGCCATTGACTCACACGGTATGTGGCTTGTACAGCATGAAAAGTTTGAATCCAAAGCCAAAGCAATCGCAGGCGAGACAGATATTTTATCAGATACTTTAAAGGTCATGGATTTTGACGAGAGAATGTATGTACGTGACACCGATAACGGCAGGAGAATAATGGAAGAAGTGGCAGATCTTGAAAAACTTTTAGCCGCTTATCATGACGGAAAACTGTCTTAAGGCAGAAGAATACAGCTTAATATAATACTTTATATAAACCGCCTTTTATGGTAAAATATCAGAGTAATTAATGTTTTCAGAAGTTAACTGAAAGGATTGACGAAATGAAGAATATTCTGTGTAAAAACTGTGGCGGAAGTATGATTTTGGACGCGTCAGCAACAACTGCTCATTGTAAGTATTGCGGGTCAACTTATGTGTTAAACCATGAGGACACCGATTACTACAAGCAGTTCTATCAGCGGATGCGTTCTTTTTTTACTCTTTCAAAGGATGAGCAGGAAAGAAGATTAAAAGCCGACGAACTCTGGGAGACTGCAGAAGACAAGAAATTCGAATGCTTGGACGGCAGAGAAATAGAGGTTAAATATCTTTATTCGTTTAAGGATACTGCCGCAGATTCATACACAGCCAGAAGAAATATAATTTATCATTTTGAAGAGAAAAACGCAGACTGTGTGGAACAGTTCAGAAAAGCGATTTCGATGCTTGATTATCCTTCCGCCGACACAAAGAGTTTAAGTGATTTCTTCCCTCATATAAGCGGAGGATTTGAACTTGAAAATGGTGAGAGACTACTGGTTATCAAAAAAGGAGAGGACGAATATCCTTTAAGACTGTTCGGTACGCTTTCGGGAAGGCACGTTGCATGGATTATAAGCCGTCTTGAAAACCTCTGCTGTGTGCTCGAATATAACGGTCTCGCACATGAAGATTTAAATATCGATTCGGTTTATATAAACCCTTACGATCATACTGCTTATCTTTACGGCAACTGGTGGAGCGCAGGAAAGCACAATACACATACCAGAGGCATATTCCTTGATGTTGAGGACAATCTTATAAACTTAAGAAAGATTGCAAAGGAACTTTTAGGATTTAAGGCTGACGAAAAAGTCATTCCCGACGGTGAAAATATCCCTCAGGCGCTGGCTGATTTTATAAACGGAACGCCCAAGGTAAATGCTTACGAAGATTTTGCGTACTGGGATGAAATGTTAATTAAAGCCTTCGGAGAAAGAAAGTTTATAAACATGGATACCGAAGACGGTGAAATTTATAAATAACGGAGACTTAAATGGGAAGAGGAAGTTACAGGGCTTCGGACTGGGCAAAATTAAGAGGCAGCATAAGTAATTTTGCAAGCGCCGAACAAATATATTCAAACAGAATATTTCAGTCGCCGGTTAAAGATGTTCATTCAAAAATGACCGAAGGTTGCAAGCAGATTCGCGAATCAAGAGATTCGGAAGATTCGCCTGAATCGACACCTGTTATCATCGGTTTTGATGTGACGGCTTCAATGGGATATCTTGCAAAAGAACTTGCTTTGCATTCCATGAATGAAATTATCAAACATCTTTATAAAGCAAAACCGATTACCAATCCGCATATTTTATGCGCGGCTATCGGAGATTCGTTAGCGGATAAGTATCCTCTGCAGGTAACACAGTTTGAGGCTGATATAAGAATCATTGAGCAGCTCTTGGAACTTTACCTTGAAGGTGGCGGAGGCGGAAACGGCGGAGAATCGTACAATCTTTTATGGTATTTTGCCGCGAAGCATACAAAGGCCGACTGCTTTGAGAAACGCTCGAAGAAAGGATATCTTTTTACGATAGGGGATGATGCAAGTTTGGGAAGTCTCAGCACCACTGAAATAAAGCGTGTGTTTGGTGACGAAGTTCTGTATGTTTTATCCGATGAGGAGCTTTTACGAAAAGCCGAGAAAAACTACAATGTCTTCCATATCGTGATAGAAAATGAGCAGGCTGACAGCGAAGCAATTTTCAGAAAATGGCAGGAATTTATGCCGGGCAGAGTAACGGTCATTAATAAAAGAGACATATCTTACCTGGCAGACATAATCTATGCAATCATTTCCGTATCCGAAGGAAAGAGCGCCAACGAAGCATTAAAATCCATGGATCAGGATAAGGCAGAAAAGGCAGCAGAATCTTTGGCGTATATCGAAGTGCCGAAGAAAGTTAATTCGATAGTATTTTAAAAAATATAAATAAACGGAGGTTTACTATGGGAAGGGGCAGTTATCGTGCATCAGACTGGAATAAATTAAAACAGTCAAGAGGTATTACAAATTCTTCAAGCGCAAGTACTATTTTTCAGACAGCAAAGGCTAAGGAACAGTATTTGCCCAAATTCATCAATGTCAGAGAATCAAGAGACTCGGAGGATTCACCGAATTCAACACCTATTATTTTGGGTTTTGACGTTACGGGATCCATGGGCTATCTTGCAGAAGAGATTGCAAAGAATGCATTAAACGAAACAGTAACACAGATCTATGCAAAAAATCCTGTTACCAATCCGCATATTATGTGTGCTGCATTTGTAGAGGCAGAAGATCCCGACGGACTTCAGGTAACACAGTTTGAAGCAGACATCAGAGTAGTTGAACAGCTCCTTGACTTAAGAGTTGGCTTCGGCGGAAACTGGTACAGCTATGATTCGCTGCTCTGGTATTTTGCGGCTAAGCATACTTCAATTGATTCCTTTGAAAAGAGAAATAAAAAAGGTATTCTCATCGGTATCGGTGACGAGATTGCAGACAATGACGGCCGACATATTCTTTCCAAGAAAGAGATAAAAGATATGTTCGGCGATAAAGTGGATAAAGAAATCACTCTTGCCAAAGCATATGAAATGGCAAGCGAAAAATATGAAATCATCCACATTATCACGGGAAACAATCAGGAAAATGCATGGAAGTCATGGACCTCTCTTCCCTATATGAAGGGCAGAGTAGCTATGATTAATCCTTCCGATATTGGATGTCTCTCGGAAGTTATTACATCCATTCTTCAGTTAATAAACAAGGGAAACAGAAACGATATCCTCAGTCAGTGGCCCGAGAAGATTCGTCCTGTAGTAGGGGCTGCTATTAAAGAAATCAGATTTTAATGAAAGCACACATTGTAATCGGCAAAAATTTCGGAGATGAAGGAAAAGGCCTTGCAACAGACTGCTTTGCACGACTGGCAAAGGAAAACAACCAATCGGCTTTAGCAGTTCGTTTCAACGGCGGAGCACAAGCCGGCCACACGGTAGATACTGTAAGTGGTCGGTTTGTTTTTCATGAGCTTTCATCCGCGTCTTTTAGGAGGGTTGATACATACTGGGCAAAGGATTTTCTGCCGGATCTTTACAAGCTTGAAGAAGAATTAAATGAATTTAAGGGATTAACCGGCTTTGCTCCTAAAATATACGCGCACCCCTACTGCCGCATAGTTACGATAGATGATGTACTTACCAATATGGCAGCAGAAACCGCACGCGGCAAAGAACGTCACGGGTCGTGCGGAATGGGAATTTACGAAGCCGTGGTTCGTTCGGAAAGTCATCCTTTGTATATAAAAGATGTGAAAGGAATGACCGCAGAGAAACTGTATGGATTCATAAAAGAATTAAGAGAAGAGTATTATCCCGTTCGCCTGAAAGAACTGTTGGGGGCGATTAAAGAACCGGAACATTGTATTAATTATTCAAAAGATTTTGATGAATTTCTTGATTTACTTAAAGAAGACAATGTTTTAAGAAATGCAGCGGAAGGCATTTGTCGTGGGGCAGAGTTTATTGAACTTAAAGAACATTCATTTATATCTGAGTTTGATGAAGTCATTTTCGAAGGCGCACAGGGACTTCTTCTGGATACCGATAATACCGAATTTGCTCCGCATATAAGTGCATCGCATACGGGCGCAAAGGCAGCAGTCGATATCTGCATGGAAATAGGCATTAAAGACATTGAGATTTGCTACATAAGCAGAACCTATGTTACAAGACACGGTGCAGGAGTACTGCCAAAAGAAGAAGAGTGGTCTAAGTATAATCTTAATCTTTCTGATGCCACCAATATCGAAAACCCCTGGCAGGGTATAATCAGATATGCACCGCACGAATCCTTGGACAGATTCTTAGAAGCGGTTATTAAAGATTTGAATTCAATAGATAAAGGATTGATTTCCGATGATGTTTCCATTAAAAAATCACTCTTTCTAACACATCTGAATGAAACGGATAATAAGATATTATTTTCCGACAATACTGAATTGGATATTGATTCTTTTATGAGAAAATCCGAAATATCGAAAACATTTGATAATTATTATCTGTCTGCTTCGCCATTTTCAGAAAAAGTACTGCCAGAATATAAAAAAATAAATGCAGGCAGTACAAAAGTCAATAAAAGTACTGCCAGAATATAAAAAAATAAATGCAGGCAGTACAAAAGCCAATAAAAGTACTGTCCGAAATAGAAAAAATGAATACAGGCAGTACAAAAGCCAATAAAAGTACTGCCTGAAATAGAAAAAATGAATGCAGGCAGTACAAAAGCCAATAAAAGTACTGCCCGAAATAGAAAAAATGAATACAGGCAGTATAAAAGCCAATAAAAGTACTGCCTAAATGAGAAAAAAAGAAATCTGGCAGTAAACATTACAAGATATTCACATATTTATTGAAAAAATGGATAGAAAATCATTTTCATTATTGAAGATGATTTTTTTGTGGCATTTTAACGACATATGATATATAATATTATGTAAATTTTTCAAAAGCAAAAAATGCCCGTAAATAAGGCTTTTCGTCCGGAAAGGAGGGAGATTATGGCAGTTAATAAAAAAGATTTGGTTCAAAACGATTTTATTATTGACTACGGTCGTATCGAGGATATCGGTGCGAACATTGAGCCTGCCGTTTTATATCAGGATCTGATTAAAAGAATCCGTGAATATCACCCTTCAGAGGACTTTACATCCATAAGAGCCGCATACGAACTCGCATACAGTGCGCATGAAGATCAGCTTCGTAAAAACGGTGAACCCTATATCATTCACCCTCTTTATGTAGCAATCATCCTTGCGGATCTTCAGATGGATAAGGAAACAATCATTGCAGGTATTCTGCATGACGTTGTTGAAGATACGGTGCTTACCGTAGCCGATATCGAAAGTAAATTCGGTGCCGACGTTGCAAAGCTTGTAGCAGGCGTTACAAAGGTCACCAAAGACTTTAATTATTCTTCCAAGGAAGAAGAGCAGGCAGTTAACTTAAGAAACATGTTCCTCGTGATGGCACAGGATATCCGTGTTATTATCATAAAACTTGCGGACAGACTGCATAACATGAGAACACTCGAGCATATGCCTCCTCACAAGCAGTACGAGAAAGCAAAAGAGACAATGGAAATTTATGCTCCTTTTGCACAGAGACTCGGTATCGGTAAATTAAAGGTTGAACTTGAAGATTTATCTTTTAAATATCTTGAGCCCGAAGCTTATCAGGACCTTGTAAACCAGATGGTTTTCTCCAAAGAGGAGCGTGAGGAATACATTGCCAATATCGTTATGAAAGTTAAGCACATTATGGATGAGGCTGATATTCATGCGAAAATCGACGGCCGTGTAAAGCATCTTTTCAGTATTTACAGAAAGATGAAAAACCAGGGCAAGACACTCGAGCAGATTTACGATCTTTTTGCGGTAAGAATTATCGTAGAGGACGAAGACGATCTTTATACGGTGCTCGGTTACGTTCATAAAAACTTCAAGCCGATGAACAACCGTTTCAAAGATTATGTTGCTAACCCCAAGGAGAACGGTTACAAATCTATTCATACCACGGTATTTGATACAACCGATGCAAAGGCTCCTTTCGAAATACAGATTCGTACAAGAGAAATGCACAAGGAAGCTGAATACGGTATCGCTTCCCACTGGAAATACAAAGAAGAATCAGACGGTAAAAAGGTTTCTGCAAAAGAGGTTGAAAAGAGCGACTGGCTTAGAAGCCTTACAGAGTGTCTTGAGGAAGAGGATAACGAAAAATTCTTATCCCTCATTCATGACGACCTTGATATTTTATCCGAAAATATTTACTGTTCATCACCCAAGGGACGTACAATCGAACTTCCCAGCGGCTCAACACCGATTGACTTTGCATATGCCATTCATACCGATGTCGGTAACAAGATGGTCGGAGCTATGGTCAACAACGTTCATGTCGGAAACGATTACGCTTTAAAGAACGGTGATATTGTTGAAATCATTACAAGCAACAACTCAAACGGCCCTTCACGTGACTGGCTTAAGAAGGTTCGATCCACTCAGGCGAAGAATAAGATCAACCAGTGGTTCAAACGTCAGCAGAAGGATGAGAATATCGTCAAAGGCCGTGAAAAGATTCAGGAATACTGTAAGCAGAACAATATCGATTTAAATGAAATTTTAAACGATGATTATAAAAAGAGACTGCTTGACAATTATTCGTTTAAGGACTGGGATGCGCTTCTTGCAGCCATCGGACACGGCGGCATAAAAGAAGGCCAGGCAATTAACAGAATAGTTGCGATGTACGATAAGGACCATCCGAAGGTATTTACCAACGAAGAAGTTCTTGAGTCCATCAGAAACAATCAGTACAAGATTAAAGCCAATCAGAAAAACGGTATTACCGTTAACGGTACCAACGATGTTGAAGTTCGTTTCGGTAAATGCTGTAATCCTATCCCGGGCGATGATATTATCGGATTTATTACCAGAGGCCGTGGTGTAACCATTCACAGAAAAGACTGTATCAACATGAGCCCCGAAGTATTAGCCGAAGAAGACAGACAGAGAATCATCGAAGCTGACTGGTTAGCAGAGGCAATTGAAGGTGAACTTGACAATTACCTTGCAGAAATCACAATATTTGCGAATGAACGTACCGGACTCCTTTATGATGTCACCAAGATATTTACGGAAAACGATACGATGATTAATATGCTTCATACGAATATTTCGAAGAAGGGCGTTGCCACAATGCGTCTTTCGTTCAGAATCAGAAGCAAGGAAGAACTCGACAAGATCTGTGCAAAGCTTTCGGGCATTGACGGTGTAATAGAAGTCGAGAGAACAAAATAAAAGGAAAACAAAAATGTCCCAGATTAAAGTTGGATGCCTCACCCTTGGCATGCTTGGAAACAATACTTACTTTTTACATAAGGATGGCGAATACGACTGCATTATCATAGATCCCGCAAGAGACGGCGAAATGCTTGTGACAAAATTAAGAGAAAAAGGCCTGACCATAAAAGCCATTTTCCTTACACATGCACATTTCGATCATATACTCGGCGTGGAAGGTATTAAGAAACTCTGTGATGCACCTATTTACGGCGGAAAAGATGACGTGGAAGGATTTCTTGATCCCCGGATAAATCAGTCCGTAAAGGTTAATAAGCAGATAAGCATAAAACTTGATCACGAACTTTCTGACGGTGATGAAATTACTGTCGGAGGCATGACCTGTAAAGTTATAGCAACACCCGGACATACACCCGGCGGAGTATGCTTTTATTTTGAAGACGATAATATTCTTTTCTCCGGAGATACACTTTTCTGTGAGACCTACGGAAGAACGGATTTTGAAAACGGTTCTGCGGCAGATATGCAAAGATCCGTTGAAAGACTTTTACAGCTTCCCGAAGAGACAAAGGTTTATCCCGGACATAACGATTTTACGACCATA
>JAEEOJ010000009.1 GCA_016284175.1 Lachnospiraceae bacterium | reverse complement strand
CATAAAAAAATAGAAAGGAAAAATAATATGCCTAGAGTAGCAAGAGAAAAATCTATTACAGGCTTTTATCATGTTATGGTAAGAGGCGTTGGAAAACAGATAATATTTGAAGAAGCAAATGACTATTATTTTTATTTAAAAATGCTTGAAAAATACGCAACAGAAACAGATATCGAAATATGTGCTTATTGCTTGATGGATAACCATGTTCATCTGCTTGTTCGGGATATGAAAGATAATCTGGCTCTTTTTATGAAGAAGCTGGGGGTGGTTTATGCCATTTACTACAACACAAAATATGAGAGAAACGGCCATTTATTCCAGGATCGTTATAAGAGCAAGGCGATAAACGATGAGAGATATTTACTTATCGTATTCAGTTATATTTTGAATAATCCGAAAAGTGCCGGTATTGACGAGACAAATACATATCGGTGGAGCAGTTATCGTGATTACAAATATCGTAATGGTTTTACATCAATCGACTTTATTATGAATTTGCTTGGTAATGTAAATATAGATAATTTCTTAAAACTGGAAAACGAAATTACCAATGATTATACTTTGGAAGAAAACTGTAAAATCAGTGAAAATGCGGCAATTCAGATAGTTCGTGAAACACTGGGTGTGGAAAGTGGGAAAATGATGTTGACTTATCCCAAAGAACTTCGTGATAAGTATATAAAAGAATTAAAAAATAAGGGGCTCAGCACACGACAGATTTCTCGTTTAACGGGAATTAGCAGAGGGGTTGTTATTAAAGCCTGAAAAAAGAACCGGAAGAACCGTCCCCCTGGTCTTTTTCGAACCAGAAGAACCGTCCCTCTGGTTCGATTTTTAACTTTTTTATCTATTTTTCTTGCGCTTCAAAAGTCGAGTATGTATAATATTTTTTGGTAAATTTATGCTTTATATAAGCTTTTTATAAGATAAGGAGATTTTTATGGAAAGAAAAGTTGGTACAGTATCACGCGGTATCCGCTGTCCGATTATCAGAGAGGGCGATAATCTTGTGGATATGGCAGTAACAAGCGTGTTAGAAGCTTGTGAATCAGAAGGTTTTTCACTTCGTGACAGAGACGTTATCGCACTTACAGAATCAATCGTTGCAAGAGCACAGGGCAACTACGCTACAGTAAACGATATCGCAGCAGACGTTAAGGCTAAACTCGGCGGAGAAACAGTTGGTGTTATCTTCCCCATCCTTTCAAGAAACCGTTTCGCTATCTGCTTAAAGGGTATCGCAATGGGCTGCAAGAAGGTAGTTCTTATGCTTTCCTATCCTTCAGACGAAGTAGGAAATGCTCTTCTTACATACGATCAGCTCGACGAAGCAGGCATCAATCCTTACAGCGATGTACTCACACTTGAGAAATATCGTGAATTATTCGGCGAGAACAAGCATGAGTTCACAGGCGTTGATTATGTAGCATACTACTCAGATATCATAAAAGAAGCCGGCGCAGAAGTTGAAGTAATTTTTGCAAACCAGGCTAAAACAATTCTTAACTATACAGACTGTGTTATCAACTGCGACATTCATACAAGAAAGAGAACAAAGAGAATCTTAAAAGAGAACGGCGCTAAGATCGTTTGCGGTATGGATGACATAATGACTGCACCGGTCAATGGTAGCGGTTATAACGAAAACTACGGTCTTTTAGGATCCAACAAGTCCACAGAAGATAAGATTAAACTCTTCCCCAGAGATTCCCAGTGGCTTGTAGAAGCGATCCAGAAAGAAATCCTCGAGAAGACAGGAAAGCATGTTGAAGTTATGATTTACGGCGACGGCGCTTTCAAAGATCCTCAGGGTAAGATTTGGGAACTTGCAGATCCCGTTGTATCACCTTTCTATACAGAAGGTCTTAAGGGAACTCCCAACGAGCTTAAGCTTAAATATCTTGCAGACAATGACTTCAAGGATCTTTCAGGTGAAGCATTAAAGAATGCTATTTCCGAAAGCATCAAGGCTAAGTCAAGCAACCTCGTAGGTAACATGGCTTCTCAGGGAACAACACCCAGACAGCTTACAGACCTCATCGGTTCACTCTGCGACCTTACATCAGGTTCAGGTGACAAGGGTACACCTGTTATCCTTATCCAGGGATACTTCGATAACTATACCAACTAATTTTACTGAACATACAAAAAAAGCTGCTTTGAAAAAAGCAGCTTTTTTATTATACATAATCAAATATTCCTTGAACAGCATCAGAAATATCTATTATTTTATCCATACCTATTCTGTCTATTTTAGAAAACCCTCTTATGCACATATCAAATAATTTCATTTTTTCACAATGAACAAGTCCTTTTGTTTTCATTGTTTGTATTTCAATATGCAAGGGTCCCGGTTCCCCTTGTTTATAAATTGGGCATACAATTATTTCACCGGATTTATTAAAAAAGTCTTTGCTTACGACCAGAACAGGTAAATTTATATCCTCGATTAAGAGAATATCTCCCTGAAAAATTTGTTTCAACTACCATACCTCTCTTCCTTTATCTTCACCCCAATCGAATTCGCCATCAAGGTTAAGTTTTCCGCCATATTCAGCAGCTCTTTCTTCCAATGATTTATGTCTGAACGGTTTTTCCAATACAATAACCCCCTTTGAAACTTTAAATTCCAATACATCACCAACAGAGAGGGATGCTTCTTTTAATACTTCCTTGGGAATTCTTATTCCCTGACTGTTTCCCCATATTTTAACTTCAGTTTGCATTCGAATTCCTCCACTTATATTTGTATATACATTGTATATCCTAAAAGAGTAAAAGACAATAGATTATGTAATATTATTTTTTATTCGGGATTGTTTTCAGGTTTCTGAACGAACTGTGCCAGAATGATGGCGATGAATACTATAATGCAGCCGATGGTTTCTTTTAGGGTCATGACCTGACTAAGAATTACCCATCCGCCCAAAGTTGCGAATACGGACTCAAGGCAAAGGATAAGCGAGGCCTTCGTGGGCTCGACATATTTCTGACCTAAAATCTGGAGTGTATACGCAATTCCGCAGGACATAACGCCTGCATAAAGGATCGGAATGTATCCTTTAAGAATATCTGCGATTACGATTCTTTCGGTAAACAGCGCGCAAATGAGGCAAAGAATACCGGAAACCGCGAACTGAATGCATGATATTGTGACGCCGTCACCTTTAGGTGAAACGAAATCGATAAACATGATGTGAAAAGAAAATACCAGTGCACATAAAATCAGGAAAATATCACCGATTTCAAATCGTAAGCCTTCTTTTACGCAGAGAAGATATAATCCGAGAGTTGCAAGTGCTACGCAAATCCAGATGAGCGCTTTGGTTTTCTTTCCGAAAAAGATTCCCAAAACAGGAACCATGATGATGTAAAGTGCTGTTAAAAATCCGGCTTTGCCGACTGCTTTGGAATAAAGGATTCCAAACTGCTGAAGGCTGCTTGCCACACATAAAAGAATGCCACAGACGATTCCGCCGAAAATTGTTGCTTTCGTATAACTGCCGAAAAGGCCTTTTTTTGAGGGTTTTTCTTCCGTTTCTGTCTTCTTTTTTCCTCGTGAGAAATTAAAAATCACGAAAGGAATCAAAACCAAAGAACCAACGATATATCTTGAAAAATTAAATGTAAACGGTCCTACATAATCCATTCCGACGCTCTGGGCCACGAATGCGGTACCCCATATAAATGCCGTCATAAAAAGCATTATCAGGCCAAGCCACTTTTTCATTATGTTTAAACTCCGGGTGTTTTATTTTGCTTTGTTGCGCTGTGAGTATTTTACGATTATCAGCTCAACGGCCATTCTGTCTGTAAGTGCACCTGTTCGCGATTTGAGAGTTAAATCCACGCAGTCTGCCATACAGTCAGCGATTTCTTTCATAGAAAACTTCGCTGCCTGGTTAACGTATTTATTGGCGAATTTCGGGTTTTTAATTTCTTTTACGCTGCCTCCGATGGAATAAGGGTCGAAGCCTTTGTCACGCATATCCTTAACCTGGTAAAGAATTCGCATTTGTCTTTCGATGAGTCTTAAGATTGTTTGAGGGCTGACCTTAAGTTCGAGCATGTCGATATAATATTTCATCGCCTGATCAACTTTCTTGTCTGACATTGCGTCTACCAGTTTGTATACCTGTTCCTGCGGGTTTTCGCTGACAAGTGCAAGGATGTCGTCGACCTTTATATCGGTATCTTCGCCTTTGTATGCGATTATTTTATCCAGTTCATTTTTGATTCGCATCATATCCATGCCTGTGCGGTTAAGGAGCGTCTCAAGTGCGGTTCTGGATATTCTTTTGCCGGAGTTGGATAATTCTTTTATGATCCAGTTTTCAATATATCCCTGCGGCTGCTCGTTAATTTCGGCTACATATCCGACTTCTTTTATGGTCTCGAAGAGGCCTTTTTTACTTGAGATTTCTTCTTCGGTGAATATGATGTAAGTTGTCTCGGGTAAGTTCTTAAGGCAGTTTGCGAGAGCTTTGTTTTCGGAAGAAAACGCTTTGCTGTTTTCAATCAGAATGACTCTTTTTTCCGCAAAAAAAGGATAACTTGACGCTAATTCGATTACCGCCGTTGCATCAAACGGTGTTCCGACAAAAAGCGAAAAGTTCATATCCTGTTTAAGTTCCTCGAGCGAATCGGTTCCAAGAAGTGCTTTGAGCAGTCTGTTTCTGTAGATTTTGATAACCTGCTGCTCCTTGCCGTACAAGAGGTACACATGAACAAAACTATTCTGTTTTATATGCTCATTGATTGTTTTCATTCCGTTTCCTTACCATAAAACCATACGAAAATATTATACATTATTTCTTCGGGTATTGCACGAGCCAAAAACGGCCAATTGGGGACGGTTCTGTTTTGGCCTTTTTTACCACATGGGGACGGTTCTATTTTGGCCTTTTTTACCATTTTAGAACCGTCCCCAAATGGCTCATTTTTTTATAGTTCTTCGAATGACGCTACGAGAAATCTCAGTAACCCTCGAAATCTGGGATATTGTAAGACCTTCTTTTACGAGGCAAGAGATTATCTCATTCCTGTCATTCTTATCAAACATGTTCAAAGCGGTCTCGCCACGTTCATCCAACACCTTTTTTAATACTTCTTTAGCCCAGTCATCGTCTTTTTTACATGTGTCATATTCCATAACCAAATCATCGTTTTCTTCGCCTATAAATTTCATCAAATCGTCTTTTTCAACATACCGATTAATGAAGCTAAAGTCCGTAATGCCCCTGTCATAATTAAGCTCATACAAACTGCTCCAATTGTATTCCTCGGGGTCACAGATTCCGGCCTTTGTCGGATTCCTTAAAATATATCTATATGCTGTCAAAAAATATTTCTCGTCTTCGATTACTTCGCTTTTGAATCTGTCCTGAAATAAATGACCGGAGCATTCATATTTTTTATTAAAATATGCCGAATAACTTATTCCCATCCTTCTCATAAAAAGCGTAAGATTCTCTAATTCTGCGTGAATAAGAAAATGAACATGATTGCTCATCAGACAATAAGCGCAGATATCCACATTATCTTCCTCTTTATACTTTTTTGTTCTTTTTAGAAATGCTTCATAATCTTTCGTTTCTCTGAAAATCGTTTTCCTATTTGTTCCTCGGATTATCACATGATAATATCCCGAAAATGATTTTTTTCTTGCTATTCTAGGCATTATATATATTCCTCCTTTTAATTTCTTTTATGAGATGTGTCCCCAGCTGGTAAAAAAAGCCAAAACGGAACCGTCCCCAATTGGTCAAAAAAGCCAAAATAGAACCGTCCCCGATTGGTCAGTTCTAAATACATTAGTGTTTAACGCGTTTAATCGTTCAAGGGTTTCTTTGTGAGGGTGACCGTAGATGTTGTCGAAACCGCAGGATATGACGGAAATGCGCGGATTTAGAGTGCGAAGAAAAAATTCGCTGTTGGTGTTGTTGGCGGAGCCGTGATGAGCGACCTGAAGTATATCAACCGGTTCGCTCATAAAAGATAAAACCTTCTCTTCTGCCATCACATCAGCATCGCCCATAAACAAAACATCAGTATCTGCTGCATGCATATAAACCACAAGTGAGCATGCGTTGGAATCGTCAGAAACAAAGTCTTCTTCGGGTGATAAAACCGTAAAACTGATTCCGTCATCAGATGAAAAGACATCTCCGGCTTTTGAATAAATAACTTCCGTCCCTGCATCTTCTGCATCAGATGTAATCGTTGAAAACTGCTCCTCCAAGACTCTTGGAATAATAATCTCTTTGATTTCAATACTTCCCCTGCCGTTATCTTCCAGCAAACCTTTAATTCCGCTCGTATGGTCCGTATCTTCATGCGATATAAACCATGCATCCACGCTCTTGATTCCGTAATATGCAAAATACGGCGACAAAACATATTCATCGATATTATCCCTGCTCGTCGATCCACCGTCATAGCAGTAGACCTTTCCCTTATACTGAATGCACGCACAAAGCCCCTGT
This sequence comes from Lachnospiraceae bacterium, assembly GCA_016284175.1. Classification (GTDB taxonomy): domain Bacteria; phylum Bacillota; class Clostridia; order Lachnospirales; family Lachnospiraceae; genus UBA3766. Next base: position 1,040 of record JAEEOJ010000009.1, on the reverse strand, counting down.
CCGACATCCAGAAATTCGATTTTATCCTTCCGCCAGTAAACCAGAAATCCTGCAATATTAAGCATCAGCACTGCTGTCGAAACAATCGTAAAAACCACTCTTTTCCGCCTGATATCACGAATTTCCTTCGTCGGATTGTATGAAGGATGCAGCCTTATGCGATTGTTAATTAGCTTGTCTTTTCGCCATAAGGCCAGCTTGATTTTCCTTATAATCACGGCACTCGCAAGCAGTATGAATTCGTATAAAAGGCACCTGAACAAACCTCTGGCACCCGTCGTTATAATTGCCCCCGGCCAGGACAGTTCGGTATTCATAAGCCACTCATATACTTCCAGGAAAAGATGTATTCCAATCGCAAAGATATTGAGCTTTCCATCCAACAGGAAAACATACACATTCTTCGAAATCAGAGACCATAAAAGAAGCAGTTTGCAAACGTTAATAAAAACCGCACTCTCAATCACTGCTCTCATGCAAACGCACAGAATTCCGAGCATCAGAAGAACCGACATTCCCGGCACCAGAACGATATTTAAAAGCGGCGCATACAAAGGGATTTTGTAATATGAATTCACAATCATCGGAAGCGTTGTCATTGATACAGAAGTACTCATCGTAAAAGAAGAAACAATCGCACCACTCTTCTTTCCTATAATTGCGAAAATCGGCAATACAACAGCTATGGCTATAATTGCCAGGTAAGACATTAAAAAGCCCGTCTGAAGCACGTAGAGCGGTCTGAACAGTATTGTAATAAGCAGTGCCACTGCCATTGATGTAAGAGAATCGTAGGACTTGTTGAATATTTTCCCCACACACATAATCGTAAACATCACAATCGCCCTTAAGGCAGATGCAGAAAATCCGATTACGAATCCGTATCCGTACAAAAACAAAATCGTTATGACATAATCTGCTTTCAGGTTAATCGGTGTCTTTTTTAAGATATAAAGAATCAGAGCTGCAAACATAGTGATATGAAGCCCGCTTATAGCCAACAGATGCCCCGCTCCTGCGTCTTTATACAAATCCTTGGT
>JAEEOJ010000008.1 GCA_016284175.1 Lachnospiraceae bacterium | reverse complement strand
CCGAACTCTTCATATTTGATGAAGACTTAAGACCTAAGGGTGTTGCAGGCTGTCCGCCCGATTATTTTTCGTCCACTGGCCAGCTTTGGGGCAATCCCTTATACGACTGGGATGTTCATAAAAAAGACAATTATTCCTGGTGGTTAAAGAGACTAAAGAAATGCTTTGAACTCTACGATGTGGTTCGAATTGATCACTTCAGAGCATTTGACGAATATTATTTCATTCCTTTCGGCGATTTAACAGCGGAGTTCGGTTACTGGGTTCCGGGACCCGGCTACGATTTATTTAAAGCCATTAAAAAGGAATTAAACAAACCGAGAATAATAGCGGAAGATTTGGGCTTCCTTACACCCACGGTACTTAAGCTTGTAAAGCGTACCGGATATCCCGGAATGAAAGTGCTTGAATTTGCTTTTGATTCCGCAGAGGATAACGATTATCTTCCTCATAATTATGATAAAAACTGCGTGGTTTACACGGGAACGCATGACAATGATACCGTAAAAGGTTGGTGCAAAACGCTAAAACGCGTTGACAAGGCTAATCTTAAAGTGTATCTTGACATAAAGAATGTTAAAAATATAAATAAAGATATGATAAAACTGGCCGAGAGTTCTGTTGCAGATACTTGTATTATTCCTATACAGGATGTGTTCGGCCTTGATTCGGACTCACGCATCAATACCCCTTCAACGCTTGGTTATAACTGGAAATGGCGTTTACTCCCCGAGTATCTGAAAGGACAGAAGCGTAGAGAAGTTTCTTTCTATCTTTCTGAGATATCGAAAATTTACGGTAGATAAAAATGAGCAAGTGGCGACTGCATGATGCACAAGCGTGCCCGCGGTGTATCGTGCGATTGGCACTCGTGAAGATATTATAAGGAGGCTTTTTAGCTATGAAAGAAAAAGTTGTATTGGCATATTCCGGCGGACTTGATACCACCGCGATTATCCCCTGGTTAAAAGAGAATTTCGATTACGAAGTAATTTGCTGCTGTATCGACTGCGGTCAGGGTAGCGAACTTGACGGACTTGAAGAAAGAGCAAAACTCTCAGGTGCAGAGAAGCTTTATATTGAAGACGTAACCGATGAATTCTGTGATGAATATATCGTTCCCTGTGTATGGGCTCATGCGGTATATGAAAACAAATATCTTTTAGGAACATCAATGGCACGTCCCGTTATCGCTAAGAAACTTGTAGAAATCGCCAGAAAAGAAGGCGCTACAGCAATCTGCCACGGTGCTACAGGTAAGGGTAACGACCAGATCAGATTTGAGCTTGGTATTAAAGCACTTGCTCCCGATTTAAAGATTATCGCAGCTTGGAGAAACGACAAGTGGACTCTTGATTCAAGAGAATCAGAAATCGAGTACTGCCACCAGCACGGAATCAACCTTCCTTTCTCAGCTGACAACTCATATTCAAGAGACAGAAACTTATGGCACATTTCACATGAAGGTCTTGAACTCGAAGATCCTGCAAATGAGCCTAACTACGATCACCTTCTTGTGCTCGGCGTAAGACCTGAGAAGGCTCCCGATGAAGGCGAATATGTATCCCTTTCATTTGAAAAAGGTATTCCCGTTGCAATCAACGGTGAAAAGAAGAAAGTTTCAGACATCATCCGTGACCTCAACAAACTCGGCGGAAAGCATGGTATCGGTATCATCGATATCGTTGAAAACCGTGTAGTTGGTATGAAGTCCCGTGGTGTATATGAAACACCCGGCGGTACAATTCTTTACGAAGCTCATCAGCAGCTCGAAGAATTAATCCTTGACCGTGATGTATATCGTGAGAAACAGGAGATGGGCAACAAGTTTGCACAGATTGTATACGAAGGAAAGTGGTTCTCACCTTTAAGAGAAGCTGCTCAGGCATTCCTTGAGAAGACACAGGAGCAGGTAACAGGTGAAGTTAAGATGAAACTCTACAAGGGCAACATCATCAAAGCCGGCACCACATCACCTTATTCACTGTATGATGAAGACATTGCTTCATTCACAACAGGCGATCTTTACGATCATCATGACGCTGAAGGCTTTATCAACCTCTTCGGACTTTCCACAAAGGTTCGTGCAATGAAGGCTCAGGCAAGAGAACAGAAGTAATTGACTAAACAGTTCGGGAGACACCATGGAAGATATATGGCTCATAATTTTAATATATCTGGCAGCAGTCAATCTTTTCGGACTGATCATAATGGGTGTCGATAAATCCAGAGCCAAAAGAAGGAAATGGAGAATCCCCGAGGCTACGCTTTTTCTCGTGGCGATAATCGGGGGTTCAATCGGTTCCATCGCAGGTATGTATTTATTCAGACACAAAACAAAACACTGGTATTTCGTCGCAGGAATGCCGGTGATACTTGTTTTGCAGATAATTGCGGCGCTTATAATGTATTTCGCTCCGATTAATTTAATTTTCCTGTAAAACCATAAAATCTGAAAAACGTAAACGTAAGTTACATAAAAAGTATTAATGTGTAAAAACGGAGGGATAATTTATGAACGAACAGAAATCCGGTCTTTGTACCGCGTCATTGGTCCTCGGTATTATCTGCCTTGTGACAAGTTTCTTTTTTAACCTGGGATTTCTTCCCGGTATTTTAGGTTTAATCTTTGGTATTGTTTCTCTTGCCAAGAAGAAACAGCCCAAGGGCAGAGCTAAAGGCGGTCTGATTACTTCCATTATCGGTCTTGTAATCGGATTCTTCACCGGTATCATCGGAATAGTACTTATCGTTTTCAGCGGTCTTCTTGTAGGCGGCGGAATTGCAGGTGTAAGCGCTATTTCAAATGCTGCAAAGGAAGGTGATTTTGATCAGATCGTAAATGTAATCGATAATATTCAGGATACAAATACACTTACCGACTCAGGCGAAACAGATCTTGATACATTAAGCCAGCTTTTCAACGGAACAGATTATGAAGACCTTTTCACAATCAATGAAGACGGCGGCTTTGATATCAATGACGGCACAGATACTGATTGGAGCGATTATTTAGACGATTATGACTGGAGTGATTATACAGGCGACAGCGATATAGACTGGGACAATTATGATACCGATAACGGAACGGGAGCTCCCGGAGATGCCGGTTCATATTTCATGAAACTGTCAAATGTATATTTTGAAAATCTTGAAGATCACGGATATACATATTCATACGGTGATGACGAATATTCTGTTTACACCAACAAGAACGGTGCAGAATTCGAATTCCCCGCATATGTAGTTCCCACAAGTGCATTCGGCAGCAGTAATTACGATGCTTACTACAATTACATTGAAGCACTCGGAGTAGTTGATAACGAAGATGGTTACTATTATGACGATCAGCTTTACAAATGGAACAACGAATGGGACTACGCATACTGCGAAAGAGTAACAGATTACGGCAGCTATCAGAACTACGAAATCTGGCTCTTTGCATTCAGTGATTATTCCGATGATATGGTAATTCTTATCGGAAGACCCACAGATGCTAATTTCGATGATGACTTTGATCAGTTCGAAAAAACTCTGGATTACATGACATGTAACCCTACACTGTAATTAATAACACTTAGAATAGACACTATAATAAAAGACCGGTTCAATCGGTCTTTTATTAACACAGATAAACATTTGCTTTCGTCGGGGGATTATAATGCACATAGCTGTATTGGACGATAACATTGCTGACAGAAAACAAATAGAGAGACTTTTGGACAGGGAATCCGACAGAAGGATAGCCACGACCGGAAACCTATATACCGATACTTTCGGTGCCGTGGACGCATTTCTGGCAGCACCCAGGCAGTACGATTTTTTTATGATCGATATGAATGGTGAAGTCGGACAGAGTGTTGAGATTGCTCATAAAATAAGGGCTCTCGGCATAAAGGTTCCCATATGTTTTTTTAGGAGTGAAAATGAGTTTGCGGGCATAGAAGATATGCCTGCAAACGTTCTGTTTCTGGAAAAGCCCGTAAAAGTGGCAGAACTTACCGCAATTATAGATAAGGTAATCGCATTATTTGCAGAGCATAAAGACGAATACAAATGTGAAGAGGAAGAGACTCCTGAAGTAAAAAAGAATGTTTTCAGAAGAATTTTCGAATACTTTTATTGATTTTATAAATTGCTTATGTTATAGTAAGCGAAATTTTTATTTTTTGAGGATGTTTGAATGAACGATTTTTTAGTTCGGGAAATGACAATTGAAGACTACGAGGGCGTTAAGAAACTCTGGCTCTCAATTAAGGGATTTGCAATCAGAAGCATCGACGACTCATATTCGGGCGTTGAGAAATTCCTTAAAAGAAATCCCGGCTGTTCGGTGGTCAGTATACTTGACGGAGAAGTTGTAGGCGCAATTCTCTGCGGACATGACGGAAGACGCGGTTGTCTCTATCATGTGTGCGTTCGTGAGGATGTCAGAATGCATGGTATCGGCAAAGCAATGGTAGTTAAATGCATGGAGAAATTAAGATCCGAAGGCATCAACAAGGTCAGCCTTATCGCATTCACCACCAACGATATCGGTAACGCGTTCTGGAAACAGGTCGGCTGGACCAAGAGAGAAGATTTAAACTACTACGATTTCACATTAAACGAAGCAAATATTATGGCATTTAATAAATAAATGACAAAGGTGCCTGGCTCGCTAAGCGTGCCTGGCTCCATAAGGAGATTATCATGTCAGACATTAAGATTATCGAAGGCGGCGTGACCGCTGCAAAAGGCTTTAAAGCAGCATATACAGAGGCAGGAGTTAAATACGCAAACAGAAAAGACATGGCAATGGTATTTTCAGAGACACCCTGCGTAAGCGCCGGTACTTTTACGAGCAATGTTGTAAAAGCAGCGTGTGTTAAATGGGATATGAAGATCGTAAAATCAGACAAACCCATGCACGGAATGGTTATAAATACAGGTATCGCAAATGCCTGCACGGGCAAGGAAGGTTTTGATGCGTGCGAAGCTACCGCAAAGGCAATGAGCGAGAATTTATGTGTTCCCGTTGATTCTATTGCTGTCGGCTCGACAGGCGTTATCGGTATGCAGCTTCCGGTTGACAAGCTCATAAAAGGCGTAAACGATATGTGCACAAAACTTGATTCTTCCAAAGAAAACGGAACGAATGCAAGTATCGCAATTATGACTACAGATACCGTTAATAAGGAGTTCGCTGTTCAGTTTGAACTTGGCGGAAAGACTGTAACACTCGGCGGTATGAGCAAGGGCTCGGGCATGATTCATCCCAACATGTGCACCATGATTGCTCTTTTAACAAGTGATATCAATATTGATAAAGCACTTATGCAGGAAGCGGTAAGTGATGTTATCGCCGATACTTTTAACATGATTTCCGTAGACGGCGACACATCCACCAACGATACATTTATTCTCATGGCAAACGGCCTTGCAGAGAATGAAAAGATTACTTCAAAGGGCGAAGATTACGAGACTTTCAAGAAAGCGCTCTTTACAGCATGCGAATATCTCGCAAGAAGAATGGCAGCAGACGGCGAAGGCGCATCAAAGCTTTTCACCGCAAAAGTAGTAAATGCGAAATCCAAGGAAGACGCTAAAGTTCTTTCACGTTCGATTATTTCCTCAAACCTTTCAAAGGCCGCTATTTACGGCTGCGATGCAAACTTCGGAAGATTCTTATGCGCAATGGGTTATTCGGGCGTAGACTTCGACCAGAGTAAGGTTGAGCTTTTCTTTGAAAGCAAAGCAGGCAGACTTGAGGTCTTCAAGATGGGCGTACCTCTTGAATTTGACGAGGATTTTGCAACCAAGATAATGAAAGAAGACGAAGTCATAGTATTTGTCGACATGCACGACGGCGATGCCAAAGCCACCGCCTGGGGCTGCGACTTAACCTACGACTACGTAAAGATAAACGCAGACTACAGATCGTAATTTTAAGTAAAAAGGGCATCTGTCAGCCGGATGTCCTTTTTTAGTTGAATTGAAGTTTTATTTGTTGTAGAATAAAGAGAATATGTTTTTCTTTTAGGAGAAAAGTTTTTCCCGGGAGGCAATTGTAATGGAAAAAGACATGGAACAGTTTCTTGAAAAAGCGGGCGTGCTTGTAGAAGCTTTACCTTACATACAGAAATACAATCGTAAAATAATCGTTGTAAAATACGGAGGTTCCGCTATGACTAATGTGGAACTTCAGAAGAAAGTTATAGAGGACGTTGTTCTTTTAAAACTCGTTGGTTTCAAGCCCATCATCGTTCACGGCGGCGGCAAGGAAATCAGCAAATGGGTTGATAAAGTCGGAAAGACTCCCGAGTTTGTAAACGGCTTAAGAGTTACAGATGCCGAGACAATGGAAATCGCAGAGATGGTTTTAAACAAGGTTAACAAATCACTCGTTGCAATGGTTCAGGAGCTCGGTGTAAAAGCTGTAGGTATTTCCGGAAAAGACGGCGGTCTTTTAAGAGTAGATAAAAAGTTTGCTGACGGCAAAGACATCGGATTTGTAGGCGACATAAAAGAAGTAAATCCCAAGGTTATTTATGATCTTTTAAGCGATGATTTCCTTCCCATTGTTGCTCCCATCGGTCTTGACGATGAATTTAACACATACAATATCAACGCGGACGATGCGGCATGCGAGATTGCAAAAGCCGTTGACGCAGAAAAGCTTGCATTCCTTACCGATATCGAAGGTCTTTACAGAGACATCAACGACAAGAGTTCATTTATATCATCCATTACAGTAAGCGATGCAAAAGATTTAATCGCATCCGGAACACTCGGCGGCGGTATGCTTCCCAAACTTACCAACTGTACACAGGCAATGGAAGCAGGCGTTAACAGAGTGCATATCCTTGACGGAAGAATTCCGCACTGCCTTCTTCTTGAAATCTTTACCAAAGAAGGTATCGGAACAATGATTATGCCGGACGGCGGAGAAGAGTAATTTAGAGGAAAAAACATGCAACAGTACATAGACGAAGCTGAGAAATATCTGCTTCACACATACAACAGGTATCAGGTGGTTTTTGACCACGGCGACGGCGTTTGCCTTTATGACACCAACGGAAAAGAATATCTTGATTTTGTTTCCGGTATCGGCGTTTTCGCGCTCGGTTACAACAACAAGGAATTCAACGATGCAGTAAAAGCACAGGTCGACAAGATTTTACACACATCCAATTATTACTACAATGTTCCCGCAATCGAGGCTGCAAAGGCAGTTACCGAAGCATCGGGAATGGATAAAGTATTTTTTACGAATTCAGGCGCCGAGGCGGTAGAGGGTGCTTTGAAAGTAGCAAGAAAATACGCATATTTAAAAGACGGTAAAACAGATCATGAAATCATTGCCATGAATCATTCTTTCCATGGCAGAACTTTTGGTGCGCTTTCAGTTACAGGTACTGAAAAGTATCGTGCACCTTTCGGTCCCATGATCGGCAACATTAAGTTCGCAGAGATTAACGATCTTGATTCCGTAAAAGCACTTGTTACTGATAAAACATGTGCAATTCTTTGTGAAACACTTCAGGGCGAGGGCGGTATCAGACCTGCCACACCCGAGTTTTTAAAAGGACTTCGTGACCTTTGTGATGAAATCGGAGCACTGCTTATTTTAGACGAAATTCAGTGCGGTATGGGACGTACGGGTTATATGTACTGCTTCCAGAAATACGGCATCAAGCCCGATGTTTTAACCACTGCTAAGGCACTCGGATGCGGTATTCCCATGGGCGCTTTCCTTATGACCAGGGAAGTTGCAGACAATTCACTCGTTGCAGGCGATCACGGTACCACATACGGCGGCAACCCTCTTGGCGGTGCGGCATGTACGGCAGTTTTTAAACTCTACAAAGAGCTTAACATCTGCGAAAACGCAAAGACTGTCGGCGAGTATCTTTTTGAAAAACTCGAAGAAGTTAAGAACACATACAGTGAAATAGTCGATCACAGGGGAATGGGACTCATGCAGGGTCTTGAGTTTAACAAACCCGTTGGAGATATTATTAATAATGCCCTCGATAACGGACTCGTCCTTATCAACGCGGGAACTCAGATAATCAGATTTTTACCGCCGCTTATCATCACCAAGGATGATGTAGACAGGATGATAGTTATTCTAAAAGAGGCAATTGAGAATGCACATTAGAAAAAAATTGTTTTCAATTTTATCTATACTGGCAATGGTCATCATGGCTTTGTTCGGAGATTTGTTTCCCGGACATTCGCTGATTGAGCCTGAATCGGCAAGAGAAACAGACGATGTCTTGACGATCTGGTACACAGATGCATATCTTGAAGAATATATCAGAAATGCAGCTGTTGTGTATGAGGAAAAAACCGGCGTAAAGGTGGTATCCACCAAGGTTTCCGGTCTTGAATATCTCGAACAGATTCAGAAAGCCACAATTGATGACGGTTACGGCCCGGATCTTTTCGTACTCGGCAGTGAATCACTTGAGAAAGCATATCTTTCGGGACTTTGCTATGAACTCAAGGATTCGCACAGAGTGCTTAATTCTACTTATTTTCCCGAAGTGTCCTTAGATGCCATAAGTTACTCGGATTACAAGCTCGGTTATCCGCTTCTTTTTGAGTGCTCTATTTTCGTATACAACAAGACATTACTTGATCAAATCGTAGATACCTATAATGAGAATCAGGTAAATGCCACTTCGAGTTACGGTGAGGGCTCTACGGAAGAAGAGGGCGAGGTAATTGCTGATGAAACACCGACCGAATTTGTGCCTATAATTGCGGAAGAAATTCTTCCCACATCAATTGTTGAGATTACCAATTTCGCTCTTAAATACAACCTTCCCGAAGGCTGCGAATCATATTTTAAGTGGTGCGTTTCGGACGTCCTTTATGATTTCTGGTTCGCGGGTGCATATCTCGATGTAGGCGGTGAAAAGGGCGATATCAGAGACGAAATCAATGTTTACAACGAAGAAAGTATGTACTGTCTGAATGTATTCCAGGACTTCAAAGAGTTCTTCTCAATGGACCTCGACAAGTACACTTACGAGGATCTTTTACGAGATTTCGAAGCCGGAAAAATTCTTTTTATAACTGCGGATACAAACATAATCAACAAGCTTGAAGCTGATAAAAAAATCGAGGAAAATCCTTTTGCATATGAGTACGGTATCACCAGCATCGGTATGCTCAACGACAACTTAAAGTCCAAGGGATTATCCGTAACCAAGATTGTTTCCGTAAACGGCCTTTCCGAAAACAAGGAACTGGCTGAAGATTTTGCGAAGTTTATGTCGGTGGATTATTCGTCCAACCTTTATTCAAGAACCGGCAAACTTGCATGCAACTATCAGAAAGAATATCAGTACCCTCAGATGGAAGATGCTGTAAGAACCTATGAAAACAGCGTTTCACTTCCTAAAATCGTGGAAACTTCCAATTACTGGGTACTTTGCGAAATGGTATATACAAAAGCCTGGGACGGCGAGGATGTAAACAAGCTCCTAAAACAGCTGTCAGGACAGGTTAAAAAGCAGATTTTCGGCATTTATGTCGAAGAAAATCACATCGAAACACCCGTGGTTTCGGAAGACTATGTTTTTGATGAATAATTTTATATAGTTTAGGCGAATAAGTCGGCTCGAGGGAGATAGGAGTTGACTTATGAAAAAGCTTTTAATTATTTTTATTCTTTCCCTTAGTCTGTTTCTTATCAGCTGTGAAAGAAGCGGACTTGTGCTTTCCGAGATTCCGGAAAGTTTTCCCGAAGAAAATTTACAACTGAATACAAATGAAAACGGCGCAGGCCCTGCGCCTTCTTTTGATGCGGTAAAAGAGAATGCAGGGTGTGTGTATATTTGCGGTGCCGTTGAAAACGCAGGGATTTATGAGTTTAAAGAAGGCTCGAGGCTGTATGAGCTTATTGACGCGGCCGGAGGTCTGGATGAAGAAGCCGATGCTGATGCCGTCAATCTTGCCATGGAAGTTAAAGACGGCGAGCAGATAAGAATTCCGTATATCGGCGAAACGCTTGGAATTGCTGAAGAGAAGCTCGTTGATATTAACAAGGCGGGAGTGGAAGAACTTTGTACGATTCCGGGAATAGGAGAAGCCAGAGCGACAGCGATTATCGAATACAGGGAATCAAGCGGCGGTTTCAAGGAGATTGAAGAACTTAAGAACATCTCGGGGATAAAAGATGCGACGTTTAACAAGATTAGGCCGTATGTTTGCGTGCGGTGATGCGGATGATTAAGACATCAAAGGATGTGAAAAAAAGAAAATCACGTTTGGATAAATTCTTAGCTAAACGAAGGCTGGAGAAGTGGATTAAGGCTGTAAAGCGGCCTGTTATGTGGGTAGTCCTCTTGCTTACGGCTATAGTGCTGGTGGCGTTAGATACTGCAGAAAGACACCTCGACATACCTCGTCATTCAACTGTGGAGGGCGAGGTATGCGGGGTTGTGGCGGATATTGAATATAAAAATGAAAAGGCGTATCTGTACCTGAAAAATATTGAGTTTTTGTCAGAAGAGTTAAGGGATTTTAAGATAATAAAATCCTCTTCGTTTTTGTGTCAAAAAATGGGCATTATTTGTGCTCTGGACGGAGAGGTTTCAGGAGTTTATATAGGCTCGAAAGTGATTGCTCGAGGAAAAATCAACGTATACGACAGAGCCACAAATCCGGGCGAATTCGATTCACGAAGATATTACATTTCAAAAGGTTATCTGTTTAAGGCATATTCATGCGAACTCATTTCAAGTGATCATAAAAGAAAATTTGTAGCAGACATTTCGTACAGACTAAGCGAGCGAGTCGGAAGTCTGCTTGATCACAGCTTAAACGAAAAAGATGCAGGCATGATGAAAGCCGTTCTTTTGGCTGATAAGAGTGATCTTGATAAAGATACCAAGGATTTGTATAAAGACGCAGGAGCGGGGCATCTGTTGGCTATAAGCGGGCTTCATATCACTATGTTTGCAGCTCTGATTCTTTATATCTTAAAAAAGACACCGATTAACCTGAAAGCAGATT
>JAEEOJ010000120.1 GCA_016284175.1 Lachnospiraceae bacterium | reverse complement strand
CGAGAAGAATCTGACGGATGCCTTAAAGGGCGCAGGACTTCAGGTAACAGGCATGGAGTTTTTCAAACTCGGGCCCGACAAAGATTCCGAAGAAAGATTAAAAACGATGTCTGCTGTAAGCCAGCCGATCGATGCTGCTACGGCAAGTATTCTTAATGATCCCGACAAACTGGCAGAAGCGATGAGGCAGGCAACAGCTTTGGCTGCGGCTGCAAAGGCTGCTGCAGGAGAGAAATTCTGCAAGTACTGCGGTACAAAAGCAATAGGCAAATTCTGTTCCAATTGTGGAGCACAGATAGAATAAAATGAAAGAATTGCGCAGTAAATCAAACAAAAAGTTTATGGTGTTATCGGCAATCGGTATTTTAATGGTTGTCGATCACCATACATGGATTACATTCAATCTTTTTGGTGATTTTATTCCGTACAATTCTTTTTTTATGCCCATGTTTGTCTTCATTTCGGGCTACTTTAACAAGGTTGATTCGTCGACTAATCTCATAAAATATACAGGCAAGAAAGTTAAGACTCTTCTGGTGCCTTACATAGGAGTTTCCTTCCTTGCATTCGTGCTTCAGTTTTTCATCAACTGGTTTAAACTCGGACACATTGAGCCTATTCCATCGGGATATCTTTTATATCTGCTTGAAAGAATAGTTACGATAGGTTCGTCTATATCTATCGCAGAGCCGATGTGGTTTGTTATATCGCTGTTCGCCGTTCTGATGGTGTATGCGATTTGTAAAAAACTCTTAGGCAAAATCTGGAACAGCTATGTTGCGCTCGCGGTTTTTGCAGCGCTTCACATCCTTTCCGTATATCTTGCAAAGAACGTCTTACCGGTCACCACACCATACATTCTTTTACCTCTTAAAATCATGTTTTTCCTGCCTTTCCTTGAGATGGGAATTATCTACAGGGATAAACTCGAAGGTAAGCACAGCAGCATGTCGGGCGGCCTTAAATTAGGGCTTATGGCGCTTCTTTTACTCATCAATGCAGTCCGTACGACTTATCTTCCGTATGCGTATGATGTAGCGTTTGATGCACTAGGCGAAATGGAAGGTTTTACGAGCCCTTTTATCGTAACTCCTTTAATATCTTCGATAGTCGGCATTCTTTTCTGGCTAACCGTGGTTGATCTTATCGCAAAACCTGTGGGTGAGAGTAAGTTCGTAAATTACATGTCCTGCAATACCTTCTGGATCATGGGTCTTCACGTTGCATTTTTTAACATCGTCAACTGCGTGCTGATGTTTGTTAGCAAGTTCATTGTTTGGGTTCCGTACTTCGATATCGAGGCCTTTCAGGAGTCGGAGTGGTACATGTGGGAGATTTCTCCGACCATAAAACTAATATATCTTTTAGCAGGTGTTTTCGGACCTCTGTTGCTTAAATGGATTTATGATAAAATATGCATTCTGTTAGAGAAAGCATTTAAGAAAAAAGAGAAAGAATAAATGATAAAAAAGAGGAGGGGGCTATGAAAAATATTGTATTGGGGAATACAGGAATCGTTACTCCGCAGAACGCTTTCGGTGCTCTGCCGGTTCAGCGTGTGGACATGGCAACGGCAGTTAAGCTTCTTCGCAAAGCGTATGAAGGCGGAATGACTTTCTTTGATACCGCGAGAGCGTATTCTGACAGCGAAGAGAAGCTTGGCGAAGCGTTCGACGGTATGCGTGATAAGATTTTCATTGCTTCCAAAACTCAGGCCAAAACGCCCGAGGTTTTCTGGCAGCATCTTGATACAACTCTTAAAAATCTTCGTACGGATTATCTTGATATCTATCAGCTCCACTGTGCATCACAATGTTATAAACCGGGCGATGGAACAGGTATGTATGAGGCTATGCTTGAGGCTAAAAAGCAGGGCAAGATTCGACATATCGGTATTACTGCGCACTTAATCGGCGTTGCTGAGGAAATCGTTGAAAGCGGCCTCTACGAGACGCTTCAGTTTCCGTTTTCGTATCTTGCAAATGAGAGAGAAATTGCTTTGGTTAAGGCGACTGAAAAGGCAGGAATGGGCTTTATAGCGATGAAAGGTTTGGCAGGCGGACTTCTTACCGACAGCAATGCGTGCATGGCTTTTATGAGCCAATACAATGCGCTTCCTATCTGGGGCATTCAGCGTGAAGAAGAACTGGATGAGTGGCTTTCATTCTTCGAAAAAGATGCCGTGATGACAGACGAAATCAGAGCGTTCATCGAAGAAGAGAGAAAGAGTCTGATGGGCGATTTCTGCCGTGGTTGCGGTTACTGCATGCCTTGTACGGTCGGTATTCAGATTAACAACTGCGCACGTATGTCACAGCTTATAAGACGTTCACCGTCTAAGAATTTCCTCTCCGAAGAATGGCAACAGAACATGCTTAAAATCGACGAGTGCGTGGACTGCGGACTTTGCAAGAGCAAATGTCCTTACGGACTTGATACGCCGAATCTGCTTAGAAAAAATCTGGCGGATTATAAAGATATTATTTCAGGCAAAACCAAAATATAATTACTGGAAAAGGAGACTTGAAAATGAAAATACTGGTGCTTAACGGAAGCCCCAAGAAGAAGAGCGACACCTTCCGCTTAACGGAAGCTTTTCTTCGCGGAATGAACAAAGCCGGCGATCACGAAGTTAATGTGATCAACGTAATCGAAAAGAATATTGCTCCCTGCATGGGATGTTTTGGCTGCTGGGAACAGGGCAAAGGCCACTGCGTGATTGAAGACGATCAGAACGCAATACTTGATCTGTATGTTAAGGCAGACCTTATTATCTGGAGCTTTCCGCTCTACTGTTACTCCATGCCTTCACACTTAAAGGCGCTTCTCGACAGAACAATTCCGCTTGTAAAAATGGATATGGTCGAAGAGGATGACGGTACTGTTCGACACGAAGCTCTCGCAGACTTTTCTAAGATGCATACACTCGTTATCTGCGGCTGCGGTTTCCCTGACTGGGACGGCAATTTTGATGCCTTAAGAATTATGTGCGACAGATGTTTCTGCAGACCTGATATCCTCTGCGTTCCCGAGACTCCGATGCTTAATATTCCTGCGGCTGCACCGGTTGCAGATCCGCTCCTTGCGAAGTTTGAAAAGGCAGGAGAAGAGTACTCTTCATCTCTTCATTTATCGCCTGAAATAATTGCGGAACTTGAGACTCCGATGATTCCCAAGGAAATGTATATACAGAATGTAAATGGTGGTTGAGAAACTACTGCCAAACAGATATAATTGTCTTTCGGTGAAGTGGGGATGGCTTTACCTTAATGTAAAAATTAAGGAGGAATGAATAATGGCTAAACAGAACATTTTTGACAACGAGGTTTTCTTTGAGGGTTACAAAGATTTAAGAAACAGAGAAAAAAATGCGAATAATCTTTTCGAGATACCGGCGCTTTTCTCACTTCTGCCTGAACTTAAAGGATTGAGAATTCTCGACCTTGGATGCGGCTTCGGCGAGCACTGCAAGGATTACATCAGAATGGGTGCAGAGAAAGTCGTTGGCATTGATATTTCAGAGAAAATGCTCGAGGTTGCGAAGGCAGAAAATTCCGACCCTAAGATTACTTACTTAAATCTTGCGATGGAAGATTTAAACGAGATCGACGGAGAGTTTGATCTTGTCATCAGCTCACTCGCGCTTCACTACATCGAGGATTTCGACGGAGTGCTTAAAAACATAAACAAACTGCTCATAAAAGACGGTTACTTTATTTTCTCACAGGAGAGCCCTCTTTCCACATGCTTTTCAGGCGGTGAGAGATGGACCAGAGACGAGGACGGCAACAAGCTTCACTTAAATCTTACAAACTACGGCAGAGAAAAAGAAGCAAGCTCCGAATGGTTCGTAGAAGACGTTAAGAGATACCACAGAATGTTCTCAACCATCGTCAATTCACTCGTAGATGCAGGTTTCTCAGTGGAGCGTATGATCGAGCCCCTTCCTAACGAAGAAATACTTGCGAAATATCCGGACTATGACGACCTTTTTCACAAACCCGATTTTCTTTTGGTGAAGGCGAAAAAAAGAGCATAAGGGGATACGCTACAGTTAGATTTTAAAGAATAAAAATATTAAATGTACTTAAAGAGGTTTTGAATGCAAACTGCACTTAAAATAATTGAATATGTAGCTTCAAGTGGATTAGATGTTTTTATATTTGTTTTAATGCTTTTATCGATAAAAAAATGTTTTTGGGAAGAGGGAAGAAGCAAGATTATTATGTTTTTAGTAACCCTTGTAATTTTTCCGCTGAAATGGATTATAATTGCTATGTTTAGTGCAGTATTTACTGACGCTACTATTGCTTATATATATGGTCAGGATTTGGAAGTATTAGCAACAAATATATTTTTTATTATTGTTTCATCTATCATAAGTTCAATAATATTTATATTTTCAGTTTCAATATGTACAATTATAGGAATAATCTGGTTAAAATTTAAAAAAATAACACCTTTTCTGTTTTTATATACAATGTACATTGCTATTTTTGTTACAACAATTAGAAGCTCCGAGATTAATGGGGAATTGTTTTCAGTTCCGTATATTGGAAGTTTATTAAATATAACGATTTCCGTTCTTGGATTTGTTGCGGCATGGGCTTTCTATCGAATGGTTGTGTTAAAATTTAGCGAACTGATAAAAGAAAATACTAAAATTAACTGGAAATTATTTATCATTCCGCCTTTAGCGTTTTCTGTTCTTTTTTCGTCACTTTCGTTTGCGATGTCTATGGATTATGCAAATGAGAATATTGTATTAGCCGGTTCAATTTTTTCTGCAATTATCATTTTTATATTCATCTGGGCATTTTACGTTATTATCAAAAACATGATTGCCACCAACGAAGCCATCAAAGCCAAAGATGAAATCAAAACCCTTTCTGTTGAAGTCATGGAAGCTTTGGCGCACACCATAGATGCGAAGGACGAATATACGAAAGGTCATTCGGTGCGAGTGGCGAAGTATTCGAGGATGCTTGCAGAGAAACTTGGACTGAATGAAGGCGATTGCGAAAGTGTTTATTACATGGCACTTTTGCATGATATCGGAAAGATTGGTGTTCCGAATGAAATCATCAACAGCAAATCAAAAATGACCGACGAAGAATACGCCATAATGAAAACGCATCCTGCTATAGGTTCTGACATTCTTGAGGAAATTAAGAGCCGTCCGGATTTGATGATTGGTGCAAGATGGCATCATGAAAGATACGACGGAAAAGGCTATCCCGACCAGAAAGCAGGCGAAGATATACCATATTTTGCAAGGATTATTTCCGTAGCCGACAGCTACGATGCAATGACTTCCAACCGAAGCTACCGTAAGTTCCTTCCGCAGGATGTCGTGCGCGGAGAAATCGAGAAAAACAGCGGTACACAGTTCGATCCGAACGTCGCAAAATGCATGCTGTCCATCATAGATGAAGATGTAAATTACGAGTATCACGAATAAAACCGTAAAAAATGCTAAAAAAGCCCGAAGAATACTATATCTTCGGGCCTTTTTTTATGATAAAATAGAAAGGTATGGTTCAAAGGACGTTAAATTCATATTTAAAGAATATATACGGCAGGAAAATATACAAGGTTTCAATCAACGCAGGCTTCACCTGTCCTAACAGAGACGGCACGCTCGGAAACCGCGGATGCATATTCTGTTCAGAGGGCGGCTCGGGTGATTTCGCAGAGGATGCTGCGCTCTCAATTACCGAGCAGATTGAGCTTGGCAAGAAACGTATAGAAAGCAAGTTACCGAACGGCGACTTCGGACTCATTGCATACTTCCAGGCTTTCACGAATACCTATGCGCCGATCGAAAAACTTGTGAAAGTTTACATGGAAGCGGCCGCACATCCTGAGGTTGAAATCATATCGATTGCAACGCGTCCCGACTGCTTAGGCGAAGAGGTTTTGAATCTTTTAGGAAGAGTAAATGAAATCAAGCCCGTCTGGGTTGAACTCGGGCTTCAGACGATACATGAAAAAACCGCCGAATATATCCGAAGAGGATATCCGCTTGGCACATACGATGAGGCTGTAAGAAATTTAAAGGCCCGCGGCATCGAAACGATAGTGCATGTGATATTAGGCCTCCCTTACGAGACGAGAGAGGAAATGCTTGAGACTGTTAAGTATGTCGGCGAGAGCGGAGTAGAGGGAATCAAACTTCAGCTTTTACACGTGCTGGAAAACACAGACTTGGCTGATGATTACCGCGCAGGCAAATTCGAGTGTTTATCGCTTGATGAATATGCATCGCTCATAAAAGATGCGCTTGATGTACTTCCGGGAAACATCATCATTCACAGAATGACAGGCGACGGAGATAAGAAAATCTTAATCGCACCAAAGTGGAGCGAAGATAAAAAGAATGTACTTAATACCCTTCACAGGGTTCTTGAAATAACGGAGTAACAATGGATAACTTGGAAGTTATGAGGGCCGAATATGAATGGCAGCGCGCAGGCGCATATTCGGTCAGAATTCAGGGGATGAATCGTCAGCATCATATTTCTCTTCGTGATGAATTTGATGAGCGCGACTGCGATGGTACGAAATATATCGTCGTTTTGGATGAAGGATATCCTGTCGCCACTTGCAGATTTTATGAGGTTGAAAAAGACAGCGTAGTGCTC
>JAEEOJ010000119.1 GCA_016284175.1 Lachnospiraceae bacterium | reverse complement strand
AATGGTTTTGGAAATAACCATTTTACCTCTTTTAAGCGTCTGCGTATTATGGGTTGTTCAGGTTATTGCGTTTGGAATCGAAAGCAAAAGAGCATCAAAGAAGCTGATGTAACTCCCAAATGTTATCAAATTCGGCAAAAATCATGGATTTAAAAGAGGCATCGGATGGAGCCTGGTCCGGAATAAAGATGACTTTAAGCCCTGCATCATATGCACTTTTAACACCGTTCGGAGCGTCTTCGACAGCGAAGCATTCGGACGGTTTTTTATTTAATTTTTCGCATGCATATTTATAAATGTCGGGCGCGGGCTTTCCGTGTTCAACCATGGTAGCACAGATAATATCCGTAAAGAATTCGGAGATTCCGGTCATTTCAAGATACTTCGTTGTACGCTCCAGATCAGTAGCCGTTGCAATTGCGACGGTTATGTTTTTATCCCTTAAATACTCAAGGATTTCTTTGACACCGGGACGAAGTTCTATTCCATATTTCTCGATATGTCCTTCGACATATTCTTTTCTTCTCTGACGAACCAGATTATAATCAAAATCTTCTCCGTACCAGTCTTTAAACTGTCTCGGCGCAAACGGCCTGCCGAGAGAGCGAAGCATTAATGCACGCTCGTCAGACAATTCATATCCGTAATCTGCAAGCGCCATCGGCCAGTATTTTCTATACAGTTTCTCGGTATCAATCAATGTACCGTCAAGATCAAAAATAAATGCTTTGCTTTCCATTTTCTTCCTTTCAATTGACCAACTGGGGACGGTTCTATTTTGGCTTTTTTGACCAACTGGGGACACATCTCCTTTGATTTACAACTATAAATAATATCCGAAAAACGCAAGTGATTCAATTGAATAAAAGGAAAAAGTAAAATGCTCTTGAAAATACTTCTTCGAATCGATATATTTTAAGCAAGAAAGGTGAAAGAAATCATGATGAATTCTGGTAAGAATGATTATAGAAGTGAATTCGAAACATTTAAGAGCAATATATGTCACCATTTAAAGGATATGGGTGATATTAATTTTCTGATGGATGTTTTGGGAACCGACCAGATAAGCGTGTTGTACGAAAAACGTTGGTATCCTGAGGCTTTTTATCTTCTTGCTTTGGTAGATTATCTTTCCAAAGAAAACGATATTCCTCTTTGTTCAAAATATGATGATATTCGTTCAATGAAATTAAAGAAAACTATTTATCCTTTAGATGTTCTTCTAACATGCGAAGTATTGAAATCAGACGAGCCCAAGAAAAGAGCAGATAATGAGGCTATTCCCGAATTTCGGAAATATAATATTATTGAAAGCGAGGTGAGAGGTGTTGTTTGATAAGTCATTTTTAAAAAACTATAATATGATATTTTCATTTGATTTATTTAGAGGAGAGCAGTGTCACCTTGTAAAAAGACTTGGCGAGATAGGTTATATAATAGATCTTTTGGAAAAGAATAAAATTGATTATTACTGGAAACATAATATGAAGATTGAATCAATTTATCTTCTCGGAATGCTGGATTATTTAAGCAGACGAAATGATCTTCCGCAATGTGAAGAATATAATGAAATCAGAAAATATAAACTTGAAAAAACTGTCTATCCTCCGGACATCCAACTTTATGAGAAATTATTAAATAAGGATTTTAAGGGTGAAGCTAAAAAAATAGCTATCCCGGAATTTCTTGAGTTCAACATAGTTGAGTGCGAAGAGAGCATTTTGAAACCATAAAAGAAGCGCCTGTTACGAATTGTAGCAGGCGCCTTATTTTATCTGATTATGACTTTAAACCAACCGTCTTTAATCTTTATCTTAGACTTAAATCCCAGGTTATCCAAAATGTTCTTTACTATCGACAAACCAAGTCCCGTTCCGTTCTTGTCACTTCTGCTTGGATCACCCTTTACGAAGGGTTCCCAGAGTTTTGAAGGTTTAACATCAATGGCATCAATGGGTGTGTTTTCTATTACGAAAACATGCTTGCTGAAAGGTTTGTCTTTAGCGTATACATTTACATTTCCGCCCTCTTTGGTATACTTTGCGGCGTTTGATAAAAGATTATCCATAACTCTTTCAAGCGAGGCTCTGTCGGCCTTGCGATTAAACGAACCATCGACAGTTAACGTGATATTTTTCTCTTCCAAAAGAGGTTTGATTCTCTCGGCCTGAGTCTTGGCGATTTCGCAGAAATCGAACTTCTCGGTCTTACTTTTTGCAGTCTCTTCCTCAAGTTTTGCGAGGCCTAAAACATCGGTTATTATGCCGTTCATGTAAGTGGTATTTTCAAGTATAGCGTCGGCGTAATGTTCGCGTTTTTCGGTCTGAACATTTTCTTTTAAGTTCTCTGCATATCCCGACATTACGGTAAGCGGAGTTTTAAGATCATGCGCCATCGAACTCATCAGCGCTTTTCTGTAGTCCTCGTTTCT
Source organism: Lachnospiraceae bacterium (assembly GCA_016284175.1). Classification (GTDB taxonomy): domain Bacteria; phylum Bacillota; class Clostridia; order Lachnospirales; family Lachnospiraceae; genus UBA3766. The sequence continues at coordinate 17,771 of JAEEOJ010000119.1, read as the reverse complement.
GTAAAAGCCTTTGAGCTTTTCGTAGGATATTTTTGAAATTATAAGAACAAATCCGGCATCGATAAATAAATAAATCAAGGCGATAATAATCATTACCGACATATACGCTTTAGTGAAGTTGTCACTTATCATAAAATGAACGGTATACGTATCGCCGTTTACGTCTTTTACCTGCTTGCTGATATGCGACACATGGTCAAGGTATGTGACTTTGGAAGTGACGTCTTTTACGCTTTCTTTTCCGCCGCAAAGAATAGTGAAACTGCTTACCAGTTCCCCGTCAAAATATTTGGTTGTGCTGTTTTCATCGGGTATTGAAGCAGAATCCGATGCAGAATTATATTCCAGGAATCCTGAGACATCTTCAGGAGTTAAATCAACCAGTATTTTTTTATACGGTTCGTCGTACCTCGATTCTTCCGATTCATATCCTATAAACATTTTGGTTTCGTAATACGGGAATACACATTTTCCAACATAAAATTTATGCGTTTCGGGGTCTGCATAACCGGTGAGTATTATCGGATAACAGTCAACTATTTTTTTGGGTAAAAAGAATTCAAGCAGTGTATCGCTGGTATATTCATCGTCATATTTTAAAAGATCCGCAAATTCGGGGATTGATTGAAGGTAATCAAGGTCGCACGTATAAACACCCATAAGACGGTTATCAGCATCTTTATTCTTATCAATAATCAGTATTTGAAGTGCTTTTTCACTGTCGAGAACAACTTCTCCGTTTTCATTTTCGATATATGCGATTGATTTATAACCCGGCCATGCAAAAACAGAAGAACTTTGATGCAGACGTAAGAGAAATCCGATCAGGTCCTTCTTTTCCTCAAATGAATTTTCGCTTAAATATTCTTCGATTTTTTCCATCCGGCTGTCGGAATATATTTCATTATTTTTTTTAAGAGCCGATTCCGAACGCATATTCATAAAAGTAACCGTAATTATGAAAACGATAATAACAATCGGAATCGATATTAAGAATTTAGGAATAAAAACTTTGATAAAGTTTTTTCGTTTGTTTTTAGCCATAATACTTCCTCCGCTTTAATCGGTCAGTTTGTATCCTTTTGAAATGATGGTCTTAATCTGAGATCCTGCGCTTCCGAGCGATTTACGAAGTTTTTTGATGTGGTTGTCGACAACCCTGTCGCCGCCTTCGTATTCGTAGCCCCAGATGGATGAAAGCAGAGTATTTCTGCTTATTACCCAGTCTTTGTGTTTTGCAAGATACGCAAGAAGTTCGAACTCTTTGGGGGCCAGTTCTACGGTTTTTCCGTCAGCGATTACTTCCATTGAATTGAAGTTAATAGAAATTTTTCCGATGGTAACGGAATCGTCAATTACCGTTCCTTTGGCCCTGTTTAAAAGTGCAATGCATTTTGCGTATAAAGTTGCGAGCGAGAAAGGTTTTAAAACATAATCATCACAGCCGGTTTCAAACCCTGCAAGAACGTCTTCTTCGAGAGTTCTGGCCGTCAGGAAAATTACCGGAACATCACTTTTTTTACGAATCATTCTGCATAAAGAAAAGCCGTCCAGATAGGGAAGCATAACGTCTAAAAGAATCAGATCGTATTCGTTCTCCGATATCATTTCCTCTGCAACAAGTCCGTTTTCAGCCGCAAAAAACTCAAAGGTATTGTCTTTCCTCGAGGTAAAATAGTCTTCGATTATTTCGCGAATCTGTGCGTCGTCTTCAACACAAAGCATTTTGTAATTCATAGCTCGGACCTCATTTCATGATTTTATGATACAAAGCGGATGTATCCTTTGTGTATCCTTAGCGTAAAATGATTATAACATGATAAACATTCTTACGTATTGTCTAACAGTGAAATTCATTTTATAATTTTCCCAGATTTATTTTTAATTTTTTACGAAAGGAAAAGAAAAATGGTAAAGCATGTAATTGTCTGGACACTTAAAGATGAATATTCCGCAGAGGAAAAAGAGAACATAAAAAAGAGTATAAAAGAAGGTCTCGAAGGCTTAAAGGGAAAGGTTCCCGGAATCGTTGAAATCAAGGTTGAAATAAGCGGACTTGATTCATCAAACACCGATTTAATGCTTGATTCGACATTCGAAAACGAAGACGCATTAAAGGGTTATTCGGTTCATCCCGAACACGTAAAAGTTGCAACGGAAAAGGTAAGACCTTTCACAAAAATAAGAAGCTGCTTTGACTACGAAATATAAAAAAGGACAGTAAATGAACGCAGTTTTAATACTAAAAAAGAATGAAGGAAGACTCCTTAAAGCAGGCGGAGCATGGGTTTTCGATAATGAAATCGAAAGCATTCTGGGCGAGTATGAAAACGGTGACATCGTTATCATAAAAGACAACGACGGCATTACTCTCGGTAAAGGCTTTATCAACGATAATTCAAAAATCAGGGTAAGACTTTTATCAAGAAATGCAGACACCGAGATCGACAGAAAGTTTTTCAGAATGCGTGTCGAGGATGCATGGAATTTCAGAAAATCCGTGATGAATGAAAACACCGACGACGGCCTTAATTCGCTTAGAATCATTTTCGGCGAGGCTGATTTTTTACCGGGTCTTACAGTTGATAAATACAACGATGTGCTGGTAGTTCAGTCGCTTGCATATGGAATCGATTGCTTCAAAGAAGTAATAATTGAAGAGTTAAAAGACGTTCTTAAAAAAGACGGCATCAACATAAAAGGTGTATACGAAAGATCCGATGCAACGGTCAGAAAAAAGGAAGGTATGTACCTTCACAAAGGCTTTATCGGCGAAGAATTTGACACTATGGTGCCCATCAGCGAGAACGGCATAAAATATACCGTTGATGTCGTAAACGGCCAGAAAACAGGCTTTTTCCTTGACCAGAAATACAACCGTCTCGCAATGCAGAGACTCTGCAAAAGCGTCTTAAACAATGAAGAAAATTTAGGCGGAAAAGGTACACTTAAAGTCCTCGACTGCTTCACCCATATGGGTACTTTTGCGCTTAACTGTGCGTATGCGGGAGCAACCGATGTTACGGGCCTCGACATATCCGAATTTGCCGTATCGCAGGCAACGGAAAATGCCAAAACAAACAGCCTTGACGGTCGTGCTAAATTCAGGTGTGCGAACGTGCTAGACGAACTTCCGAAGCTTGAAAAAGAAGGCGAAAAATTCGATATTGTAATACTTGATCCGCCCGCTTTTACGAAGTCGAGAGAAGCTACAAAAAACGCAATAAAAGGCTACCGTGAAATCAATATGAAGGGCATGAAACTCGTGCGTGACAAAGGCTTTTTCGCAACCTGTTCCTGCTCGCATTTTATGACAGAAGAACTGTTTAAACAGACAATTTTACAGGCGGCAAAGAGTGCGAGAAAACGCCTTAAACAGATAGAATTCCGCACACAGGCGCCCGACCATCCAATCCTCTGGGCGGCCGACGAATCCTACTATTTGAAGTTTTTAATATTCCAGGTTACGGATGAAAAATAAGAAGAAGTGGTCCTAAGGGGCCACTTTTTTAATATGCAATTTTATTGTATAATATGTGGATAAAAAAATTATGTATGGAGGGATACATTTATGGAATTAAAAGGATTATGGGAAGTTTGTTCCGCACAGATTTTTGACATGAACGAAATGGGCATGGTGTGGAAAACAAAGGAAGAAGCAGCAGGTCTCGATGACGATATGAGCGGCATGGTTTACAATACGCTGTTCGAGTTTAAGGATGGCGGAATTTTAAACATGATGATGAAAGGCCCCGCTGTTGCAGATGTTCCTAAGGACGAGCTTGATGCTGCGGTTAAAGTCGGAAAGGTAGTTGTTGAAGACGGATACTGCTACATCTGCGATGCAAAGAACTGGAAAGAAGAAGGCGGTAAAATCCTTATTGACAGCAAGGAAGAGGGCGAAGTCTTCGGTGAAAAAATTGATCCCTGGAGGGAAGTAATCGAAGAGGGCAACACACTTATAGTTCTTGATAATTATCAGATCGTAAAAATCGGCGAGACTCCGAGTTCCGTTCGTAAAAAAGAAGCTAAAGTTTTAACACCCGAAATGCTTGAGGCTGTCGGAACATACAAAGGTTTATATACCAAAATGGTTTGCGATGAAACCAGGAATGAAGAAGAATTCTCTCTTGAATTAAAAGACGACGGAACCGGCATTTCCAAGAGAAACGGTCTTGAAATCAAAGTTCCCGACTGGAGCGTAGAAAACGGCGAAGTCAAGCTCACCGAAAAATATCTCGGAAAGATTGATTACACGGGAAAACTCGACGGAAAGAACTTAAATCTTTTCAACGACGATCCTTCAAAGCCCATGACTTACGAGTACGTATACGAGAAAATCTGAGATTATAAAAGAGGTGAAAAACCTTGAGAGTTTTAATTGCTGAAGACGAAGTTGCAACAGCCAAAGCGCTGAAACTTCTTTTGGAAAAATCCAAATATTCGGTAGACATTGTTCATAACGGAAACGATGCATGGGATTATGTGTCGGACGGCGGCTACGAAGTGGTCGTTCTGGATATCATGATGCCCGGAATGAACGGTATAGAAGTGCTTAAAAAGATGCGAAATAACGGCATTAAAACGCCTGTTTTAATGCTTACCGCAAAGGCTGAGATAGAAGACCGCGTGGCCGGACTTGAGGCGGGTGCGGACGATTATCTTCCAAAGCCCTTTGCAACCAATGAGCTTATCGCAAGAATAAAAGCACTCGGAAGACGAAGCGAAAACTATACCGATTCGGTTAAAAAAGCAGGCAATCTCGAGCTTGACGGTAACAGATATGAGATGAGGGTAAAAGATAAGAGCGTCAGCCTTTCGAATAAGGAATATCAGCTGATGGAACTCTTCGTGCTTCACCCCGGTTTTGTATTTTCAACGGAACATTTAATGGATAAAATCTGGGGACTCGATTCCGATTCGGATATCGACGTTGTCTGGACGCATATAGGATTTATTCGTAAAAAACTCCGCGGTCTCGATGCAAATGTCGAGATTAAAACCATCCGCGGCGAGGGCTATTCGCTGGAGGTGAACGCATGATTAAAAAAATGAGGCAGAGAGTAGTACTCGCTTCGATGCTTGCGTTCTTTGCGGTCATTGCTCTCGTAGGAATATCTGTTAACGTGGTGAATTACTGCATAACCACAAGGAATGCGGACAATACTCTTACGGCCATTCTGGAAACCGAATTAAACAGAGAAGAAGCGTTTATGCCGGAAAATCCGGGCGAGATGCCTCCGATGCAGCCCTTTATGGGTCTTCCGAATCTTGAATTAAACTACATGACTCGTTTCTTCGTGCTTCGTCTGGACAAATACGGCAATGTTTCATGGATGGGTATGGATTACATTGCGGCAGTTACTTCTTTCGATGCAATGAAATACGGCGCGAAGATAATTGAGAAAAATGCGAATCACGGTTACATCGATGATTTCAGATTTATCAAATCCGAAAGTAAAGATTCGACGATAATTGTCTTCTTAAATGTATCCAAAGAAAAGCAGTCGATGAAGTCACTTCTTCTTTTGACGCTTGTTGTATCTGCAGTCAGTCTTGCTATAGTGTTTGTCTTAGTTGAACTTTTTGCAGGCAGAGCCATAAGACCGATTGCAAACAACATAAAAATGCAGAAGCAGTTTATAACCGATGCGAGTCACGAACTTAAAACTCCGCTTACATCCATTTCTACAAGCCTTGATGTTATATCAATGGAGCACGGCGAGGATGAGTGGACCGAAAATATTAAGAACCAGACAGGCAGAATGACGAAGCTTGTAAGTGAACTCGTAACACTTTCGAGACTCGACGAGGATATGCCTCTTCCCGACAAAGAGCAGTTTTCCTTAAGCAATCTCGGCTGGGAAATCGTTGAAATATACGAAGCGCAGGCTAAGGGTAAAAACAAGAAATTCAGCGCAGAGATAGAGGATAACATCGACCTTTACGGAGACAAGGCAGCGGTCGGACAGATGATCTCGGTACTGCTCGACAATGCAATCCGTTATTCGGATGAAAACGGCGATATAAGACTTTCCATCTACAAAAAGAAAAACAAACCCCGTATAGAGGTTTTCAACACCTGTCATTACGACACACCGCCCGATACAAACAGGCTCTTTGACAGGTTCTACAGACCTGACGAATCCAGAAGCCGCGAAAGCGGCGGTACTGGTGTAGGCCTATCTATTGCAAAGGCAGTTGTTACCGCACACGGCGGCACAATAAGTGCTAGCTGTCCGAGCGGCGAGACAATGACAATTAAGATAAGTTTCTAAAAGACATTATTAAAGCGTCTGACACAAAGGTGTTAGGCGTTTTTTTATGAGTTCAAAGCAACCGTGCTTGTCCCTGTTTACATTGACAAAAAAACCACATAAATGTATAATTGTGTGTTGTCGTGAAAGACAGAGTACCCATTGGAAATACACAAAAAGAGAGTTTTATGAAGAAATTTAAAGCAGTACTTCTGATGTCGGTTTTAAGTGCGGTTGCTTTACTTTGCGCCTGCACCAAAGAGACTACGGGAGACCCTAAAGTTAAATATTTCGTTGACGGTGTTGAAGCAGAATCTGCACCGGACAAGAATTTTTATAGAGCCGTTTCAATCGAATCCAACAGCAAGGAAGCATCCATTGTCTGGGATGTTGCAACATGGTCGCTTGAGACTTCGAACACCACGGGAAAAGAAACGGTTAATGTTTATTTCGAATATCAGAACAAGCCCGTTACTGTAGACGGAATCGGGTTTGATTCGCTTCAGGATGCGTTCAATTACATAGGCGACGGATCCAAGAGAATTTATCTTACCAAGGACGTTAAGGGCGGCGGAAATACCGCGCAGGGTGCTGAGATCAATATCGAGCTCGGCGGTTTTACCATTGACGGCGTCGGTGAAGATACCATTATCAACAACGGAAAAATGACCATTTACGGTGCAGGTACAATTACCAACAGCGTAAACGGAGAATATTCTAAAAGTATCGTAAACTACGGCGACTTAACCCTTCAGGGAGTAACCGTTACCAACGATACCGATTCTGTGGCAATCTGGAATTCCGAGAACGGCAGCAGTGTTCTTACCATCAAAGATTCGGATATTTCTCACACTCATTCAAATGTAATGACTGTGGTTAATTCGGGTACCATGGAAATAGTTTCGGGAAGCATTACCGGCATAGGCGATTCTTTCCATCCCGTGATTTACAACAATCGCGGATCTGCCGTACTCACGCTGACCGGCGGAAGCGTTACAAATAATGCGGAAGGCTATGCAATCTACAATGAATCTGGGGTTATCAATCCCGGCGGGACAACCTATACAGAGTCCTACAATATGCCGTCTGCAGAATAAAGGAATTTTTCGATGTTACAGTTTTTAAGTGACCTGGTTCACAATGAAGTAATAATGTCTGCGGCTTTAAGCTGGATACTTGCGCAGATCATAAAAACAATAATCCACCTTTCAATGACCAAAAAATTCGTGCCTGAGAGACTTATAGGTCCCGGCGGAATGCCCAGCTGCCATTCTGCAGCGGTATGCGCCATGGTAACGGCACTTGCAATAAACGAAGGACCGGGTTCATATCTGGTAGCGGTTGCAGGACTTCTTGCGATAGTTGTAATGTACGATGCAACGGGTGTAAGAAGAGAGACAGGTAACCAGGCGAAGGTCTTAAACGAGTTTATTGAAATGTTCCAGAAAAACGGTTCCGAACTTTCAAATGACGAGAAGTTAAAAGAGTTCGTTGGACATACACCTTTTCAGGTATTCTGCGGAGCAATTTTGGGAATCGCATTTGCATTTCTTTACTGCCTCGTAATCATGAAATAGTAAAATAAAAAAGCCGGAGGAATCTGATAATCCTCCGGCTCATTTTTTCTTAAAAAACTTACTGTTTGTTAAGCCATTCCATATATTCGTTCAAAGCATCATGCCAGTCGGCAAACATAAATCCGTTGGTGATTTTAAACATATAATTTTCAAGCACCGAGTAAGCAGGTCTTTTTGCTTTTGCGGGATACTGATCGCTGGTAAGACGGTTTACTTTTACGTTCTTTCCTGCGATTTTGAAAATTTCTTCCGCAAAATCGGCCCATGAGCATACGCCTTCACAGGTTCCGTGGAATGTTCCGTAATTCTCGGTAAAGAGCAGTGAATCCATTGCTTTTGCAAGCTCGAATGTGCTTGTTGGACTTCCGACCTGATCGTATACAACGCCGATTTCGTCGCGGTCTTCGGCGAGACGAAGCATTGTTTTTACGAAGTTTTTGCCGTCACCGTAAAGCCATGCGGTACGGATGATAAAGTATCTGGTGGAAAACTCTTTTACGAAGTTTTCACCTGCAAGTTTGGTAGCCCCGTAAACGCCCTGGGGAGCAGGAGTATCAAACTCTTTGTAAGGCTTTGTAGCATCGCCTGCGAACACGTAATCCGTACTGATATGAAGGATTTTCGCACCGTTCTTTTCGGCTGCGATACTTAAGTTTCTGGGGCCGATTGCATTGATTTTATAAGCGAGTTCTTCCTGATCCTCGCAAAGATCTACTGCGGTGTGAGCCGCACAGTTGATGATTGCGTAAGGCTTGTTAGTTTCAACGAATGCAAGAACCTCGTCGAGATTAGTGATATCAAGTTCTCCGACATCGGTATTGATACATTCGATATCGGCTCTGTCTTTGTAAAGATTGTTGATGGCACGTCCAAGCTGGCCGTTACCGCCGGTTATAAGAAGTTTAATCATAATATTGCTCCGAATAATTTTCTGATTTATGGCAAAATTCTATCACATTTTGCATAAAAGTCCAATGTGTCGTTTGGGGACGGCCTTCGTGATGGACAAAAACAGAACAGAATGCATAAATTTGTGGTATATAAATATATATTATGTTATAATACACTTAATTATGAGAATATGAATGATATGATGGGTTAATAATGTACGGATATCGGTTTCCGTCGCATTAACAGACGGTTTTAGGGATGAGCAGAGAAGAGAGCAAAAAGAAAAATTTAAAAACTCCGAAAGCGGATAAGTCGCACGAAACAGATGCTCTGGCTCTTGTTTTGAAAATTCTTTTTGTGGCAACTCCTTTTTTCCTGTCGCTTTTCTTCATGGCGATTAAGTGGATATCCCAGGGTTATGCGGCATTTCCCGGTATTAAGTGGAACGACGAAGCCGTATATATCAAGCTGATCGAAACATATTCGAGAAACTTCTCCCCGAAGGGCTACTGGGGCTTTGACGGTAACCACGCAATATTGGGTACAGGATCCGCATGGAGTCCCGCAATACTCCTGCCGTATTTTATACCCGCAATCATTTTCCCTGTCGGATATTCCTTTGTGTATATCTGCAACATGGTTTATATAACCGTGGCGAATGTGATTTTCATGTTGTGTACAAAGCCCGAGAAAAAGAACACGCTTAAACTTATTCTCGCGCAGGTTACAAGCATAGTTTTCATACTGTACTTAAACACCAACATGTCCGAGATTTTCAGATACGCACTTGCCATTGTCATCGCGGGACTTTTATACAAAATGTTCTTTGACAAATGTCCGAAATGGCTTAAATACGTTGTTACTCCGCTTGTGATAATTTACGCGGTTCAGGTTTATACATTTTTCGCGTTCTGCATTCCGATTTACGTGTTTGCGCTTCTTGCGAAAAAGAAACTCTGGGTAAGAATTCTTGTATCGGTTATCGCGATGGGATTTATCGCAACCGCAAGCTACGGACTCTTACACCTTATCTCGAGCAACTACAACATCGGCAAAACCGAAGCGCTTTTAAACGCAGTCAGTGAAGGACATATATTCGCAGCGATAAAGAGCTTCTTCGGAATGATGCGTGACGGATTAAGAGGCCTTCTGGATTTAAGATATTACATAAAATCAAACGGCGTTTACATCTTCCACGTGATGATAGCTTTCCTGATAATCGTGAGCTCGGCACTTACAATCTTCTCGAAGAACTCATCCGAAAAAGACAGTCTCATCGCAGCGATATCGGTTTACTCGATATGCATCTTTTTCCTGATGTACTTAACGCTTTACACCATCGTTCCCGACACTTTTATGCGCGGAACGGAAATCGCGATTATCTTTTGTCTTTACCTTCTGATGATGACCGAAGACAAATACTTTGCATGGACCATCATCCTCTGCAACGCGACCGGACTTTTGTTCCTTCCCGTAAACCTTAAAAATTTCCAGGGAACGGAAAGATATTACAAGAGCGAAGTTACTGCAGAGTGGAAGAGCCTTGAAAACGAATTTAAAGACGTGATAACACTCACGGACAGCGACAATCCCTGGGACAACACCATCTTAATGTACACGATGGAACCCAGAGCAATCCTTGCAATGCCTGAGGGATTCGGAATCAACTTTGTTTTAAACAACGATTTTTACGGCAGCGATGCAGGATATCTTTTTATCCCGAGATACAAGCACAACAGGGAAGACTGGATAGAACAGAGTTACAGCGAACTGATGTCGGAGTACTCGCTGAATGTGGATTATTACTACGAGACAGCTTACGAAAACAGCGGTTACATCTTATACCGCAAAAGAGATTTGTAACTAAGGATTTATGGATTTGATGGAAGACAAAGTCAGTGTTGTAATACCGGTTCACAACGCCGAAAAGTTCATAAAAGACACGGTTGAAAGCGTGTTTGCACAAGGGTACGACAACATCGAAATAATCCTGTGCGAAAACAATTCGACCGATTCCACAAAAGAGATCATAAAAGAAATGTCGGATCCGAGAATAAAGGTGCTTAACCTCACGGATGTTAACGACGCCGCAGGCGCCAGAAACGCGGGCGTAAAAGAAGCGGACGGAAGATACATAGCATTTCTTGATGCGGATGATTTGTGGCAGAAAGACAAGTTAAATAAACAGATTGCGTTCATGAAAGAAAAGAACGCCGCCTTCTGCTTTACCGGTTACGAATTTGCGGACGAGGATGCAAAACCTCTGGGCAAAATCGTAAAAGTGCCCGAGACCATTTCATACAACGAGGCACTTAAGAACACGACGATATTTACATCCACCGTGGCTTTCGATATGTCGGTCCTTACGAAAGAGCAGATAGAAATGCCTCACATTAAAAGCGAGGACACCGCACTCTGGTGGAAACTTTTAAGAACGGGAGTTAAGGCATACGGTCTTAACGAAAATCTGGTGTACTACAGAAGACCGTCCAAATCGCTTTCCTCAAACAAGTTTGAAGCGATTAAACGAATCTGGAATTTATACAGAAAACAGGAAAAATTAAGCCTGCTAAAAAGTATTGCCTGCTTTACAGGCTGGGCATTCAGAGCGGTAGGCAGAAGAATATAGTTTAAAAATTTTTTGAAAGGCTGGTCGTTTTATACGGCGAAAGAAAATGGGCAAAAAAGATTCCATAAAGCGAATACTGGTTTTACAGCTGGCAACCTTCGAGTTTTTACTCGATGTCGGCGGTTACGCTTTTATCTGGTTTTTCTTTTACAAAAAAATGGTTGAAGTCAGATTCTGGCAAAAGGGCGATGCTCTGGTACTCGCACTCTATGCTGTGGTTCTGGGCGGATTCTTAGTTATTTACGGTGCCGGAAAAATCGGATATTTAAAAAGTTTTGAAATATTCTTATCGCACACTTTCTCGATACTTGCATCCAACATTTTTGCATACGGCATTATCTGTCTTATGAACGGTACAGCAATCGATCCGAGATACATAATTGTACTTACTCTGATTCAGATGTTATTTGCACTCGGATGGTCGTATCTATCGAACTACATTTACCGTTCGGTATTTGCACCGAGAGACCTGCTTTTGGTTTGCGGCGAGAGACCGGTTGACGAAATCCTTGAAAAATTCAAGACAAGAAAAGACCGTTTCCAGATCGTAAAAATCATGAATGTTTCGGAAGGCGAGGAAGCAATTCTTAACGAAATCCCCAACAGATATCAGGGCGTGGTTCTCTGGGATATTCCGATGAACTTCAGAAACAATATTTTGAAATACTGCTACGCGAGATCAATCCGCGTTTATATGATGCCCAAGATTTCCGACGTTATCATTCAGGGTGCCGATGTGCTTCACTTCTTCGATACTCCGATTATTTTAACGAGGGAATATCCGCTTAATTTTGAACAGCGCTGCATCAAGAGAATGATAGACCTTTTCTGTTCAATAGTTCTTATCATTCTTACTTCGCCGATAATGTTAATCACTGCAATCTTAATTAAGATTACCGACGGCGGTCCCGTATTTTACAAGCAGATTAGAGTTACGCTTAACAACAAACCTTTTAAGATTATCAAATTCAGATCCATGAAGGTTGACGCTGAGGCTGACGGAAAGGCCAGACTTGCATCCAAACATGACGACAGAATTACATGGATCGGAAAGTTCATCAGAAAAGTACGTATCGACGAACTTCCCCAGCTCTTTAACATTTTAAAGGGTGAGATGTCCTTTATCGGACCTCGTCCCGAGAGACCGGAAATCATCGAGCAGTACATGAAAGACATCCCTGAGTTCACCTTCAGAACCAAGGTTAAAGCAGGGCTTGCGGGCTATGCCCAGGTTTACGGCAAATACAACACAACTCCGTATGACAAACTGAAATTAGACTTAGCTTACATAGAGGGTTATTCAACCTGGATGGATTTAAAACTGATGCTTTTAACATTGAGAGTGCTTCTTACTCCCGACGCTACGGAAGGAGTGGGCGAAGATCAGGTTACGGCTATGAAACCCGAGGAGGACAACGATGAAAGTACCGTATAGCAAAGAACCCGTGGATTTCAGACTAATGGTTCTGGTCTCAATCAGAAGAATAAGATTTATCATTTACGGAATATGCTTAGGCGCCCTTATTTTCGGCGGAGGCTATTATGCTGCGCGCAATATTTTCTCCGGCAGACCGGAATACAAAGCCGAGGCGAAAGTATATCTTCAGTACATCGACAATGTTGAGATTGAAAACATATACATCAACAAGCAGACCTGGGAAGACCTTGTTTACAACGATATTATCGCAGAGTATGCGGCTGACGAAATCGGAAGAAGCCTTGAGCTTGAAGAGGTAAAAGAAAAGGTTAGCGCCACACTTCTTACAGACACACGAATCGTTGTGGTATCAGGTCAGTCTACAAGCCAGGCAGAGGCGAAGATGCTTGCAAATAAATATGCTGCAGCAGTTTGTCGTTTTGCACCTGAGTTAAAAGAGATAGAAGATGCAAGAATTATCCAGAGCGCAGGCTACGCCGAGAAAGTTGGCTTCGAAGACAGAACCTGGGCGATGTCGGCAAGCGGAGCAATCTTCGGCGGTATTGTATCTGCAATTGCATTGTTCCTTTACTTTATCTGGGATACATCGATTTACATTCCTTCCACAACGGAGCTTCGTTACGGCATTCCCACACTCGGTCTTACTACCGACCAGATGAGAAAATTCTCCATCAAGAAAGATGACGATTACGAATTCGAAAAACCGAAGGAAAACAAAAAGACCGAGTTTTACAGACTCTGGCTTCAGGTTAATTTCTTAAAGATTACCAAGGGCTTAAAGAAAATTGCGATTGTCGACACATCGCTTACCGACGATTCGCATTATGTAATTAACCTTATCAACTGCATTTTAAAAGAGCAGCGCAATAATGAAATTTCCGCCATCGAAAGCGGAAAGCTCAAAAAAGAAGATGCGTACTTCTCAGCACCCGATTACGAAATCGTTGCTCCGGGTTCCGTTAACAACGACCCTACAATTGCTTCAACGGCAGCAAAATGCGAAGCTACAATTGTATTAATCAAGTCCGGCGATCACAACGGAAAGATGATTGAACGTGCACTCGATCTTTTAAGATTGCAGGAAGCAAATGTGGTCGGCGCAATTCTTTACGATGTTAATTCAGGCCTAATTAAGAGCTATGTATTCTCTTACTTCTCAAGCTCCACGAGAAAGCTGAAAGAGAATATTTACAATACACGTAATGAAGCGGTTGCAGGAACAGACGGGAACAATTACGAAGACGTTTCCGAACTCAAAGAGGAAGAGGAAAATACTAACGCATAAATGTCGGGAGACAAGGAATGAGTATGACTTTACTCGTGTCCGCACTGAATGTGAATCCTGAGGAACTCATAGAAAAAATGGCGGTTAAGGGCAATGCCGTTATCGTCAATCAGTGCGACGGTGACAGTAAAAGAGAGATCGTAAAAGACGAAGGAAAAATCGTCATCATCGAATCGCCTACACGAGGTGTCGGCGTTAACAGAAATCTCTGTATAGACAATTCGTTCGGCGATATTGTTCTTTTCGGAGACGATGATATTGTTTACGACGAAGACTACGTAACGAAAGTTGAGGAAGAGTTTAAAAATCATCCTGAGGCCGAAATGATAATGTTTAACTTATCGGTCTGCGATGAAAGAAGAACCTACGTTAACGAAGGCTTTAAGAAACTCTCCCGTTTCAATATAGGCAGATTTCCCGCATACAGCATTGCTGTAAGAAGAGATGTGCTTTTAAACAAAAAAATAAGATTTTCCGAACTGTTCGGCGGAGGCGCGAAATACTCAAACGGCGAAGATTCACTTTTTTTACGAGATGCTTTTAAAAGCGGTATTTCGATGTATGCGACCGAAACGCATATCGGAAGTGAAATTCCGAGATCCTCCACGTGGTTTGAGGGTTATACCGAAAAGTTTTTCTTTGACAGAGGAGTGCTTTTCGCGTTCCTTTACGGCAAAAATGCCTGGGCATGGAGAATTCGTTTCACCCTGACCAAAAAGGAAATGTTCAAAGGCGAGATAGACCGTAAGAAAGCAAACAAACTTATGAAAGCCGGAATCAAGGAAGGCTTTGAGATAAAGAAGAAGGGTGTCTGATGGCAGTTTACCTGGTGCTTGCGGCAATAACGATTGCGCTCGGATTCTTTGTTGACAGCAAAGTCGAAAAGTATGATAAATCTTTTTTCGAAGATCCGAACCGTTCAAAGGGCCGCGTGTTCAACAAGTTAATATACGTGATGATCTTTTTCCTGCTCTTTGCGGTATCGGCCACAAGAATCGCTGTCGGCGGAGATTACTGGAGTTACACTTCAATCTTCAATCTTCTTGCACAGAACAGGGATAAATCCGTAGCCACCGAATTCGGATTTAATATCTTGGTCAAGATAGTCCAGCACATGTTCGGATATGACGGAAAGCAGTACATCATTATCTTTGCGATTGTTGCATTCGTTACGATTCTTTTGTTTATAAAAGGATTAGATGAATTAAGCGAAGATTTTGCAATATCCTTTGCGATGTTCATGCTGCTCGGATACTACGCATCGAGCTTTAATTCGATCAGAAGTTATCTCGCATTTGCGGTAGCTTTCTATTCGGTAAGATATATTTTTAAGAGAGAATTCTGGAAGTTTGCGTTACTTGTACTTTTGGCCTCGACGTTCCATATATCGATACTTATCGTGCTCGTGGCGTATCCTCTGGGACTCATAAAATGGAAACCCTGGATGCTTGCAATCCTCGGAGCATTTTCCGCAAGTTTTCTTATCATTCCGAATGTTTACAGAAGACTTGTATTCCTGATTTATCCGCAGTACGAAAACACGATTTACGATACGGGAGAAATCAGTTACACAAATATAGCAAGATGCATCGGCGTACTTATTTTCGCAATTATCCTTTACAAGAAAGTGATAAAGGATAACGAAAAGAACAGATTTTATTTCAACATGAACATTTTTGCAACTGTGATTTACATCTGCTGTTCATTCCTGCCGGTTGTATCGAGAATCGGATATTACTTTAATATTTTCCAGATAATTCTGGTGCCGGTTCTCATAGATGCCATTCCGAAGAAATGGGTGCGCATAGTACTTAAGGCACTGCTTATTACGGGCGGATGCGCATACTACGTTTACTTCCTTTATTCGAGTCAGTTTAACGGCACGCGACTCCTGCCGTATTTTAACTGGATTATAAATTAGTTTGAGAAAACAAAATGCTCTTTTCAATCATAACGGTATGTTTTAATGCCGGCGAAAAATTAAAGAACACGCTTGAAAACATTCTCGCTCAGTCTTACGGGGATTTTGAAATCATCGTAAAAGACGGAGGTTCGACAGACGGAAGTCTTGAGAGTATTCCCGAGGATTCGCGTATAAAAGTTTTCAGCGAAAAAGACAAAGGCATTTACGATGCAATGAATATTGCAGTGTCAAAGGCTTCGGGCGATTATGTGATATTCATGAACTGCGGAGATTCATTTTATGATGAAAACGTTTTAAAGAATGCCGCAGCTAATATGTCCGATAAACCGGACAGCAAGATTTATTACGGAGATGCGTATTTTGCAAGTGCGAAAGAAATCATTTCGCAGCCTAAGGAAATCACCGAGTCAATCTGCTACAGACATATGCCGAATCACCAGTCCTGCATTTTTGCAAAGAGTCTCTGGGATAACGACGGACTGAATACGAAATATAAGATCCGTGCGGATTACGATTTCTTTTTAAGATGTTATTTTGAAAAGAATATCCGTCCCGCATATTTAGGCATCACGGTTGCGTCCTACGAGGGCGGCGGATTTTCGGAGTCCGACAAAAAGCTTGATAAAGCAGAGCATCGTGAAATCGTAGTTAAGTACATGGGCGAGAAGAAAGCGAATCATTACAGAAGAATTATGATTCTTACGCTTCAGCCTCTTCGTACATGGATCGCGCAGAAGAGCATTTTTGCAGGCGCATATAATTCGATTAAAAAGAAAGTTTATTCGTAAGGGAAATACATGAGAGTACTTTGGGTTGTAAACCAGTGCATTCCGGTTATAGCGAAACATCTGAATATCGAAGTACCCAACAAAGAGGGCTGGCTGACCGGTCTGTCGGAGAAACTCATCGCCGAAAAAGATAACGATCTTACGCTTGGAATAGCCTTTAACGCAGGGTTCGAGGACGGAAGATACAAAGGCGAATACGAAGTTACAGCCTATGGCTACGACGATGATTTATCCGTGCCCGAGGAATATGACGAATCGCTTGAATACAGATTTAAAGAAATCATTGAAGATTTTAAACCCGATGTAATTCATATTTTCGGAACGGAATATCCGCACACGCTTGCAGTATGTAAGGCTGCGCCGGACACTTCTAAAGTGCTTATCGGAATTCAGGGTCTGTGCTCTGTTTATGCAGATCATTATTTCGACGGACTGCCTGAGGAAATGTACGTAAAAGAAACATTTCGCGACCGTATAAAGAGCGACAATATTGTTAAGCAGCAGGCGAAATTCGTTAAGCGCGGCGAGTTAGAAATAGAAGCGATTAAACTTGCCAAGAATGTCACAGGAAGAACGTCCTGGGATAAAAAATACACATCTGAATACAATCCCGATGCAAAGTATTACTTTATGAACGAGACGCTTCGAAGTAACTTTTATGAAGGTAAATGGAAACTTGAAACTTGCGAGAAACACTCACTTTTCGCAAGCCAGGGAGATTATCCGATTAAGGGACTGCACGTACTGCTTCGCGCACTGCCTGAGATTAAGAAAGATTATCCGGACGTAAAACTTTACGTTGCGGGCAACAAGATTACCGGCGAAGATTCGCTTAAGAAAAAAATCTTAATCGGAACATACGGAAGATACATTAACAAGCTCATAAAAGACGGTGATTTAACTGATAATGTAGTTTTCCTCGGGTCACTTAGTGCAGACAAGATGAAGGAGAGATACTTAAAGAGCAATGCTTTTATATCTC
>JAEEOJ010000118.1 GCA_016284175.1 Lachnospiraceae bacterium | reverse complement strand
GAAAAAGACATTAAAGAATTCTGCAATAAAAAACTTGCCGAATACAAATGGATCCGGCTCGTGGAATTCGTAAAAGAAATGCCGAAAACCATCAGCGGAAAAATCGTAAAACCGGCTCTCAGAGGATAAAAAAATTTCCTTAGGAAATTGGCTGCGTAAGTTGAAAAGAATATTTATCTCTGATAAAATTTTCATGTACGTTTACTTGCAGGTCTATACTAAAAGGAAAACAAATGAACAATTTACCGAAAAGAGCCGACGACATACTTAATTTTCAAATTAACGGCTTTCATCAATATATCTTCGACGGTAACGCGCATTTAACTTTTGTAAGCAAAAACTTCGAAAGCTTAACCGGTTTCAAAGAAGACGAACTTCTTGATGAAAGCAGGGATTTGTACTCTCTTCTTGTTCATCCCGAAGATCTTAAAACCTATTCCACTCTGATTAAAAATGCATGCGCTTCCCAAATTACCGAAAGCGTTAAATATCATTTAATAAAAAAAGACGGCAGCATCATTTTTGTTTCCGATACTTTAACGAGCGTAAAAGCGGAAAACAATACAATGATTCTTTCGTCTTATCTAACCGATATTTCCGAATTTGAAATCGACAACAAAAACTTACGTTTCTTAGACGAAACCTCTCCCTGCGGTTTTCTTAAATATACCTGCGAAAAGAATCCCAGAGTTACTTTTGTTAATAAAAAACTGGTTGATTTCTTACGCATTCCGAATGTAGACTCTCCGGAGTTTGATCTTCCCGAAATGTATAAAGATAATATCTTTCTGTTCATTCCTCCTGAAGAAAGAAGACGTTTTTCTATTTTCTTAAACCGTGTAAATACGGCAGGAAAACCCATTGCGGGTGAAATGTCTCTTTTACGATTGGACGGTACCAGAATCCGCGTATTCGGATGGGTTACAAAGCATATAAACGAAGACGGCAGCGAGGAATTCCAGAGCGCATTTATGGATATAAGCGATCGTTTCGAAGAAAATGAGATTGCCGAAGCAAACAGATACATAAAAGCATTGAGCGAAGTATATGATAAAATCTTCGAATTCAATTCCTTAAACAACACTGTTAAATGTCTATACTCCAACAACTCGTCAATGTTCAAGCATTTCGAAAAAATATCAATGCCTCTTGACGAAGCACTCACAAAATTCATTACGGATTCCGTTGATAAAGAAGACTCCGAAATGGTGCGTGTTTTCTTCGAGGATTTCAGCGAAAAGAAATTCTACGAACCCGATGCAAAACCGCCTACAATTACATATAAAGCAATCTCTTCGGACAACGTTTTAAGACAGTATAACGGTGTCTTTATTAAAGTGACCGATTCCATAGGATACTTCTGCTGCAGAAGAATTCACGAGTCTAATGAAGTGTCTGATTTAAAGAATGAGAATCTTCAGTTAAAAGAAAAGATGAATGATTTAATTATGAAATTCTCCGACGGTATTGCCGCATTCGAGGTTACTCCCGAAGAAGAAATGAAACCTCTTTACGCAAGTGAAAACGTTTGCGAATTTTTCGGTTACACAAACGAAGAATGGATTCCTTTAACCAAGAAATTCACTCCATGGAAAACCTTCGTTGCAAAGAGTGAAGCTACCAATGAAGACTTTTTGAATTTCCTCAAAAACGGTGAAGCTGAATTCACATACTTTGATTACAAAGCAGAATGTGAAAAGAAAATCCGTGCCGTATGCACACAGAAAGACATGTATGCAAACTCGCCCAGATATGTAGTACTCTACTCTGTGGACGATGATAAAGACAATAAAAAAGAAATACCCGAAAACCGTAACGTCACAATTCGTACTTTCGGATATTTCGATGTATTTGTGGGTGATAAACCCATTGCATTCAGAAACAAAAAATCCAAGGAATTACTCGCTCTTTTAATCGACAGAAGAGGCGGTTTTGTGACCTCCGAAGAAGCCATAGGATTCCTTTGGGAAGATGAACCTGCCAGCACTCTCACACTTTCAAGATACAGAAAAGTTGCGCTTCGACTTAAGAATACTCTCGAGGAATACGGGGTATCTGATATTGTAGAAAGCATTGACGGTAAAAGACGCATTGTAACCGAAAAAGTTAAATGCGATCTCTTTGATTATCTATCCGGCAAAGAAGAATATGCCAAAGACTTCAAGGGAAGTTATTTAAACAATTACAGCTGGGCTGAAACCACTTTGGGAGAACTGATTAATTCATAACCTTTTCTTTTATGATCTCCCAGTTAAGACACCTTGTGTAATTATCTCCGGGAAACTCTGCTTCCCTGTTCCACGGTCTGTCAAAGACAAGGACTTTTAATTCAGGCATATGATTAAAAAACTTAAATGCCGAGGGTGAATCTTCTATAGCATAATCAAATTTCATTTTGTAATAATCTTCAAGTTCAAGGCTGTATCCGCAGTCCTTCATGAAATTATCCCTGCCGTATTTATTAAGACAGTACAAAGGCACATTCTTAAGCCCGTGTGTATCCAGCCATGTCCTTGACGGCTCATAAGATGCGAAAGGACGACCTGTGATAATTGATACGTTATGACCGTTTTCAATCCATTCATTTAATATTTTTACGGCGCCCGGTGTTTCTTCAAATGCGAGCAGTACTTCGGGTTCGTGACCCTTTTTTAGCAGTGCGTCATACTGTTCGTCATTTAAATCAAATGCCATCTGAAGATTGAAATATCTCACTTTTTCGTAAGGTACGTCTTTCCCAAACATTTCAAATGCCAGTTTGGAAAATGCTCTCGCCGTCTCACAGAGGCAGTCATCAAAATCTACATATATATTCATCATTTTTCCTCTTAAAAATATATTTCTTCGCCCGAATGAACATATTCAAGCCGGTCTCCTAAAACAGGCTTCATTATTTCGTACGCAGGAATTCCCGTGCAGTGACAGGTAACAAATTTTGAAGGATATTTCTTTAATTCTTCTGCGATATCTTCTATCTCTTCGATTTCACTTTCGTTATACTCAGTCTTTTTCATAAGATGAAAACCGCTTACAACAAGGTCAGGCGCTTGTCCGAACTTTTCAATATAGGCATCAAGAATACTTAATATTCCGTTATGCGCGCAGCCTGATAAAAGAACCGATTTACCCTCTTCTCTTACTACAAGAAAATGCTCATGACCGAAATCATCGCATTCAAAACAGTCGCCTTTTTTTATCAAAAGATTCTTATTACTCGAAGGCAGTTTGTGGCTTCTTTCTTTTATGGTAAAGACTTCAATATCGTCGTCTATCTTCGAATTGCCGTTAAGGATATTCGCCTTAGACAAAGAAACAATTGCCTTATCGATACCGATATATCTGTATCTCTCCTTTGCTTCCAATCCGTCATCTGCATAATAATCTTCTTTTGCGGATTCCTGGAAATATATGTTTGCCTTATCATTAATTCTCGTAAAAGGAATAATACCGCCCGAATGATCGTAATGACCATGGCTTAATACAACGGTGTCGATTTCTTTTAAATCTATTCCGAGCGCTTTCGCATTTTCTAATGTCTGCGACGAAGGACCGAGGTCTAAAAGAAGTTTATTCTTTTTTGTTTCAACATAAAAAGAAAGTCCGTGTGCAGCCACGCATTCTTCTCTCCCATTTGTGTCTTCAATCAGATTAATTATTTTCATTTCTGTCTTACCTTTTATTAAATGTCACGCATATTATTTTACCATAAAACAACAAAAAAGACCGCCTCTTTTCAAAGCGGTCTTTAAAGTAATTATTTTATTTTATCCAAGTGCTACATCCAGCGCCATCATCAGGATAAAACCTATCGAGAATGATATTACGCCGACATTGGAATGCTCTCCCGAAGACATTTCGGGGATTAATTCTTCAACTACAACATAGAGCATGGCTCCCGCGGCAAAGCTTAAAAGATAAGGCATTGCAGGTACAATAAACGAAACCGCAACTATTGTTAGAAGCGCTGCTACAGGTTCTACCGCACCGGATAACACTCCTGAAAGAAAAGCTTTGCCTTTATTCTTACCTTCCGCACACAGAGGCATAGAGATAATTGCTCCTTCAGGGAAGTTCTGGATTGCAATACCGATTGCAAGTGCGAGTGCCCCGCTTGCGGTAATCGCGGTCTGACCGGATATTAATCCCGCATATACAACACCCACCGCCATTCCTTCGGGAATGTTGTGAAGCGTAACCGCAAGAACCATCATTGTGGTTTTCTTCAATTTACTCTTCAGTCCCTCGGCTTTATCTGTATTAAGATGCAAATGCGGTATAACCGAGTCTAAAATTAACAGAAATACAATTCCCAAAGAAAATCCAATCGCCGAGGGAATAAAAGAAAGGCTTCCCATATCAGTTGACTGTTCTATTGCAGGGATTATAAGGCTGAAGAATGAAGCCGCAACCATTACGCCGCTCGCAAAACCTGTAAGGCCTCTCTGGACCTTATCACCCATTTTATCTTTCATAAAAAATACGCAGGCGGCTCCGGCAGTTGTTCCGAAGAAAGGTATTAAAAGTCCGAGTACTGTATTTGAATTCATAATCTTTCTCCTTTTCAAAAGTTAGTCAATACAAACTTTGTTGTCTTTTTACAACCGGCAGTTTCCTGCCGGTTATCCTCAACTAAATTATATTCTTTTAACCTTAATTGTCAATTACGCCTGTGTTCTTTCAATCCATTCGCCTACAATACGGGTTAATTTCATTCTCTGACCAACAAAGCTGTGACTGCTTTTAATTGACTTATATTCTATTGATGAACCTGCTTCCTTTAATTTGTCTGCCAGAGGTTTTATCATAAGCTCAGGAGGAGCTATCGTATCCATAGAAGCTTCAACCAACAGAACATTATGTTTTATGAGTTCATCATATCTGTTTAATATACTTAATTCCGGCTGATTGTTAAGAGCATTCTCAAATACATCGCTTGCGGATGTCATCTTAAGACACTGTCCTTCGGTTTCAATCATCAGGAATAAATCTTTCTCCATTTTGTATCTGAATGCGGCGCCTATATCATAAGGAGCAAGTGCCGCTACACCTTTTATAAAAGACAAATCCTTAGCCGCGTTAAGTACGGTCTGACCGCCCATACTGTGACCGACTAAAAATATATTTTCCGTATCAATACCGTACTGCTCTGCTATTGCAGAATTGTGCGCCCACTTTGCAACCGCAGTCAGATCGTCTTTAAGATTCGTAAAAAGATAATATCCTTCGCTGCCCCAGGCGCCTCTGTGGTTCATGTGAATAACTACACAACCCATTCTCATAAATGCAAGTTCAAGGTCGTTGTTGGTGGTATATCCGGGGAATCCGTGAGACATTATTACGGTCGGATAAGGTCCTTTTATTCTTTTATCCGGGGTCAGCAGATAGCCGTAAATATGACAGCCTCCGCTTATTATATTTAATTCAAATATCTCGGGAAATGATTCTGTCTCGTCAGTATCAAATTCCGTAAATGCATTTTCCGCTTTCATGTTTACTGTCCGGTTCTTTTATGATAATCATCAAGCGCATTCTTAATTGCTTCTTCTGCGAGCACCGAACAATGCATCTTGTAATCGGGAAGACCGTCTAAAGCCTCTGCAACAGCCTCGTTGGTTAATTTCATTGCGTCTGCAACGGGTTTGCCTTTAATGAGTTCTGTGGCCATGGAGCTTGATGCTATTGCACTGCCGCAGCCGAAAGTTTCGAATTTTACATCTTTTATGATATCGTCTTCGATCTTTAAATACATTTTCATGATGTCGCCGCACTTTGCGTTGCCGACTTCACCGATACCGTTTGCGTCCTCTATAACTCCGACATTTCTCGGATTTCTGAAATGATCCATTACCTTTTCACTGTATAAAGCCATTTTGTTTTCCTCCGTTTAAACCAATCTATAAAATGAATTCTCTTTTACCCGAAATCAAATCTCTCCATACAGGAGAAAAACCTCTTAAATATTCTACCACTTCTTTAACCGATGAGATAATGGTTTCTACGTCTTCATCCGTTGTGCTCTCATCAATTGTAAGTCTTAATGAACCGTGAGCGACGTCATGCACTCTGCCGATCGCCAATAGTACGTGGCTTGGATCAAGTGAGCCCGAAGTACATGCACTGCCTGATGAAGCAGCTATACCCTTATCGTCTAAAAGAAGCAGAATTGACTCACCCTCTATTCCTTCAAAGCAGAAATTAACATTTCCGGGAAGACGCTTTACGGCATCACCGTTTAATGCGGAATGTGAAATCTCGGAAATGCCTTCGATGATTCTGTCTCTCTTTGCGGTAACAACTTTTGCATAAGTATCAAGATTAGCAACCGCATCTTCCAAAGCTACTGCCATTGCTGCGATGCCCGGAACATTTTCGGTACCGGCTCTCTTGCCTTTTTCCTGAGCTCCGCCTTCTATAAGGTTGAATAATCTTATTCCT
>JAEEOJ010000117.1 GCA_016284175.1 Lachnospiraceae bacterium | reverse complement strand
ACACTTGTTGTTATCTCTTACCATATGTGCAGCTGAATCATCGATTTCGAACTCGTTTGCAACACCTGCATACTTGTTCTCATCATCTACGCCGAAGTCATGACATAATTTCTGAAGTTCACATTTGCCTGAACGAACACATGAAAGACACTTCTTATCATGGTCTGACAAAATGAGCTGTAATGTTTTCTTTCTGTAATCAATAACCTTGGGAGTGTTGGTATAAACCTTCATTCCCTCTGTGATGGGGTATACACAGGAAGCAACAAGTCTTGCTCCTCTTCCTTCGTCTGCTTCTACCATACAGATACGACATGCACCGATTTCGTTGATCTCTTTTAAGTAACAAAGAGTAGGAATGTCGATGCCTGCGCCCTTAGCAGCCTGAAGAATAGTGGATCCCTTGGGTGCTTCAACCGCCATACCATTTATTGTAATATTAATGGTTTCCATTATCTATCCTCCTATTATTTCTTAGAAATAGCGCTGAACTTACATGTAGCCATACAAGCACCGCACTTAACACACTTGCTTGAATCGATTGCCATTGCAGGTAATTTCTTACCGGGTGCAATGTAATCAGTCTTGGAAATAGCACCTGCAGGACACTGCTTAGCACACATTCCGCATCCGATACATTTTTCTTTGTCGATAGAGAAGTTAAGGAGGTCTTTACATACACCTGCAGGACATCTCTTTTCAACAACATGAGCAACATACTCGTCTTTGAAATAACGAAGAGTTGAAAGAACGGGGTTGGGAGCCGTCTGTCCGAGACCGCAGAGTGAGTTAGCTTTGATATAGTAGCAAAGTTCCTCAAGCTTATCGAGATCTTCAAGTGTTCCTTTACCCTTTGTAATCTTGTCGAGTGTTTCGTACAGTCTCTTGGTACCGATACGACAAGGTGTACATTTACCGCAGGATTCATCAACTGTGAATTCAAGGAAGAATTTAGCGATGTCAACCATACAGTTATCTTCATCCATTACGATAAGTCCGCCCGAACCCATCATGGAACCGATGGAAATAAGGTTATCGTAATCGATAGGAATATCAAAATGTTCAGCAGGGATACATCCGCCTGAAGGGCCACCGGTCTGAGCAGCTTTGAACTTCTTTCCGTTGGGAATTCCGCCACCGATGTCTTCGATAACTTCACGAAGTGTGGTTCCCATGGGAACTTCTACAAGACCTGTGTTGTTAATCTTACCGCCGAGTGCGAATACCTTTGTACCCTTGCTCTTCTCTGTACCCATTGAAGCAAACCATTCAGCACCGTTTAAGATGATACGGGGAATGTTAGCGTATGTTTCAACGTTGTTAAGTACAGTGGGCTTTGCGAAAAGACCTTTAACTGCAGGGAAAGGAGGACGAGGACGAGGCTCACCACGGTTTCCTTCGATGGAAGTCATAAGAGCTGTCTCTTCACCACAAACGAAAGCACCTGCACCGAAACGAAGGTCGATATCAAAATCGAAACCTGTTCCGAAAATGTCTTTACCAAGTAATCCGTATGCTCTTGCCTGATCAATGGCAATCTGAAGTCTCTGGATAGCGATGGGATATTCTGCACGAACGTAGATATAACCCTGATTAGCACCGATTGTGTAACCTGCGATAGCCATAGCTTCAAGTACTACATGGGGATCGCCTTCAAGAACGGAACGATCCATGAAAGCACCGGGGTCACCTTCATCGGCGTTACAACATACATATTTCTGATCTGCATCGGGAACGAGGGTTCTTGCGAGTTTCCACTTCTGACCTGTAGGGAAGCCTGCACCGCCACGTCCTCTTAAGCCTGCTGCAAGAAGTGTATCGATAACCTGCTCGGGTGTCATTTCTGTAAGAACCTTTGCAAGAGCCTGATA
Source organism: Lachnospiraceae bacterium (assembly GCA_016284175.1). Lineage (GTDB taxonomy): Bacteria > Bacillota > Clostridia > Lachnospirales > Lachnospiraceae > UBA3766. The sequence goes on along the minus strand of JAEEOJ010000117.1, from coordinate 15,150 downwards.
TCCGTCTACAGCGATATATTCATCAATGTTTTCGGGATTGATTACACCGCAGTTACGAAGAGCAACTCTCTTCTGCTTTTTGTAAAATCCTGTTTCAACAAGAGGAATAACTTCTTCCTCTTTAACTGTTTCCTGATAAAGAAGTCTGGTAACAACTCTACCTTTGAGCAAGTGCTCGGAAACTATCTCTGCTACATCATCTTCTTTTACCATTGAGTAGAAAGAACCTTCGGGATAAATAAGTACGATAGGTCCTAATGCGCAAAGACCGTGACAACCGGTACGTACAACAGCTACTTCGTCTTTTAAGCCATTCTTTTCAATCTCGGCTTCGAACTTGTCGATGATTGCCTGGCTTCCGGAGGAAGTACATCCTGTACCACCGCAAACTAATACGTGTGAACGATACATTTAAATTTCCTCCTTAATTATTTTAACTGGTTGCCGATTGTGTACTCGGTAACAACCTGACCTCTGATAAGGTGCTTGTCAACAACTTCAAGAGCCTTCTCGGGTGTCATCTTAATATATGTAACTTTTTCCTTACCGGGCTGAATAACCTCAACAATGGGTTCATACTGGCAAAGTCCGATACAACCTGTCTGTGTAACTGAGCAATCGGGAATCTTCTTCTCTGCAACTGCGTCAGCCAAAGCTGTAAGTACAGGTCTTGCACCTGATGCGATACCGCATGTAGCCATACCTACAACAACTCTGGTGCTTGCTTCGGATTCTGCACGAAGACCAACCTGGCCCTGCATTCTGTCTCTTATTGCTTTTAATTCTTCAAGAGATTTCATAGCTTTCCTCCTAAACTAGATATTTTTACCATTATCTGTATTGTATTTGTTCTCTGAAAGATATTCTTTGATGTAATCCGACACTTCCTTTGTATCAAAAGGAACGTCTCCCAATACTTCTCTGAATTCTCTCGTGTCCATCGTGAAAGAATTTCCGTTAAAAACATACTTATAAACAAAATCAGTATCCGGATGATAAATCACCAGCTGATGAATCGTACCTGTAATATCTCCCAGGGGCATTCTGTCTATATTACTTAGTTGAAATTCTGCGGTTACCTTGGTACCTACTCCCGGCTCGGACTCTATATCAAAGCTTCCATTCGCCTGAAGCGCCGCTTCCCTGAAAAACGGAACACCGAGTCCTACCTTTCTTGTGGTCCTGGTTGTAAAAAAAGGATCTTTAACCGAAGCAAGCTGTTCCTTACTCATTCCGCACCCGTTGTCTTCTATCAAGACTCTGAGAAGATCTTTTTCTTCGTCAACTTCAACGGTAATGTGAACAATGCTCGCGCCCGCCCTTGTGGAGTTCTCGGTAACGTCAAGTATGTTAAGGGATATTTCTGTCATCATGGGCATATCTCCCTATTAAAAATAAGAGATTTTTAGTTAAACTTTGCTAAAATGTCTTTAACATCGTCCGGTTTAAGACGTCCGTAAACTTCGTCATTGATCATCATAACCGGTGCGAGGCCGCAGGCACCTACACATCTGCAGGCATCAAGAGAGAATTTTCCGTCAGGTGTGCATTCGCCACCCTTAATACCTAAAATCTCTTCGATCTTGGCATAAACGTCTCCCGATCCTTTAACATAACATGCAGTACCAAGGCATACCGAAATCTGGTATTTACCCTTGGGATTAAGTGCGAACTGTGAATAGAATGTAGATACTCCGTAAACCTTCTCGAGGGGAATACCCATTTCGTCCGCGATCATCGTCTGAACTTCGATGGGAAGGTATCCGTAAATGTCCTGTGCTTTCTGCATGATGGGCATTAACGCTCCCTTCTGGTTCTTGTTTTCAGCGATGATTTTCTTAAGTTCTTCCTCTTGCTCTTTGGTTCCGGCAAAAGGAACAGTTGTTTTCTTGGAACTCATCCTAAAAACCTCCTTGATAAATTTTTAACAATACTATTTTTCAATAGCCGAACGTAACATATATTTTAGCACAACACTGTCTGCATTTCTATTGATTTTTTCATTTTTTCACAAAAATTTTTATTAAAAAAAACCTTTATTTACCTATGTTTTTAGTAGGTTTTATGATATCGACTGCTGCTGTCCTATTTGCTTGAAAAAAATGATTTCCGTTGTTATAATATTGATGTATTTTTTGGGGTTATAAATCAAACTATTTTCTTTTTATTTTTTCTTTGATATTATTATCCCCATTTTTAACTTAATACGGAGGTTTATTATGACTGTAAACGATATTATAAAAATCCTTGACGGTACAGCTTTGGCCGGAAAGGACGAACTGGATAAAGAAGTATTAACGGCTTGCGGATCCGATATGATGAGCGATGTGCTCGCTTTCGCAAAACATCAGTGTGTTCTTTTAACCGGACTCTGCAACCCTCAGGTTATAAGAACTGCCGAAATGATGGACATTGTGGCAATTATCTTTGTAAGAGGCAAGACTCCCGACGAAACCATGATTCAGATGGCTGACGAAATGGGACTTCCTATTATTACAACAAGTCACAGAATGTTTTCCTCATGCGGATTACTCTACGAACACGGATTGACAGGAGGTATCATTGATGGCTGATTTAATGGAGCTCAACTACGCAGTATCCAACGAAGATTTTACCAGAGCGGGAGAAGCTTCAAGTGACGTAAAAAAGAAATTAAAACAACTCGGTGTTTCACCGGAAGCCATCAGAAAAGTTGCAATAGCTCTTTATGAAGGCGAAATAAACATGATAATCCATGCATACGGCGGCAAAATCAAAGTGACCATCTCCGAAGATGCCATCACTCTCATACTTGCCGACAAAGGACCCGGTATCGCAGATGTCGAAAAAGCAATGCAGGCCGGCTACTCCACCGCTCCCGACAAGGTACGTTCCCTCGGATTCGGTGCAGGCATGGGACTTCCAAATATGAAAAAGAATTCTGACAAGATGGATATTCAGACCGAACTCGGTGTCGGAACAACGGTAACTATGGTGATTAATATTTAACTGTTTATAAACGGAGACTAGAATGGACCACTACGGCAACTCGGTATACTTAATTGAAAATCTCTGCAAGGGTTGTACAAACTGTATCAACAGATGTCCGACCCAGGCTATTCGTGTGCGTAACAATAAGGCTGTCATTACTCCCGGCCGCTGTATAGACTGCGGAGAATGTATCAGAATATGTCCTCACCATGCCAAAAAAGCAAAGCGTGATTTTATCGATGCTACGGATAAGTACAAATATACCGTTGCTCTGCCCGCTCCGAGTCTCTGTGCTCAGTTTAACAATCTCGAAGACATCAATATTCTTTTAACAGCTATTAAGAACATTGGTTTTGACGATGTATTTGAAGTAAGTGCGGCTGCGGAAATCGTATCCGAAGAATCCAGAAAGTACATTGCTTCACACAGGGAACAGTGGCCTTTGATTTCCACCGCATGCCCTACTGTTGTTCGTCTGGTTCAGGTTCGTTTCCCGAATCTCTGCGACAATCTTTTACCGCTTATCACTCCCGCTGAACTTGCAGGAGAACTTGCAAGAAAGCAGGCTGTTGAAAAGACAGGACTTAAGCCCGAGGAAATCGGTATTTTCTTCCTCTCTCCCTGTGCAAGCAAGGTAACGAGTGTAAAGAATCCTATCGGTATGGAAAAGAGCAACATCGACGAAGTACTCGCCATAAAAGATATATATCCGATTCTTTTATCAGAACTTCCCAAATTTGTTGATCAACCCGAAGATTTATCCTGCTCGGGCAAGATTGGCTTAAGCTGGGGTATCACAGGCGGTGAAGTCGGCGGTCTCTTATCTGATGCATGCGTTGCTGCTGACGGTATCGAAAATGTTATTCATGTACTCGAAGATCTCGAAGACGACAAGTTTTCACAGAACCTCGAATTCATCGAACTCAATGCCTGCAACGGTGGATGCGTTGGCGGTGTAATGAACGTGGAGAACCCTTTTGCAGCCAAAGCAAAGATGCAGCATTTAAGAAAATATCTTCCCGTTGCCGCTGCAAGATCCGACAAATACGGCGAATATCATGTTGACTGGACTTCGGAAGTTAAGTACCAGCCCGTATTCGAACTCGCAGACAACCTAAAAGAATCAATGGAAAAGATGAACCGCATCGAAGAACTCACCAAAGAACTTCCCGGTCTCGACTGCGGATGCTGCGGTGCTCCCACATGTAAGGCTCATGCCGAAGATATCGTAAAAGGTATCGCAAGAAAACAGGACTGCATTCACGTTCTTCGTGAATATATTCATAAATTATCGGAAGACATTGCTGAATTAAGCGAAGGAATTTAAGTATGAAAGTATTTGATTTAAGCAAACTCGAACAATTTACATCTCTCTCACTTTCAAAGGACTCTGAAATAACCGGAGTCTTCTGCTGTGATCTTTTATCCATTGCAATGGGTAAAGCCCCCGCAGGCAGCGCATGGGTTACGGTTATGGCAAACGTTAATACTCTTGCGGTAGCATCACTAACAGATGTTGCCTGCATTATCCTTGCCGAAGGCGTTTCTTTCGACAACACATTAATCGAAAAAGCGAAGGAGGAAGGAATTGCGGTATTAAAAACGGACCTTCCGATTTTCGAAGCCGCTCTTCTTATCAATAATCTTTTATGATTCCGCTTCATTACGATTTACATATACATTCCTGCCTGTCTCCGTGCGGCGATAACGAATCCACGCCCGGAAACATTGTCGGTATGGCCGTTGTAAAAGGTCTTGATGTCATTGCTCTGACAGACCATAACACATGCAAAAACTGTGAAGCAGCCATGGCTATCGGCAAAGAATACGGCATTACCGTTATTCCCGGCATGGAACTTACAACGAGCGAAGAAGTCCACGTACTCTGCCTCTTCCACACTCTTGAAGATGCAATGGGCTTTGATGCATATGTAGAACCCCGCATACTTCAGATTCCAAACGATCCGAAGGTATTCGGGGATCAGTTTATTTGTGATGAAAACGATGAAGTCAAAGGAACTGTTCCCACTCTTTTAATATCTGCGACGGATATTTCTTTTGACAGAGTCGATGATGTTATAAAACCTTTCAATGGAGTTATGATTCCTGCGCATGTTGACGCAAATTCTTTTTCGTTAACATCTAACTTAGGTTTCGTTCCGCCCGATACGAATTTCAAATGTTTTGAACTTCAGAAAATGGAGAACCTTCACAAGCTGCAGGATGCAAACCCCTATTTAAAGGACTGTAATGTAGTCAAAGATTCCGATGCACATTACCTTGAACATATAAGCGAGGCTGTAAATACCATCTATGCCGAATCAAATTCGATAGACGACGTGCTTGCAGCATTAACAAGAAGATGACCACTTGGGGACGGTTCTATTTTGGCTTTTTTTACCAGATGGGGACAGTTCTTTTAACATATAAGGGATAAAAAAATGAGAAAAAATGTACTTATAACAGGAGCTAGCGGAGCTATAGGAAGTGCAACTGCATTGGAATTTGCCAAAGCAGGCTGTAATCTTTTCTTGGTCTGCAACTCAAGAATAAATGAACTCGATGAATTTGCCGATAAGCTGTCATCAAGTTACGATATTGAAGTTTTTACTGCTTCGATTGATTTTTCCGATACATCAAAATCCAAGGATGATCTGGATGATTTTCTCGGACAGACTACGATAGATATTCTTGTAAATAACGCAGGTATCTCCTATGTCGGAATCTTCCAGGATATGAGTGCTTCATCCTGGAACAACATAGTGAATGTAAATTTAAACAGCGTATATTCAACATGCTCCGTGGTAATTCCGGGAATGGTCAGAAAACAGTCAGGAACAATTATCAATATTTCTTCTGTATGGGGAAATGTAGGTGCTTCGTGTGAGGTTGCATATTCGGCTACCAAAGGCGGAATTAATGCTTTTACGAAAGCACTTGCAAAGGAACTTGCGATTTCCGGCATAAGTGTAAATGCGGTTTCCCCGGGACTAGTTGATACTCCGATGAATTCGCATCTTTCCGATGAAGAATTAAATGAACTTTATGAAGAGATACCTATGGGTCGCGCAGCTACCCCGGGAGAGATAGCTAAATGCATTTTAAAATTATCAGAAATGCCAGCTTATGTAACAGGTCAAATAATAACTGCCGACGGAGGCTGGACATAAAAAGAACCGGAGGAAATACCTCCGGTTTTTTATTTACTTAAAGAACTGTCCCTACCTGGTAAAAAAAGCCAAAATAGAACCGTCCCCAATTGGTCACTTTCGAATGGCGTCGATGCGCTGTGACAATGTCGGGTGAGAATGTTCAAGCGCCACCACAAAAGGATGCGGATTTAAGTTTGTCAGAGCATCTCTGCTTAGCTGCTTTAGCGCTCCGATTAAGGATTCGCCGTATCCTTCTTTGGCCGCAAAAGCATCCGCCTGATATTCGAACTTTCTTGATATCTTGTTTGATATAAAATCAAAGAGAGTTGATAACGGCCAGCTGATGGTCGAGAGAATCGTAAAAGCAAAGAAATAATTTACTCCTTCAAATCCGAATGACTGACAGATAATCGGAAAATTCAGTATAACTCCCAAAGATAAAATCAATATTGCTATTCTGAAGAACGCGAACCACATTGTTCTGACGGTGTGCTTGTGTTTTGCATGTCCGAATTCGTGGGCAAACACGGCTACTATTTTATCATTCGAATAGTTGTTAACAAGGTTGTCGTCAAGCGAAATTGTCTTCTTCGCAAAACCGGTGCAGAACGCGTTTGCTCTCGTTGTCCTTTTGGAAGCATCCATCACGTATATGCCTTTTAACTTTACATTGTATTTTTCGCAAAGTTCTGTCAGCATGGTCTTAAGTTCCCCATCTTCAAGCGGTGTGAACTTGTTGAATATCTTAAGGAAAGTAAGCGAAAACAGCGATACGAAGAGGTTAAACAATATAACAAGAACTATCGTAAACAGAATTCCCCAGTTATGGAACATTTCAAAAAGAAAAGTAATCACAGACACAAGACCGATGGTTAAAATACTGCCGATTACGAATTCTTTTATGATGTCTAGGATAAATGTCTTAATCGTGGTTTTGTTAAATCCGTACTTCTCTTCTATCACAAAATTACTGTAATACGAAAAAGGTATCGAAAGGATTGTTTCAAACACCATAAAAACAAGTATCAGAAAAATATTGCTTATGTACTGATTAAATGGGAAAATCCCGAATATTTTTGAATGGACATTAAAGATATAAATTAAAAGCGTAATGCCTGCGCTGATTAAAGTCTGCAGCGCACTAAACTTCTTCGAATCGTTTCTATAATTGATCCACTTGTTGTATTTATCTTCGTCGTAAACATCTTTTACGTTTTCGGGCAAAGGTTTCTTTACATACGAGTCGTTTAATTTGACCAAAACAAAGTCAAAAATATTTTCTATTACATATGAAATTAAAATCAGTATTTTTATAATCATTTATGCCTCAGTCAATGCAGTTTACATAAGTTTTTCGTCGTATATTGCTCTCTGGCCGCCTACATATTTGGGACGGTGTCTGGCGCAGATAATGGGTGCTTTGCCGATTTTTCGAAGAGATATTCTCATCGGAACAACTACATTATGCATATGCATTCCAATCATTGTACCGCCGATATCTATTCCAGCATCAGCCTTCTGATTAAGGCTTTCAACCAAAACGGGATCGTCGAATCGCTCAAAGCATACGGTAGCAAATGCTCCGCCCGCATGATTAGGCTGGGGGATTGCATTAACCTGCTCGAAGCCGTATTTAATCATGGTTTCTCTTTCAACTACCAGAGCTCTGTTTAAATGCTCGCAGCACTGTGCGGCAACAAGTATTCCTTTTTCCTTTAAAACAGGAATAATGCCGTCGTAAACAGCATTGGCAGGATCAAGGTTTGTCGCTGTACCAATCTGGCTTCCCAGGATTTCACTTGAAGAACATCCGATAACAAATATGTCGCCAGGATTGAGTCTTGCTCCTTCTAAAATCTCAGTAACTGCCTGTATGCTCTGTGAGGTAATTTCTTTTAAATCCATAATAAAATCCTTTCAAAAAAACACCTAAAAACGACTTTGAAATAGTAACACATTTCAAAGCCGTTTTCAATCAATTCACTTATATGAAACAGTATTTATAATTTATTTTTCTTTGCTGCTTCTTTCTCAAATAAAATATGAGTACCTGCTGCAAGTGCGCCGCCTGCCAAAGGTCCTACGATAAAGATCCAGAGATCTTTCATAGGCTGTGATACTCCTGCAATAAGAGAAACGAGTGCGGGACCAAAGCTTCTTGCGGGGTTAACACTTGTACCTGTAAGAGCGATACCGAAAATGTGAATAAGAACAAGTGTAAGACCGATAATAAGTCCGCCAAATGAACCATGGTTAGCCTTCTGACTGGTAACTCCGAGAATTACAAGAACAAATACATATGTAAGAACTACTTCTACAATAAGACCTGCCACAATGTTTCCGTTAACGCCTGCAAGTCCGTTAGAACCGAATGCTCCTGTCTGGTCACTGATTTCAGCTACACCGAAAATCAAAGCAAGAATTCCGCCGCCGAGCCATGCGCCAAGGCACTGGGCAACAACATAAAGACCGAAGTCTTTAGCGCTCATTCCCTTGTTAAGAAATACTGCAAGTGAAACTGCGGGATTGATGTGACATCCTGAAATGTTTCCTACACAGTAAGCCATACCTACGATAACCAGACCAAAAGCAAGAGCTGTAAGAAGATATCCGCCCCAATGCTCACAACCGGTAATCATAGCCGTTCCACAACCAAATGTTACAAGAACACAGGTACCGATTAATTCAGCAATAAATTTTTTCATACGATTCCTCCTCTTCGTTTATAAAATAAGTCCCTCGCGGACAATATTTTTATTTTTCAATCTCCACCGCCTCAGGCAGCTTACTTTTATTGGCAAATTTTTCTTTTATGGAATCAAGTAATTTTTCCGGGAACGAAAAGACAGTTTCTATAACGAAATCGAGCAGTTTTTCCACAAAGTGGATGATAACCCTGCCCAGTATAAAAACCATTATGAAAGGTGCCAAAGCACAAATTGTGATAAATGTTATAGTAATCATGTAAGCCTCCCTGTTGTCTGCTTATTTTACATGAAATACTGAAAATAAATACTCATATATTATACAACATTTATAAAAAAATAGCATTAATTTTATGATCAAATCTTTTAAAAAGAAACGATATACCAAACTGTTTTTATGTGGTATAATTATACTTCGGAGAAATCCAAAAAATATAAAGGAACGGTAAAACGTATGGAAACACGTGCTGCCGTTATTGCCATCATTGTAAAAGACAATGAATCCGCAGGCGAAATCAATTCTCTCCTGCATGAGTACTGCGATTTCGTTATCGGGCGAATGGGAATTCCTTACAGAGAAAAAGGCATCAACATTATAAGTGTTGCAGTCGACGCTCCCCAGGATACAATCTCTTCGCTGGCCGGAAAAATCGGAAGAATAAAAGGCGTCACAGCCAAGACAGTTTATTCTCCCACCGAATAACTTTGATAATAAAATAAATCATAAAAAATTCTGACGTCGAAACCTGTATTCAGCTTGAGATGAAAGTGTTTGCCAAATTCTTTTTTTGATGCACTCTTTCTATGTCGGAAGGGTGTTTTTTTATGGTTTAAATGATGGCTTTAACGATTAATTTAAGGAAACAAAAATGATCAAATTTGCTATTTACGGAAAAGGCGGGATCGGTAAATCCACGCTCTCATCCAATTTAAGTGCGGCCTTTGTAAAAAAAGGCTTAAAAGTAATGCAGATAGGCTGCGATCCGAAAGCAGACTCCACTTCTCTTTTATGTCCGAAGGAGAAGGTTACTTCGGTATTGGATCTTGTCAGAAGCAACGAATCTTTTACGCTTGAAGATATGGTAAAAGAATCAGAATCCGGAGTTTACTGCGTCGAAGCAGGCGGTCCGGTGCCCGGACTCGGATGTGCGGGACGAGGCATTATTAATGCGCTTGAATCGTTAGAAAACAAGGGTGCTTATGACTACTACAAACCCGATGTCGTAATCTATGACGTACTCGGCGACGTTGTGTGCGGCGGTTTTACAATGCCCATGAGAAAAGGCTTCGCAGAAAAGGTTTATATCGTCACATCAGGCGAAAAAATGTCTGTATATGCAGCCGCAAATATCGCCATGGCCATTGAGAATTTTAAGAAAAGAGATTATGCAAAATTAGGCGGAATAATCTTAAACTGCAGAGGCGTTGAGAACGAGCTTGAAAATGTCGAAACGCTCGTAAAAGATTTTGATACCAATATTTCTGCGATTATTCCCAGAAGCCCTCTTTTTGCAGAGGCTGAAAAACAGGGTAAAACAATCGTGGATCTTTTCCCCGAAAGCGATGTCTGCGAAGCACTTTTAAGACTTGCGGACAGAATTATAAAGGATTTTGAATGTTAAAACAGATTTCACTTAATGAAAACAGAATACCCGAAGGTGTCAGAATATCCGAAATCGATTTTGACAATCCTTTTTTCGACGGACTGCATTACAATCCTCCCGCAAGAGGTGTCTGGAACATAGTCCATACAGGTATGCTTATACCCGAAGCGCACCAGATTTATGTCTGTGCTCAGGGATGCCTTCGTGGCGTTATTCTTACCGCTGCCGAGATGAACCGTATGGAAAATATGTCCTGGGTTGCACTTCGCGAACAGGATATGTGGAACGGAGAAATGGAATCGAGAGTAATCGAAGGCTGCTCTCATATCGTCGATGAAATGAAAGAACATCCCAAATGCATACTCGTTTACTTAAGCTGCATGCATTTGTTTGAAGGCTGCGACTTTAAGGTGATTGCTAAAGAGCTTGAAAACCGTTATCCCGATATCGACTGGGTCGACTGCTACATGACTCCGACCATGCGTAAGTCTTTCGAGCCCGACGTCATGATGAAAAAGAGTCTCTACTCTCCCGTTAAAAAAGGTGAAGTAAATGATAAATTAGTCGGACTTATCGGCTGCGACAGAACTACGGATGAAAGTTGCGAGATTTATTCTCTTTTAGACAAAGCCGGATATAAAATGTGGGAAATCACAAAGTGCAAGACATACGAGGATTATCTTTCTTTAGGAAATGCATCACTGCTTATCTCATATCTTCCGGTAGTCGGATACGCGGCAAAAGATCTTACAAAAAGACTTGATATACCTCATCTTCCGCTTGATTTATCCTATGATGAAAAGGAAATCACGGATAACCTGAATACACTGGCTGAATCTATCGGTCTTACAAAAGAAGACGTAAAAGAAATAACTGATAAAACAAAAGAGAAAGCAAAAGAAGCTCTTAAAGAAGCAAAAGAGCTCATAAAAGACAAACCCATCGCAATAGATGCTACCGCAACACCCAGACCTTTCGGACTTGCGAAGCTTTTATGCGAAAACGGATTTAATGTTACAAGAATCTACAGCGATGCTTTTTCGAAAAAAGAAAAAGATGCTTTTGATGAATTATGTAAACTAAATTCCAACATTGAAATCTTCCCTTCCATGGATCCGACAATGCTTCTCGCTTCAGACGAGAACAATGAGTCAGATTCTGAATATATATGCATCGGACAGAAAGCCACGTACTTCTGTCAGAGCAGAAAATTTGTAAATATCATCGAAGGCGGAGGAATGTACGGATTCGATGGTATTGCAAACTTATGTAAACTTTTGATTGACGCAAACAATAACCCCAAGGATTTAAAACTGACAATCTCCCACAAGGGACTTGCCTGTGAAAGCTGCCTATGAACCAGACTGCAAGAATAATTTCAATCTATGCCGCCGATACATCCGGCGTCTGCTCCGCGCTCTACGAGTACGGAGGGATGACCGTTATTCATGATGCCTCAGGCTGCAATTCGACATATACAACCCACGACGAGCCCAGATGGTATGACAAGAAAAGTATGATGTTCATCTCAGGTCTGACCGAAAAGGATGCGGTAATGGGCAATGACGACAGATTTATAAACGACCTTATTATATCTGCCAATGAATTAAAGCCCGCATTTATCGCACTCTGCGCTTCTCCTCTTCCCGCAATGATTGGAACGGATCTTGAAGCCATTGCATACGCGGTCGAATCAGAAACAGGCATTCCTTCGTTTGCAGTAAAAACAAACGGAATGAATTCATATATTTACGGCGTGGCAAACGCATTTCTTGATATTGCGAAAAGATTTATTAAAGATGATATGACCGATAAATCGGACAGCTTAAGAGTAAATCTTTTAGGAATGACACCGTTGGATTTTCCGAAGAAGGAAAGTTATTTATCGCTTGTTAAGTTCATAAAAGATGCAGGCTTTGAATTAAACGCATGCGTCGGTATGGAAACTTCTCTATCTGAAATAGAAGCCCTTGCAAATGCGGATGTGAATTTAATTGTTTCATCGAGCGGAAAGCTTCTGGCGGATTATCTATATGATGAATATAACATTCCTTATGTCAAAGGCGTTCCTTACGGCATCGGATTTGCAGATAAAATAAAAGAAGCTTTGATTAAAGCATCAGAAACCAAAGAAAATATCGATGCTACCTCTGATTACAGAGAAGCTGGCAATGTGGCGATTTTAGGAGAAAGCATAATGAGTGCTTCCCTCGCAAGCGCGCTTCTTTTAGATAAAGGCATTAAAGCCAATGTTCTTGAAACTGTAGGCGATGGTGATTTTGATATTTTAAAATCTTTTGATTTGTCTGTCGACGATGAAAAGAAACTTGAAAACGAATTAAAGAAATATGACATTATTATCGGCGATCCATTGTTTAAGCCGATTTGCGCAGATAAGAAATTTATAGAACTTCCTCACGAAGCATTTTCGGGAAGATGTTTTACCAAAAACGCACCGAATTTAATATACACTTCACTGGAAGATTTTTAGGAGTATACACATGATTAAAATAGCAATCTACGGAAAAGGCGGCATAGGCAAATCCACCGTCACATCCAATCTCTCGGCCGCACTCGCATATCTTGGGAAAAGAGTTATTCAGATAGGGTGCGATCCGAAGGCTGATTCAACCGCGAATCTTTTATCAGGAAATCCTGTATTTCCGGTAATGAATTATATGCGCGATTACGACAAAGAACCCGAATCTCTCGAAGAGATTTCAAAGGTCGGCTACGGCGGAGTTTTGTGTATCGAAACAGGCGGGCCCACACCCGGGCTCGGATGTGCGGGACGTGGAATTATCACCACTTTCTCACTGCTTGAGGAATTAAAACTTTTCGAAACTTTTAAGCCCGATGCTGTACTGTACGATGTTCTCGGAGACGTTGTCTGCGGCGGTTTTGCGGCCCCCATCAGAGAAGGTCTTGCAAGCAAAATTATCATCGTTACATCAGGCGAAAAAATGGCTCTTTACGCAGCCAACAATATTAACAGCGCTGTAGAAAACTTTAAGGAAAGAAGTTACGCAAACGTTCGCGGAATCGTTTTAAACAGAAGAAATGTTTTAAACGAAGAAGAAAAAGTACGCGAATTTGCTACGAGTCACAACCTTGAAATAATCGCAGATATCCCCAGAAGTGACGACATCATTCGTTTTGAGGATGAAGGCAAAACCGTTATTGAAGGCGATCCGAATCTTCCTGTAAGTCAGAGCTTTCTTGATCTTGCAAGACTGCTCATAAAAGAAGACGAAGCCGGAGAATAAAAGATTTTTAAAGGTATTAAATGAACAACGCATTTTATAAAACAACAAAAGAAATAGTGGATTTAGGATATGACAATCTCCCCGTAGAATTTGTATCCAACAAACACTTAATATACTCATCTCCCGCTACCTTGGCCTTTAACTCTCCCGGAGCAAAAGGATACGGTGTAAAACGTGCCGGCCTTGCAGTTCCCGAGTCCGTGATGTTACTTGTATCACCCTCATGCTGTGGAAGAAACACATCTCTTTTTAAGAGTTCGCCGGAATACAAGAACCGTTTCTTTTTCCAGCTTTTGGACGATACGGACATCGTTACCGGAAGACATTTAATGAAAATAAACGATGCCTGCAAGGAGATTCTCGATTCGCTTGATAAAAGACCTTCCGCAATTATGATCTGTATCACCTGCGTGGATGCTCTTTTAGGAACTGATATGGAGCGAATCTGCAGAAAGGTTGCGGAGACCCACTCAATTCCCTGCGTTGCATGTTACATGTATGCATTGACCAGAGAAAAACGTCTCTCTCCGATGGCTTATGTCAGAACGAGTGTTTACTCTCTTTTAGACAAAACAAAAAGAGAAAACAGAGACATGAATATAATGGGATTTTTCTCTCCCTTAAATGATAACAGCGAACTCTATGCACTTTTAAAAAGCGCAGGTATTGAGAACATCAGAGAACTTGCAAGATGCGAAACTTTTGAAGAATACAAAGAACTTTCAAAGGCAAATTTCAACCTTGTATTAAATCCGGAATCAAGACATGCGGCACAGGATATGCAAAAGCGATTGGGCATTCCTTTTATCGAAATGCTCCGTCTTTATCAACCTGATAAAATCCACAACCAGTATGCACTGCTTGCAAATGCATTAGGTGTTAAATTCGACGATTCCGAATACTACGAAAATGCCAAAAAGAAAATCGCGGATTTCAGAGAGAAACACGGTGAATTAAAGTTCGCTGTCGGTGAAATCTTAAACGGCGATGCAATCGAAATTGCTTTGATGCTCGTAAAAGAAGGCTTCAAAGTCGAATGCGTATTCGCAACAATCGGTGAACTTAATTACAGGTTCTTAAAAGCACTCGCAGAATTAAGTCCCGACACAAAGGTTTACTCCAATCTCTCACCGACAATGCTTATGTACGAAAATGACGATATCGACTGCTACATAGGATCTGACTGTGCTTATTACTTTTCCGATAAGCCGGGCGTCGAATGGTGTGACGATAACGAGCCTTTCGGATATCAGGCCGTAAATGATCTTTTCGATGCGCTTGATAAAGAACTTACTAAATAATATGGTTTACATAATTTCTATTAACAGGTAATTTACATGAAGAAATTTTTAAAATATATGTCGCCCTTTGCTCCCGATCAGTCCGGCGCCTGCGGTGTCTTTTATGAGCTGGGCGGATTAATAATAATATGCGATGCCGGCGGATGCGCAGG
>JAEEOJ010000116.1 GCA_016284175.1 Lachnospiraceae bacterium | reverse complement strand
TAGTATCTCCAAAGGGAATATTTTAAAAACCCAACTATGGAAAAATATCCGTTTTAATTGGTTTATTTTAAAAAAATACGGTTAACTATCAAAGAAATCGTTAACAGTCTTTCGGAAAATAAACGCAAATACCACTCCGACTTGATTGAAGATTTTATTTTCTACTGACAGCATGGGTTAATATCATAAAAGAATGGATGCCAAACGACACCCATTCTGTAATGTTGCAGATTATTTTTCTCAACCTTCTCCGTTTCTTAAGTCGTCTACTATGATTTCCTTCGAAAGGGGTGTCCAGTGACCCGGAAGGCAAATCTCGGGATTGATTTTCTCAATGGTCTCTGCGAGTTTATCGGCAAGAGCCTGGTCCACTGTCCAGTCAGGGAATACCCCGCCAGTACAATCTCCTAAAATAAGCAATCTGTCTTCAGGCACTTCAATTAATGTTGAATCATCTGTATGAGGCGCCTCAGCCTGGAAAATTCTTACCCTGCAGTTTCCAAGATTAAAATTCATCTCTCCGCTAAAGGTCATATCGGGAAGTGTTACAACAACTTCCTTTCCGTCTTTATATTCTTCGCGGATTCTCTCATCCCACTCAAAGAAAAATTGAGGTCCTTCTTTTTCGATTCTTTGTTTTAAATCTAAAAGATATTCCCTGGTTTTTTCGTTAGAAATTGTAAGTCCGTGAACCGCATGCATCCCAAGAGTATGGTCCCAGTGCCAGTGTGTAATCACTGTAAGGTCGGGAAGTGCAAAGCCTTCATCTTCCAATGCTTTATAAAATTCTTTGGTATGTTCTTCCGAATGACCGGCATCCACCACAAGGTTCCAATTGTCTCCATGGATATAACTTAAATTCGGTCTGTCTCGTCTTTCCTCATACGGATAAACCCATACATGTTCTGATATTTTGTTTAGTTTCATAGTTTACCTCGTTTCAAGCCAAAGTTTATTCTTTGGTTAATACATAAAATCTGTACAGTTCTTCTTTTTCATCATAAATGTCTTTGTACATCTTAGTTTCAATCAGTTTGAAGCCTGATTTTTCTGCGGTTTTGTAAGATTGTTCATTATTTGCTTTTATGGTTGCAATGATTTCCTTTTCGTTGTAATGATCAAAGAAATAATCCGTATATGCTTTTACCGCTTCTGCCGCGTAACCTTTTCTTCTGTAATCGGCTCCGGTAAAATAGCAGATTCCAATCTTGTCTGTATCTTCATAATATGTGCAACCAACATTTCCGATGACTTCGTTTGTTACTTTATCTACAACGGTGCAGGGAATGTAATCAACTCTCGGATTGTCGTTTGCCGTAAGTTCAAGTGCTTCTTCAATCCACTCGCCCATCCATTCCGCACAGTTAGCGTCAAATCCGACTTCATCAAGGCTTCCGTCCTCCGCCATCTTGGCATATACAAGTTCGTCGCCTCTTTCAAGCGATCTGACTATTAATCTTTCTGTTTCTATATTCATTTTTTTATCTCCTTTAATCCCAGTTGTTGTTTTTATCTTTAAACTTTTTCATTTCTTTGGCCCATCTTGAGATTTCTTTTTTCATAGCGTAATTGCGGGTATTCTCGGCGCCAAGATTTACATAGAGTTCGTATCTCTCACGCGAGAGTTCTCCGCTTTCAAGTGCTGCTTTTATGGCACAGCCGGGCTCGGTATCGTGACGGCAGTTGCTGAATTTACATCTGCTTTCAAGCTCAACGATATCCGAAAAAGTATCATCAATTCCATCCTGCGTATTGGCCATACCAATCTCGCGCATACCCGGAGTATCAATGATGAAAACGCCTTCTTTAACTTCAATAAGCTGCCTGTGCGTCGTAGTGTGTCTTCCCTTGGAATCGTCTTCTCTGATTTCGGAAGTTTTCATTACTTCACTGCCGACGATTGAATTAATAAGTGTCGATTTCCCGGCACCCGATGAGCCCATCAGACATATGGTTGTTCCCGGTGTGAAATATTCTTCCAGTTCATCGAGCCCGATATTAAGCAAAGCCGAAACCGCATGCACGCGGATGTTGTCGGAAATCGATTCAACTTCCCTTACATATCTTCCCACGTTGTTGCAAAGATCCGATTTGGTGAGGATTGCAACCGGTATCGAATTGCCCTGAAGTGCCACGCTAGCATATCTCGCTATTCTGTTAAAAGAATAATCATCGTTTAACGAAGTCACTATAAAAGTGTAATCAACGTTTGCGACCATATGCTGCATAACACCGGTTTTAGCCTGGTCCGGTCTTTGTAAAAAACTCGATCTTTCGCAGACGGTTAGAATCGTGCACTCTCCGTTAGGGTTATAAAGAAATGTTACGTAATCGCCCACAACCGGCCACTTCTCTGAGTCTTCCTCATAAAAGCTACCTTTAAGCTTGGCCGGTAATTCCTGCTCGAAGAAACGGATTTTAAAGCTGTTCTTCTGAACCTCCGATATCCTCCCGAGCTTTTCTACATGTAGCCACTGACACGAAAGTTTAAGCGGTTTGTAATAAGGAAACCCTTTTGTAAATTCCTCTATCTCAGCCTCATCTTCGCAAGTTTCAAATACAGGTGCTTCATAATATGTGCCGTGTATTTCCTCGAAACCGTCGTTTAACGGATAGGCCATAAAAGCATCGGAATTGCCGAATGCAGGATGAACGATTCCGAAATTATCACAGGTTTTAAATCCGTGCTTCGGATAATATTCAGGTTCGCCACAGATAACGATACCTTTGTAGCCTGCTTCTTTTGAAAGGGCTAGCGTTTCTTTTAGGAGCTTTGCTCCAATTCCCATATTAAAGCAGGTCGGCTCAACCGCGAGCGGTCCGAAGGTAAGTACTTCATGCTCCGTGTCGCCTGAGGCGACTTTTGCTTTTGAATAAAAGATTGCTCCGACTATCTTGCCGTCAATTTCTGCCACTCTGCTTAATTCAGGCAGATAATCTTCGCTTTCTCGTAGTTTGTGAACCAGCAAATGCTCGTTGCATCCCGGACCGTGAAGGTTCCAGAACGCGCGCATTGTCATATGTTCGGTATTGTAAAAATCTTCTTTTGTTTCTCTTCTTAAAATAATATTATTCAATGTCTTAATCTCCTTTTGGTAAATGTTTCAATTAACAGCTGTGATTATTTATTGTATGGAGACCTTCGACAGATTATGTCTGATTTAATAAAAAAACCGCAACAGGAAATGCCACGGTTTAAATGCATATATAAGTATCTGTCGGACATACCAAACTAGATACGATTAACCGAGGTCATCATACAATATTTACTTACAATATCCAATTTTTCAAAACGCATAAAAATGACCTCTCTTTCTTTTAGAATTTATCATCATGTGTATTCTAACAAACAGTGCTAAAAGTTGTCAACAGAATCAATATCGCCACTATCGTAAGTATTATCATATTCCTTAAAGGCATATTAACTCCTCTGAAACAAATATTATCAATTAAATGTAATTACATGTTTACACACATCACTGCCGTCAAGAATTGTTGATATCTGTTCAAGTTCAAACTTTCTTTCGGGAACAAGCGCTTTAAAAACACAGATCATACTTTCTTTAGAGCATACACATAAACGAGGTGATGATATTTTAGCATCCGTATGTACAGGACATTCACATTTTTTAAAGATCAATTCATTTTTTTCCCCTGCTCTAAAATGCGGCCGTCTACATTATCTATTTTGTGAATGTTGTTAAAGAACTTATCAAGGTCACCTTCACATTCTTCAAAAAGTGGTCGATACAAGCCACTTACTACAAACTCAGAACAAGTTTTTGCACACTCTGAGAAAAGGCATGAACACTCGTTAACATCCAGTTTTTCCAGACCTTTTTCAAGAGTATTGAACCATCCTTCAAAAAAAACGTCTAATCCATTTTCGGCACCCATAAATCTAATCCTCTTTTCTTGTTGTTAGATACTCTGTCTATTTAGAAAAATTGTATTGCATGAAATTTCCGTTATGCTTAAATCCATAGGATTCGTATAGCTTTACACCGACATCCGATGCTGTAATATAAATTGTTCCGCACCCGTAGTCTTTGGCTTCCTTTACCACTCTGTCAAGCAAATTTGTGGCGATTCCCATCCTCCTGTAATTCGGATCGGTATACATACTGGAGAGGATGCCTACTTTACCCGAAGGGCACGCGAAGTATGGCGGCTTTTCCGCGAACGACATACCGCTTGTTCCGACGATTCTTTCTCCATCAAATGCCAGCCAGGAAACATACGTGCCGGCAGCTAAATTTCTTTTATAAAAATCCATCAATGCCGATTCAAGATCCACGCCCTCCGGAGCACTTTTGCCTGACGATGTGTATTCTTCCTTCAACTGGTCAATTCTCATTTCGATAATTCTGTTCAATTCATTCTCCGACAGTTTTTTATAAACAATTTCCATTATATTCTTCCCTTTCGTACATTCATTTATTCGAGAAATCATAAAAGAAGCGCTAAGCCTCATTTACAATTTTACCCGTTATACATTCAGGTTTTAACGCAAACATAAGAGTTCGCGGGCCTGCGTTGATAAGTTCGTGTTCAATATAATCCTCATCGTCAGTAAACTTATAACTTAAAAGTCTAGAAATTTTAAGGACCTTTTCCGTATCTTCCACAATTTCAATCCTGCCAAAAACAATGACACTACGAATATTTAAAGCCCATTCTCCCGGATTGCGAAAGCCCTGATCATATACGCAGAAGGATGCTTTGTCATGGCGCTTAATCGCATCAACCTTATGCCCTTGTTTCCCTCCGTGAAAATATATTTTTCCATCCTCTTCGCAGTAATAATGATTAAGCGGCATACCGTAGGGATAGTCATCATCACCCAGTACAGACAGCACTCCGCGAGGTTCTTTTATTAATATTTCAATGCATTCTTCTATTGGTAAAGCCTGTTTTTTCCTGGCTACTTCTCTAAACATATATTTCTCCTAACCACTTTAATTAATGCCGGATATTATTATGCGCGAATATCTTACTCCTAGAATAGCATATTTTGATAATTAATGGATATTTATTTATATATAATTGCAGGGATTTGAACCCACGGTCTCCGCTTCGCTCCGGTCGGCAATAAGCACAAATAAAAAGGATACCCAACAAAGGTATCCTTTTTTATTCTCGGCGCGACGGGATTTGAACCCACGACCTCTGCGTCCCGAACGCAGCGCTCTACCAAGCTGAGCCACGCGCCGTAATATAAATATGTTATTAATTTTTTGCGACGGATTTGAACCCACGGTCTCCGCTTCGCTCCGGTCCGTGCTAAACGAACGTCCACTGGACGTTCAGCACCCTCTGCGCCCGAACGCAGCGCTCTACCAAGCTGAGCCACGCGCCGCAACTTCATAAATGATATATCATTTTCCTATTAGTGTCAATAAAACAGTTTTTCGTGACAGAGCCCGCTTTCAAGATTATAATAAAGAAGATGTTTAGGGGAAAATAAACAGAAACGGATTAAAATACTTATGATTAAAAATATTGTTTTTGATATCGGAAACGTGCTTATCGATTTTGCATGGAAGGCAACGATGGAAGAGCTCGGATTCGACGAAAAATGTATTGATACACTTGCTGACGGATATATAAATAACGCCCTCTGGGACGAAATGGACCGCGGGGTTTTAAGTTTTGAGGAAGTTATTCAACTGGCTGTTAAGGCAATGCCCCAGTACGAAAAAGAAATCCGGCTTTTTGTGGATAATCTGATTCTTACCATCAGACCTTTTGATTACAGCGAACAGTGGGTAAAAGATTTAAAGAGCAAAGGTTTTAAGGTATTTCTTTGTACCAACTATCCCGACTCTACTTTTGAGGAAAGTGTCAATCGCGGACTCTTCCCTTTCTACCCTTACATAGACGGAAAGATTGTTTCTTCAAGGGTGCATCTTTTAAAACCGAGCGAAGATATTTTCAACGCTCTTTTCGAAAAATATAATCTTAAAGCCGAGGAATGCGTTTTCTTCGACGATAAGTTAAAGAACGTAAACGGCGCTAAGAAAACAGGAATGCATGGCTTTGTTTTCGAAGGATACGAAAAAGCCTGCAAGGATTTGGATGGCCTGATTGAGAGCCTGAATAATTAATATGAACGCAAAAGACGAACGCTTCTCACGCCTTGTACCGCTCTTTGGCGAAGAAGGAATTAAAAAACTTAATAAATCGCATGTGGCAGTTTTCGGAATAGGCGGAGTGGGCGGATTTGTCTGCGAGGCTTTGGCGCGCGGCGGTGTGGGCGAGATTACAATCGTCGATCACGATACCGTGGCAGAGTCCAATCTTAACCGACAGATTATTGCCCTTTCTTCCAATATCGGAAAACAGAAAACCTCTGTCATGAAGGAACGTCTTTTAAACATTAATCCGGATATTATCATTCATGAGAAGCCTGTTTTTTATCTGCCTGAAACCGCGGATGAGTTTGACTTTTCAGTCTTTGATTACGTGGTTGATGCAGTTGATACGGTTACTGCCAAGAAACTCATTATTCTTACCTGCAAGGAAGCCGGCGTTCCCGTTATTTCATCCATGGGAACAGGCAACAAAACCGATGCGAGTGCTTTTAAAGTTGCGGATATTTATTCCACCAAAGTCTGCCCTCTCGCAAAAGTTATGCGCCACGAATTAAAAAAGCTTAACATTGATTCTCTGAAAGTCGTTTACTCCGAAGAGGAGCCTAAAACGCAAAATATAAATACAGATTCTGTAAATTCAAATAAAAAAACTGCCCCTGCGAGCGCGTCTTTCGTGCCCGGAGTGGCAGGTTTAATCATTGCGGGTGAAGTCTTAAAAGACCTCTCCTATTCTATTGTCTGAAGATTCACGGGATAATAATAATTTCCATATCCGAATTCCGGTTCCTTAGTGCATAAAATTACACATGTAATAGGGAATACAATCGGAACAAAGAGACTTATTATTCCAAGGAAAATTGCCAGTCCTTTTTCATCTTTTTTCATATACAAATCCATAAGATCAATCATCACTATGGCTTTTGCGATATAACCGGCCACTATAGCTGCCATATTTACGAGCTGTAAAACAAGTCCAACAAGATATCCAAGCAGGGGAACAAACATAAAAATCGAGCCTATTGCTCCTATCGCAAAAGGTGCAATCCATTTGACCAGCATATAAATCAGGAACCCGTGTTTTCTCTCATAGGTTTTATAGATTCCTATGAAATTGTATTCCTTTATCGGAAGTACATGCATCAGGTAGTAGTTGGCAAAAGGAATAAACGCCAGAAAAGGATAAGCGTATCCTGCCTTGTCGGCCATAATGTACAAAGGCACTGCCATAAAAAAATGATGAATAATTACTCCCAGTGCAAAGATAAGCCAGAACATGCCGTACATGGCAAAGAAGGCCCATACAACAAGGTCATCATATGAAAATGCATTATTAAAAGAATCTAAAAAACTCATTAGCAGTTACTCTCATAAAATAATTAGTCGTCAACATCAAAGTGCTCAAGAAGAGACTTCTTCTGACCGGTCACGATATCGCCGTGTTTAACCTGCGACATTGTAAAGAATGCAAGCGCTGCAAAGAAAACACCGTAAGGGAAGAGCGCTCTGTATGAAACATACTGAAGAAATACGCCGGAAAGTACGGGTGTAAGTACCTGTGCCGCCATCGAGAATGTGTAATAGTATCCGGTATATCTTCCCTCGTCACCGTCGGATGCAATTTCAACGGCCATAGGGAATGAATTGACATTGATAGCGCCCCATGAAATTCCGACGATACCGAAGAGGATGTATAAAAGTACTCCGCCGCCATTTACAAATGTACAGATAAGGAATGCAGATGCAAGACCGACTACACCTGCCATGATAACTTTTTTACGTCCAAGCTTGCTTGAAATAATACCGATGGGCAGGTAACTGATTACCGCGATAACGGTAGCTGCAAGCATGTATGTTGCATAACTTCCGTCCTTTAATCCGAGGACCTGAGTCGAATATCTTGAAAAAGCGGTATTTACCGCATTATATGACATGTACCAGAAAAATACGGAGAGCAGTATGAAGATTAAACTCTTTAATTTAGCCTTTGAAATCTTCTTTCCCGCATTCTGATTTTCTTCCTTTTCTTCGGGCGTTTCGTTATCTTTTACTTCTTTGGACCATTTGTTTTCGGGAACGGTTAATATAAGAACCACCGTACTTACAAACATAAAGATCATCATTGATAAGAAAAGCGGCATATAGTTTGGTGTCTCGGCTCCTTCGGGAGTTTTCACAAGAACTTTGATCATTATCATTGAATAGATAACGCCGGCCGTACCCATCAGCATTATGATGGCATTGCCCTTACTTCTTAATTCTCTCGGCGTAATGTCGGGCATTAAAGCAACCGCCGGAGATCTGTAAAATGACATTGAAAGAAGAACCGCTCCGGTCGAAACGAGGAACAGAATAAGATTTCTCTGATTGTCCGCAAAAGGCATGAAAAACATTGCGATAACCGCAAGAAGAGTTCCTATTGCAATAAACGGCATTCTTTTACCGAATTTCGTGTTTGTCTTATCGGACCATATTCCGAAAAGCGGAAGAAGGATAATTGCAAACACGTTGTCCATTGCCATTACGACGCCGTTTAAAACCTCGTTTAAATGAAACGAATTTTTAAGAATTAACGGAGTTACCGCGTCGTACATTCCCCAGAATCCCGATATTGACATAAATGCCAGACCGGCAAGTATCGTTCTCTTGTGATTTAATTTCATTTTCAGTATCCCTTTTTACACTTTTTCCCGTCGCGAAGCATAATTTTTACCCACGCCCAAAATCAAGTATACAACATTTATGTACCTTTTGGAAATAATTTTATATTATTGAATTTTCCATGGAAAAATTGTACTATTAACAGGTAAATACACATTATTCGGAGAAGCTATGTACGTATACATTCTGGGCGCATTAATTGCATATCTTATAGGTAGTTTCAGCACCTCTTTTTTCCTGGCTAAAATCCTCAAAAAGGACATACGGAAAGGCGGAAGCGGTAACCTCGGCGCATCCAACACAACTCTCACTCTCGGCTGGAAATGGGGCGTCCTGGTAGGTGTCGTAGACATCCTGAAAGGCTTTGTGGCAGTTTTCGTCGCAAGAATGGTCTTTCCCGAGTACGAATATCTTCCATACATCGCAGCATCAATGGCCATCATCGGACACATTTTCCCGTTCTATCTTAAGTTTAAGGGCGGAAAAGGATTCGCCACACTGATGGGCTGCATTCTCGGATACAATCCTATCGCATTTGTAGTTGCCGGAGTGCTTGTTATCATTATCACTTTTGCCACCGATTACATAGTGTTTGCAACACTTACAATGCTTATCGGATTTCCTGTTTTCGTGGGAATTTACACCCACAATATCATTTATCCGCTTATACTTGCTGTCGGAAGTATATGCATTCTCTCAAAGCACTTTGAGAACTTTAAAAAAATTATCAAAAAAGAAGAAATCGGAATACGTTCTGCTTTTACAAAGAAGCATCGTATATGATATAATTAATCTCAACTTAAAATAAAAATACTCAAAAGGAGGGTTATGTAATATGAAATATGTATGTCAGGTTTGCGGCTATGTTCACGAAGGTGATCCCATTCCCGAAAAATGTCCCGTTTGCGGCGCTCCCGCTTCCAAATTTGCTCCCATGTCAGAGGAAATGTCCTGGGCTGCAGAGCATGTAGTAGGTGTAGCAAGTGACGCTCCCGAAGATATCAAAAACGATTTAAGAGCAAACTTCAACGGCGAATGCTCAGAAGTAGGTATGTATCTTGCAATGTCAAGAGTAGCTTTCAGAGAAGGCTATCCCGAAGTTGGTTTGTACTGGGAGAAGGCAGCTTTTGAAGAAGCTGAACATGCTGCTAAATTTGCAGAACTTCTCGGTGAAGTTTTAACAGACTCCACAAAGAAGAATCTCGAGATGAGAATCGAAGCAGAAAACGGCGCTACAGCAGGTAAGACTGATCTTGCAAAGCGTGCTAAAGCTCTTAACCTTGATGCAATCCATGATACAGTTCATGAGATGGCTCGTGACGAAGCTAGACACGGCAAAGCTTTCAAGGGACTTTACGAAAGATATTTCAAATAAGATAACTTCTGTGCCGGAACCTCAGGGTTTCCGGCACTTTTTTTATGCTATGATTTGTACCCTTTGTCCGAGAAAATGTAATATCGACCGCTCTGAGAAAAAAGGCTTTTGCAACGTAAACGATACCGTTATGCTTGCAAGAGCTGCTTTGCATTTTTATGAGGAACCCTCCATCAGCGGTAAGGAAGGCAGCGGCGCAGTTTTCTTCTCAGGCTGCAATTTAAAATGCGTGTTCTGTCAGAACGAAAAAATCTCCAGAGGCTTAATCGGCAAAGAAGTTTCGGTTGAAAAACTGGCGAACATTTTCTTATCCCTCGAAGCGCAGGGCGCAAACAATATCAATCTCGTAACACCCTCGCACTATGTACCCCTCATAAAAGAAGCATTAATCATCGCAAAGGATAAAGGCCTTTCCATTCCGATAGTCTACAATTCTTCGGCCTACGAACTTCCAGAAACCTTAAAAATGTTGGAAGGTCTTGTGGATGTTTATCTGCCTGATTTTAAATATTCGGACGAAACCATGGCTTTAAATTATTCAAAGGCTTATGATTATCCCGAGGTTGCCAGGGCTGCGATTGCGGAAATGTTCCGCCAGGTCGGCGAGCCTAAGTTCGATTCGCGCGGAATCATGAAAAAAGGCGTAATAGTACGACACCTTCTTCTTCCCGGAGGAGTTAAGAATGCCAAAAACGTCGTTTCATATCTTCATGAAACCTACGGCGATTCAATTTACATTTCACTGATGAATCAGTACACACCTCTTGATACCGATTCACTTAAAAAAGCAGGCGAGAAATATCCCGCACTGCTTAGAAAAGTTACAAAAAGAGAGTACGAACGCCTGTTGGACTTTGTACTCTCCTTAGATATCAAAAACGCATATTTTCAGGAAGGCGATACAGCCTCTGAATCTTTTATACCCGAATTCGACTTAACCGGTGTTTAAAACTTTCCGGTAGAACCGAATCCGTTCTCGCCTCTGTCTGTTTCTTCGAGGCTTTCAGCAACTTCAAAATCCGCTTTAAGATAAGGCACGATTGCAATCTGTGCTATTCTCTCGCCGTTTTCTATTGCAAGTGCATCGCCACTACCGTTGTGGTTATGAAGCGCTACTTTTATTTCTCCTCTGTAATCGCTGTCGATAACGCCGACTTTATTGGCAGGAGCAAGACCTTTTTTGCAGGCAAGTCCCGAGCGTGCGAATACCAGTCCCACATAACCGTCGGGGATTTCCATTGCAATGCCTGTGCCGACCATCTTTGTTTCAAGAGGTGCAATCTCAATCTTTTCATCAAGGCATGCGTAAAGATCCGCACCTGCGGCGTAATCTGTTCCGTATGTCGGAACAACAGCGTTTTCGGATAATTTTTTAATTCTTACTTTCATAGATTTTTCCATTACAG
The DNA here is from genome assembly GCA_016284175.1 of Lachnospiraceae bacterium. Classification (GTDB taxonomy): domain Bacteria; phylum Bacillota; class Clostridia; order Lachnospirales; family Lachnospiraceae; genus UBA3766. Next base: position 35,143 of record JAEEOJ010000116.1, on the reverse strand, counting down.
ATACTTCTTTAAAACATCAACCTTATCAAGCTGCTCCCAGGGAAGATTTAAATCGTTTCTTCCGAAGTGGCCGTATGCTGCGGTCTGCTTGTAAATAGGTCTTCTTAAATCAAGCATCTTAATAATTCCTGCGGGACGAAGGTCAAAGTTTTCTCTTACGATGTCTACGATCTTTTCGTCTGCAATCTTGCCTGTACCGAATGTATCAACCATAATTGATGTGGGCTTTGCAACGCCGATAGCGTAGGAAAGCTGGATTTCACACTTGTCAGCAAGACCTGAAGCTACAATGTTCTTTGCAACGTATCTTGCTGCGTATGCTGCGCTTCGGTCAACCTTTGTGCAGTCTTTTCCTGAGAATGCTCCGCCGCCGTGACGAGCGTATCCGCCGTAGGTATCAACGATGATTTTACGTCCCGTAAGACCTGCGTCACCGTGAGGTCCGCCGATTACGAAACGTCCTGTGGGATTGATAAAGTACTTGGTGTTCTCATCAACCATTTCCTTAGGAAGAACTTCATCGAATACATACTTTTTGATATCTGCATGAATCTGTTCCTGGGTAACATCCTCATCATGCTGCGTTGAAAGAACTACAGCATCGAATCTTACGGGTTTGCCGTTTTCATCATATTCTACAGAAACCTGGCTCTTTCCGTCAGGACGAAGATATTTAAGTGTTCCGTCTTTACGAACCTTGGTAAGCTGACGGCAAAGTTTGTGTGCATAATAAATAGGGTAAGGCATATAATCATCGGTCTCGTTTGTTGCATAACCGAACATCATACCCTGATCGCCTGCACCGATTGCTTCAATCTCTGCATCGCTCATCTCTGCATTTCTTGCTTCGAGAGCTTTGTCAACACCCATAGCGATATCTGCAGACTGTGTATCCATTGCTACGAATACTGCACATGTGTTTCCGTCAAAACCTGTCTTTGCATCATTGTAGCCGATCTCATTAACTGTTTCTCTGACAATCTTCTGGTAGTCTAAAACTGCCTTTGTTGTAATCTCGCCCGTAACAAGTACGAAGCCTGTACAAACTGTTGTCTCGCATGCTACACGGCTCATCGGATCTGCTGCCATGCACGCATCAAGAATTGCATCCGAAACGGCATCGCAGACCTTGTCGGGATGACCTTCGGTAACCGATTCTGAAGTGAAAATTTTTCTTTCCATTTTGTTCTCCTTTATATCAAATCTAAGCCTATAAACCATTAAAAAAACCCAATCCATGAGGACCGGGCATAAAATTTTCATTTTTGCATAGTCCTCTTATTGTTCGATTGCTCGCTCAGGTTGGCACCTTCCTAAAAGGGGTTGCCGTGGCTTCAACGGTCCTATGTACCTCCACCACTCTGAATAAGAGACGTGATTTTTTTAACACTTATAAATTACTCTTATTATTCGTTCGTGTCAATAGAATATAATTGTTATTTATATCTGTTTATTCCTCTTTCGAGATTATCTCATTTCGCTCATGCGCTGCAAGAACCGTGCTTCCTGCATCCACGGAATGTGTAAGCCATACATTACCACCGATGACGCAGTTGTCACCGATAGAAGTATTTCCTCCTAAAATAGTCGCACCGGCGTAAATGACTACATTGTTTCCGATGTCGGGATGACGCTTTATACCTTTTACGAGGGTTCCGTCAGGATTGACTGCAAAACTCTTCGCACCGAGTGTAACGCCCTGGTAAAGTTTTACGCGCTCGCCGATTGTTGTGGTCTCACCGATAACAACGCCGGTACCGTGGTCGATGAAAAAGTACGGTCCGATTTTTGCGCCGGGATGCATGTCGATACCTGTGGTTCTGTGAGCGTACTCGGTCATCATTCTGGGTAAGATGGGAACCTTCTGTTCGTATAATTCATGTGCGATTCTGAAAATGCTTATAGCTTCGAACGCGGGATATGCAAGCATAACTTCCTTGGTGGATTTTGCTGCGGGGTCTCCCTCGTAAGCAGCCTGTACGTCAGTATCAAGCAGTGCTTTTATGTCGGGAAGTTTTGCAAAAAACTTATCCGCAAGATCTCTTGTATTTGTATCTTCTTCGCAAACGGTTGCAAGCATGTCGCAAAGCGCGGAATGCGCCTCGGAATTTAAAGCTTCGGTGGATTTATAACCCATTTCGCCGAAGATTTCCGGATAAAGCATACTTCTTATATATCCGATTAATTCTGTAACCTGTTGTTTTAAATTGACATATCCTGTATTCATATTTTTCTCTTTCTTTAATCCCACTTGGGTTCGTATGAAGGCATTACCTCAAGCTTAAACAAATTCATTTTGTGCTTGTAATCGATTAACTTCTTTGTTTCCTCGTCTTCGATTTCGCCCGTTCTTATGTATTTATCAAGTACCGCATAGGTGAAGCCTAAATTGTCTTCATCTGTCTTGCCGCAGAGTCCGTCGCTCGGAGCTTTTTCGATAAGTGCTTCGGGAAGTCCGAGTATACGTCCGATTTCTTTTACTTCCTGTACCGTAAAATGTGAGCAGGGCGAAAAATCACCTACGGAATCACCGTATCTGGTTGAATATCCCACCCAGTCTTCGGAGAGGTTGCAGGTGTTTGCAACACGTCCGTTCACGCTCTGAGAAACTGCGTATACAGTACTCATTCTGATACGCGGAGCCAGATTTATTTTAGTCTGACTGGACAGCTCAAGGTTTTCGGGAAACGCATTGATAATTCCGTCATACGCTTCTTTTATATTAACCACATAATACTTAATGCCAAGGTGGTTTACCAAAAGCTTTGCCATATCGATATCAGCCTGTTCGCCGTTTGGCATCAGAACGCCGATGACTCTGTCTTTGCCGAGTGCCTCAACTAAAAGTGCAGCTACAACGGATGAATCCTTTCCGCCGGATATACCTAAGACCGCATTACAGCCTTTTCCGTTCTCCTCAAAAAACTCTCTGATCCATTCGATACAGCCGTTCATGGCTTTTGTAAGTTTTTCCCTGTCTAACGTATTTTCAACTCTTTCCATGTTTCATTCTCCCATTTAAAATCCCTTAATATAAGGATTGGAAAACACTCCGTTTTTTAACGAAAACCATTATAACATTTATTGCAAAATGCGACAATAAAAAACAAATCTCAACAGGCATTTGACACCCTAAATATATTTTGTTACGATTCTTTTTGTAAGCACATTTTAATTGTATTTTGCAACCCCTTCAAAAGTATTTGAAAGGAGCATTCATGAATCGGAAAAAGAATTTCTCTGTCTTTGAAATCTTGTTTTCTGTAATACTGTTTCTTCAGTTTCTGCTTCTGATAATTGTCAATCTGACGCAGATTAAAATGCATTTTGACAGTGACGCGGGTATGATCATGAATCATATCATGATGATTGTCAAAGAGAAATCGCTGCTGATTCCGGACTGGGTTTACCCTTCAACTCTGGAATTTGACAGCACGGCTTTTTTCGCCCTTCCGATTTATCTGATTACACGCAATATCTATCTGTCCTTAGGCTTATCCAATATACTTCTTTGCGCTCTTTTATCATATTCGATTCTTTACCTGTTTGACGGCATTAAAAAAATATATCCCATCCTTACTCTGAATCTTTTGCTTATACCCTACACGGTCGGCGCTCTGGATTACTACAATATGTTATTTTACATCGGAGCACAGTACTGCATAAAAGTTACGGTTCCGATTCTGCTTTTAGGCCTTATGCTTCACTTAAGAAACGAAAAGAAAGAGAAAAAGGATGTAAAATCTATAGTCGCTTTTATTCTTTATCTTATCCTTTTGTTTGTAACTTCTTTTTCGAGCGGAGTTTATGTATTTGTCTGCGGACTTCTTCCGCTTCTTTTAGCATATTCCGCATATAAGTTTTTCAATTCCGAGAAAATAAAAAAGAATGAAATCATACTTTTCTCAGGCACCGTTTTATGCAGCTTAATCGGAATACTTCTTAACACGAAGGCTCAGACGGCAAAGGGAAACGGTATGGTTTTTGTGCGCGTTGAGAATCTCTGGAACAATATTCAAAAATGCTTCTTCGGGCTTTTCCAGCTTCTGGGCTCGGCTACCACATCCTCAGAATTAAAGGTTATTTCTTCGGAAGGCATAGAACTGCTCATAAAACTGGGAGTAACGCTTTCCCTCATCGTATTTCTGATTATCGCAATAATACTTTTCATAAAAGACAAAAAAGATCTGTTCCTTCTTTTAGGAGCTTCAATTACCGTCTGGAATTTTATGATTCTCTGCATTACCGATACACGCTACGGCGCCGATACGTTTGAATACCGCTATCATCTTATCGGTCTGATTCCTATGTTCTGCATTATGACGAAACTCCTTCTAGATGGTCTGGAAAGATTAAAAAAACGACAGCAGATTACTCTTGCCGTCTTCGGATTGCTGGTTCTTGTTTATTTAAATATTGCGGGTATTCAGTCTTTTAAGAATGTTGACGAACACGCAGAGTTAAAAGAAATAATCAGTTACTGCAAAGAACTCGATGTAGATACAGTCTTCTTCCTCGATGATAATCAGAGGGCCGAGAACTGTCGTGTTTTACATCAGAGTGAGACAGTTAATTATCTGGTTGTGCATGGTGACGGAAAGAGTTTTGTCAGGGATTATTATCAGAAATATAACGGACTTCCGATTGCCGCGGAAGATAATTATGCCGTAGTTGTTGACTACAGCTTTTTCCCGTGGGAAGAAAATGTTGATTTCAACGGATTTGTTAATCTTAAAAGAATTAAATCCTTCGGAGGAACCGGGGTTTACGTTAAAGCGGAATAGCTTTTATAAGTGAAGTACAAACTTCTGCAAAATTTCAATGAGCAGTACCGCAACGCATGAAGAAAGCGCAACGACAAGAAGTCCTTTTTCGAAAAGCGCTACAATTATACCTACTAAAAGTCCCGCAAGTGCACTGTAAATATTATCGGTCGCATGAAGAATGGCGGGAAAAGTCATGGCTGCCAGAACCGTATACGGAATATACGATAAAAACGACTTGAAAAATCTGTTATTTACTTCTTTTCTCATAAAAACGTAAGGCAGCACTCTTATAAGATATGTTACGCCGGCCATCAATATGAGATATTTGAAAAATACCAACCAGTCCATTTATTCACCAAAATCAATTTTTTTCTGTCTTTAAATCTTTTTCTTCTTTTACGGGGAAAACCAGTGCTCCGAACAGCGATGCGAGTACCGCGCATATAATTATCGCGAAGCCCGACGACACATTTTTCAGCCCCGGCACATACGCAAAGCATACCGACATTATTACCGCAAGGCCTACCACGATGCTCATCTTCCACGAATGTTTCATCGGAGGAACTACGATTGCGATAAACATTCCGTACAGTGCAACGCCGAGTGCACTTACAACCATTGCGGGAAGTATTTCGCCGCATACTGCACCAAGAAATGTTCCTAACGACCATCCTATGTAAGGCGCTATGATTACTCCGAGGAAATATGTCTTTCCGAGTTTCTCGGGACGTCCCATCGAAACCGCAAATATTTCATCCGTATGGAACTCTCCGAAGAAGAGTTTCTGCGGTAGCTTCATGGTTTTATCTATATGCTGCGAAAGCGAAATCGACATAAGAGAATATCTTAAGTTTATAATAAACTGCGATATTATCATTTCGACTATGCTTCCGCCCGAAATCATAATTGTAAGGCCTGCAAACTGGCCTGCGCTCGTCAAATTGGTCATCGAAATAAGAGTTGCCTGCCAGACATTAAGTCCGCCTGCAACTGCGAGTATGCCAAAAGAAAACGATACCGCGAGGTATCCGAGTCCAATGGGTATTCCGTCTGTAATTCCTTTTCTGAATGCGCTCATACCCGAATATTATATCATAAAAAAACAGAGAGCAAATACTCTCTGTTTTAAAAGGGGATGTAGTTTATGAAAAAGCAAAAGGTTACCTTCTTCGAAGCGCCTCGATGGGGCTTAACTTTGCTGCTTTTCGGGCAGGGTAAATTCCGAAGAACACACCTATCGACATTGAGAAAAGTGCGATTCCAAGGATAAAGAAAGGGTTAAAGTCTGCCACTAACGTGGAGCCGGAAAAATTGGAAATGAGGAAGCATATAAATTCTGCTCCGCCGAGTCCCAAAATAATTCCGATTACACCGCCGAGTAAGGATATCGATCCGGCCTCAACCAGAAACTGTGTGAGCACGGAGCCCGTTCTCGCACCGAGCGCTTTTCTTATACCGATTTCTCTTGTACGCTCTGTAACCGATACAAGCATGATATTCATAACGCCGATACCGCCTACGAACAACGATATTCCCGCAACTAACATAATCAGAAGCGTAACCATCATAAGTGATGAACTTATAACCGAGAAGATAGCATTGTAGTCTATAACTGCTATCTGGTTCTGATCACGTATATCATATCTTGCTTCAAGAATTGCTTTGGTATGAGCCAGTACATCGCTTGCATTGTCCGCATCATCCAGAATGATTATGAGATCGTAATAGCCGATTGCGTACTGGGAAAGACCGATTGCATCAATGAATGATGTAAAAGGAACTTCAAATTTGGTTTCAGCACTTCCGGAACCCATGATTAAATCTGCCATCTGAGAAGAGTTATCATCTCTTACGCCGATAATTCTGAATGTTCCGCCTCTTCTGTTTCTTCCGTAAAAGAGATCCACCGTCATTCCGACAACATCTTCGTGTCCGAATATTTTTCTGGCAGAACTTTTATCTATGATGCAGACTTTTTCCATATGATCAAATTCTTCTTTTGTAAAATATCTTCCGTAAAGAAGGTCGTATTTAGAAGCCTGATCCATGAGTTCATTTCCCATTTTAATCTGTGCGGAATATGAGTTTAAATCCTTGTATGATGCTTCGCCCATTAAAGGTACTACGGGTGTGATTCCCAGGATATGCTTTTCTTTTGCCATTAAAGCTTCCAGGTCTTCATCATTGAATTCAACTTCACCTACGGAATAAACTTCCAAAGTATTACCGGCCAGACTCGAGAGTTCCTTGTCGATGGTTTTCTTGAATCCGCTTCCTAAGCTTACGATTGCAACTACCGAAGATATACCGATAATAATTCCGAGCATTGTTAAAAAGGCTCTGACTTTATTTGATTTTATGTTGAAAAATGCAATTTTGCAGTATTCTATAAATTTGCCCATTATTATTCCTGTCTTAATGCTTCAATAGGGCTTAATGCTGCAGCCTTTTTAGCGGGGAAGATTCCGAAGAAAAGTCCGACTCCCGCAGAAAAGAGTGCTGCGCCCAGAGCAACTAATATATTTACCGAAATATGTACCGGTATCTTTGCGATAGCACCTACTAAAAGGCATAGTGCTTCAGCACCGCCGTAGCCTAATATAACTCCGATTATACCGCCTACCAGCGTAATCATTCCGGCTTCTGCCAGAAACTGAGTCATAATCGATCCCGTTCTCGCGCCAAGCGCTTTTCTGATACCTATTTCGGAGGTTCTCTCCGTAACGGATACAAGCATAATGTTCATAACGCCGATACCGCCTACTAAGAGGGATATCGCAGATACAAATCCTACAAACATAGTTATATATCCGATAACCTGATTGATTTTTTCCATGTAAGAGTCAAAAGAGTCAATCGTAAAACAGTTTTCACCTCTTACATCATGTCTTGCTTCCAGTATCTTAACGATACGTTTGAGTGTTTCGTTTATTTCCGGAGAGTCGGAAGAAATCAGCATGGAATATAAACTGTCTATCGGCCATGTTTCTCCCGTTTCATTAACAAAGTGCTTATAAGGAACTTCCAGTTTTATGGTAGGGGTTCCCATCATATTAACCATGTTCATAAGCTGCGAATCTTTGGCTTTTCTTACACCGACAATGCGGTATTCAAGCAGGATATCATAACCTAAATCCACAAGAATCGTCTGACCTACCACATCCGTACTTCCGAAAAATGCTTTGGCTCCTTCTTCACTGATAACAGCCACATTGTCGCCTCTGTCGCACTCATCTTCGGTAAAATATCTTCCGTGAAGCAGTCCCTCAACGGCATATCTTTCATATGTTTCGTTTACCATGTAATACTGAACATTGAAATCGCCTTTAACCGAAGTGGCAGTTCCGCCCAAATATTCTTCAATAGAACATACGGCAAGATCCGGTACGGTTTCCTTGATATATTCAATATCATTTACGGTTATGTATTCATCGCCGTTTGAAGAATAAATATAGGTCTGTCCCTTGAAAAGATCTCCGAGCGCTCCGTCAAGTGCGTTTTTTACGCCGCTTCCTAAGCCCGTAATCATTATGACGGAAGAGATACCTATAATGATTCCCAACATGGTTAAAAATGTACGACCTTTATTGGAAGTAATACTCTTATATGCAATTTTTACGTATTCCAAAAATTGTCCCATTTGCTTTCCTGTGTATATTATTATTTATTATTCATTTGTAACTGTTACTCCCACATTACCTCCACCGAGGCCGCCCATAAGGGATGTCATGTCATCGCCTTCAACCGGTACTACTATGGCGCCTTCCTTAACTACGGATGTAACATATGATACAACCTTATCATCTGCTGTAATGCCTTCCACGATTTCTGTGCAGTCTTCTGATGATATTCCTACTTCAACACTCTTCTTTTCAACCATGTTCATATCGTTAACCGTGTATACGAAGAATCCGTCACTGTCAACGTTAATGGATTCGGAAGGAAGGGTTAAGCAGCTGTCTTTATGTGCCGTAACGATTACATTCTTTGCTTCGATTCCAAGGAAAATATTGTCATCGGGATTTTTGATCTTGATGACTGCGGAAACGCTTGTTGTACCGCCGCCGGAAATAGCCACACGTGCGATTCTTGAAATCTCGCCTTCGTAATCCTTGTCAAGAATTGTTACTTTAACTTCCTGGCCTTCTTTAATCTTTTCGATATCTCTCTTGCTGACTGAGATTGCAACGCTTACTTCGTCAATGCTTGAGAATTCGATAATTTCTGCACCTGCAAGAGAGGTGGTCATACCTTCGCTGACATATGAAGCTGTAACAATGCCGTCAAAAGGAGCTATAAGACAACCGTCTTTGTACTTCTGAAGTTCTTCGTATTCACTGCCGGACTTAAGTGTGTTGAGTTCGCCCTGAAGCTGAAGGTTCTCTCTGTCGTAATCGTTTCCGGCAGATGCCTTGTAAGATTCAACCTGTGCCTTTGCCGTTTCAAGTTTTGACTGTGCTTCCGCAAGTTTCTGCTTTGCTTCGGCAAGACTTTCGGTCTGGCCGGAAAGTAAACCGCTGACATTTTTGATAACCGTATTGGAGTATGCGATTTTTTCACGAAGAGCTTTTACGTCTGCCTGCTGTTCGAAATTCTTCTCAGCCTGTTCAGCTTCTCCCTGACTCATTTTGTCATAGCCTGTTGAAATCTTGTAAGCTACCCAGAGATTTTCGATTTCTGCTTCGCAGTATGCGATATTGCCCTGTTCAAGTGCTATCTGTGTCTGAACATCTTTATTGAATTTATTGATGGAATCATTGTCACCGAAGTTGTCTACCGCTGCCTGCGCTTCGTTAACTTCTGCCTGATACTTTGCAACATCTGCCTGAGCCTGTCCGAGTTTGCCTAAAATAGTATTGTTGCTTGCAACATTACTCTGGAAATTGTTCTCGGTAATCTTATCTGTTAATTCAAGCTGCTTTAGTGCAAGTTCGTAAGATTCCTTGTCAAATTTTACGATCGGATCGCCCTTCTTTACGAATGTTCCGATTTCAACAACGCTTTCAACCTTGATGGCTGTGGGTGAATAGAAATGCTGAACATTGTCACTCTGAACGGTACCGCTTAATTTAACTTCCTGCGTGATTTCCTGTTCTTCTGCATGTGTTACATTAACAATCTTGTCCATAGCTTTCTTTGATGCCATAATTCCGATAACAATACCGGCAATCGCAAGAACAATCACGATAATTACGGCTATTATGATTATTCTGAGGACAATCTTTTTTCTTTTCTGTTTTTTTCTTTTCTGTGCAGCTGCTTCAAGCTGTGCATCAAGATTTTCTCTGTCAAGTGATAATTGTGGGTTATTCTTCCTGCTCATTCTGCTTATCTCCAATCAAATGTAAATCTATATTTTCATCCGTAATCTTTATATCATAATCATCCCGCGTTGCTGTCGGTTCTTCGATTACCGCTTCAGCCGGTTCTTCATTCGGAATTTCTTCTTTTATATCCGAATCGTAAATTACAGGGCCGCTTCTGATCTCCTTATCGATGTCATCTCTGCTTAAGTTTCCTTCGTTCGCCGAATCCGAAGTGATACGTCCGTCTTCGATATGAACAATTCGCTTTGCGTTTGCAGCAATGTCATTATCGTGCGTGATGACTATTACGGTTCTTCCTTCTGAATGAAGCTGCCTTAAAATATTCATGATTTCCTTGGACGAATGCGAGTCAAGGTTACCTGTAGGCTCATCCGCAAGTATTACAGGCGGCGCCTGGGCTATCGCTCTTGCTATCGCAACTCTCTGCTGCTGACCGCCTGACATTTCCGAAGGCTTGTGAGTCATTCTGTTTTCAAGTCCGACTTTTCGAAGCGCTTCCTTTGCCAGATTGGTTCGCTCTTTTTTGGAAACTCCTCTGTATATAAGAGGCAGTTCAACATTTTCAAATGCCGTTAAATTCGATATCAGGTTGAAGCCCTGGAAGATAAAGCCTATTTCCTGGTTTCTGATATCCGACAGCTCATCATCGCTTAAAAGTGATACATCCGAACCGTGTAAGAGGTAAATACCGCTGGTAGGTACATCGAGACACCCGAGCATATTCATAAGTGTCGATTTTCCCGATCCGGAATGACCGATGATGGCTACAAATTCGTTTTCGCCGATGGAAAGGGATACGTGATCGAGCGCTCTTACCTCATTCTCGCCCGGATTGTAAATCTTACACATATTCCTTATTTCAATTAATGAAGCCATTTCAACTCCTTTATGTAATGATTAATAATTTTTCTTTTTTATGATATTTAAACTTATAAAAAACGATGTAACATATGCTCCTAAAATCGCAATCAGTATTCCGAGAGCAATCAAATATGTTTTAAGTCCGACTTCTACCACGTATTCCGTGATTGCCATATCTTCGTCAATAATAAAATCGGTCACGCTCGAAATCATTAAAAGCGGAGGAACCAAAGCTCCGATTATAAATGCAATGATTCCGGAAATCGCAAGCGTTATCAGACGGCCTTTGGTGGTTCCGAATTTGATGTTAATCGGAATCATCAGTGCGGGAATTAAGAATATAAACAATCCCAGTGAAAGTGCCGTTACATCATACGGTTTACCCTGTATAAAATGACAGCTTATATAAGAAATCGTAACGCTTAATGCATATCCGACAAATCCCAGACATGTCGTGAAGATATATTTCTCTATGACATAATCCCTTCTGGAAACAGGTGTTGTCAGAAGATATGCAATTGTATTGTTTCTCTCATCGTATCCGGATGTTGAGATTGCAAGTCCCGTAAAGAAAAGCGTAATGTAGCCAATCAGAAAACTTGCATCCATACCGACAAATCCTACCAGAGAAAACAAAACCATCAGGACGAGCAGGATTTTATTTTTAAATACAAGTTTTAAATCCTTGATAAACAGACCTTTCATAGTTTTTCTCCTTTGTAGAGGATTAGCATGAGTTCATCCAGATTCATTTTTTCGATTACCATTTCGGGGCAGTTCTCCAGATAATAATCTTTTTTATCCGTAAGACACTCATATCCGTAAGATTCTTTTCTGACTGCTATCACATACTGTTTGTCCAGACTCTCGTAATCTTCTTCGCTTAATTTTAATGCCGCATATTCAAAAAGCAGCGTGTCCGTATCATCGTGAATAACAATTTCGCCGTTGTTGATTACGTATATGTCATCGCAGATTTTCTCGATATCAGAAGAGATATGGGAACTGATAACGATTGATCTCTCTTCATCTTTTTCCATGTAATCGCGAAGTTCGGTAAGTATTTCTTCTCTTGAAACCACATCAAGTCCCGAGGTAGGCTCATCTAAGATTAAGATTTTGCTGTCATGTGAAAGTGCAGTGATGACTCTTAACTTGGCCTTCATACCACCGGAAAGTTCGGATATCTTCTTGTCCATGGGTATTTCGTATTCTTCGCATTTTTTTACGAAATACTCTTCGTCAAAACTTTTGTACGAAGCTTTTAAAATGGATTTAAGTTCTTTTATTTTAAGAATGTCGGGGAAGAAGGAGTCAGCCAGCACGCAGCCTATATCCTCTTTGCCGGAGTTTTTATAAGCCTTAACGCTCATTCCGTTTATAAGGACTTCTCCGCCGTCGGGATTGACCAGTCCGAGCATTATTTTGAAAGTGGTACTTTTACCCGCTCCGTTGGCACCGACGAGACCCGTTATCATTCCGGGCTTTAATTCCATCGAAACGTTTAATGTGAAATTTTTATATTTCTTTACAACATTTTTTACTTCAAGCATTTAAGCCTCCGTTTCGTCTAAAAGCATGTCAAACATTTCCCTGACATCTTCTTTGGAGATTGAATAACGTTCTGCTTTTTCTATGGAATCTTTTAACCCGTTCTCTACTTCTTTTATCTGATTTTCTTTTATGTACTCCGAATTATTGCCGGATATGTATGTACCCTTGCCGTGTACGGTCACAACAAAACCCAGCGCCTCCAGCTCGTCATATGCTTTTTTGACGGTAAGTGCGCTGATGTTAAGATCCTTTGACAAGGACCTCACGGAAGGAAGCGGATCATTTTCATGCAGCACGTCAGAAGCAATCTGCGCTTTTATCTGCTGAATAATCTGCGTATAAATTGGTACCATTGAAGAATTGTTAATTATTATCTTCATGTTAGCTCCCCGTCGGGTTTTACTCCGTAAAATGCTGCCTCATAAAAAATGTTCAACTGTTATAGTGCCGATAAACACCTTATAACAGTAAACACTATATAACAGTGTATAACACCTTGTCAATAGGTTTTAAAAAAATTTATGTTTATCTTAAACAAATCTTAATAATGAAGGCTAAAAACGGGGGTTTGCCTTTAAAAAACTCCGAAGCGCAAGGCTCGGAGTTTTCATTAAAATTCAGGTCGTGCACAATTCAGTAAATTCTGGTTTTATCTTCTTTTGGTCTTTCGTAAGACGAATAGGATTTGTTTTTGACTTCAATATTCTTGGCAACGCAATTGTATTTAACGCCGTAGAGATTGAATTCATCTTCTTCGACTTCGGATTTCTTACCGGGAAGCGAGGTAATCTTTGCTAAGAAATAACAGGCAATAAATGCCGCAAAGAACGCAAGTATCAGACTACATACTAAAATTATTAATATCTTCGGCAATTGCGTCACCTCCTCTTTTTTTAAGATGTGCGGGTTTTCTCGTTGTCAGTTCGTTGTGATAGAGCACAAGATCGAATATAGTAAGGAATGCGCCGGCACATAAAAGAACTGAACTTATGATGCTTAGAAGCACGCTGGTCGAATTAATCAGCTCTATACCGAGAACCGATACCGTCAGTAATGCTCCGAAAAGCACTCCGTAGAATTTTGCACTGTTTTTAAGTTTACCGCCTCTTATAAAACCTATCGCAGCCAGTATCAGGTTGCCGATTATAAGAATAATTCTGAAAAATCCCGACACCGCTCCCACGCTAAAGAGTTTGCCCTGGCTCGTAATATTCAGAATGAAAGGAATTTCCCAGAGCATCATTCCGACATAAAAGAGGCCCAGTACGATATCAATTATGCTTTGTTTTATATAACTCTTTAAAAGTTCATTTTTATCTTTATTTTTTATATATACTACTTTGGTCTTCTGATAAAAGCGTCCCGCGTCTTCCGAGCCCGAGTCTTTTATCTGCAGAATCTTCATCTGAACATAATAAACAATATACGAAGCCGCCGATAAAAGAAGCGCAATATCAAGTGCCGCAAAAGCGGTCCTTTGTTTGAAAAGCGAAAGTGTTAAGAATGCAAGCGGGAAGAAAAGCAGGGTTAAAAGAAGGGTTCCGATGAGGAACTTTCTTTTTGAAATCGGAAAATCGCTCGCCGCCTTGCCCGTCTGGCCGTTGACCGTCATGTAGGCAACTTTCTTTTCGTTCTTAAAAGACATAAACCATATCGGGAAGAGCGCTCTCTTCGCACTTACCGCGGTGTTAAACTGCTTGGTGGCTTCGTCATTGGACAAATATATTTTCATATCCTTATATTCGTCCTTGCAGGATGACATTGATACGACTTCTCTTGCAACATCATTGGCAAGTTCTTCAGCCTCATGCTCGTATACAACGCTCTCCACATCCGATATGTCTGCATAAAATCCTGAAAGGTATGAAGGATAAAACTTCTTTTTTCTCTCGGTAAAAAAAGGTGCGATTCTCTCTCCCAAATCATCGGAGAATGAGTATGATGCGTCCCTGCAGATACCTTCAAATTTTCCGTTTATATATCCGTTTACATCATAATAGTATGTGGTGGAGTATTCAGCGTCCCTCTGAAGTTCCATTCCGCTGACCCTGAAAATTCCTTCCTGATTAACCTCATAAAACCAGTAAGGAACATATATTGCCTTGAACTGATTGAGAATCTTTGCATCCTTTAATTCGCTCGGTGCAAATATCGCTTTCTTTGTAATCTTTTTAAATTCGCCGATACACTCCTCTTTGGTCTTCTCAAAAGGAATGATGTAATCAGGCTTTTTCTCTTTGGAAATTCTGGAAGTAAGAACGGTCGATGAAGCACAGTAAGTACAGAAACTGGAAGCTTCGTTATCTTCGCACATGATCTCGGCGCCGCACTGAGGACATGTAAAAACCGTGGTTTCGAAATAATCGTAATCCACGGAATCGTTTTCTTTAGTCACGCTCTCGGGTGCAAAAGACGCACTGCACTGTTTGCATACGAGTTTTTGAGACTTAATGTCGTATATGATATTTCCGCCGCAGTTTTTGCATGCGAACATCGTTTTCCCTCCATAATTATCTGAACAATATTATATTAACGCCGGTGTTTGTACAGATACAGGTTATTTGCGGTAATATAGTATTTTTATTTTGCCTTTTTGCGCAAATTAGATTTTTTGCTGTTCTTAACTTCAAGGCTTTTTATGATTGTGAAAATTTCAAGGATTGCTGTCGGAACCGCATTAATTACTACAAGAAATGTCTGCAGGATTTTAAGGTCATTTCCTGCGGTTAAAAGATCGTACTCCGAGCTGTTTAAGATTGCATCCGTCAGATACTCATCGGCATATAACTGCCAGTCGCCGTTTATAATTATGAGTTTAAGGATGAATGAAAGCACAACGAATACTGACGCAATTGCAAGCACCATTTTAAGACCGACTTTGCAGCCGTTTATTTTTCCGATTAAAAGCACGGTTATAAAAGGAAGTACAAGTTCGATAATGTTGATGATTATTCCTACCGTAAAATAAAAAGATTTGACGTCCGGAATAATATATATGGCTATATAAAGAATCCACTCTGTAACAAGCTGAACGATTAAAGAAATAACAGGAATAACTATCGTGAGAACCGTCGTTTTTATACCCGGCTTTGAATTGATTTTAAGAGCAAATATTAAAACGATAAAACTGATGTATATGATTAAAGCAAATAAATAATTAAGCATTATATATAGTTCCTAACACACAGAGTAATCAAGTGAATCTTTGGTAAGGTTCGCGTTGTAATAAGGATCGCCGGCTTCAAGTTCCTTTGCGTATTTTTCTTTGAAGTTTGCAAGGTCTTTCTTGTAAGCTTCGTCTTCTCCTCCTAAAAGAATCTGAGGCTTGTCGCTTATTCCCTCGCCGTAAGGATCGAATACATTAAGAAGTCCCATTCTTCTTAAAGACAGGCATAAGGAAATATCCGAGAATGCCACATCAAAGCTTTCGTCAAAGCCTCCTGCCTTTTCGAAATCTTTTTTCTTAAGCATGAGCATATCGCCTGTTACTGCGCTGCAGTCCTGAATGTAGCAGAGTCTGCCCATGTAACCGATGTATTTTTTATCAAAGCCGTGATGTACCAATCCTGCTGCCTTGTCTTTTCCGATACCGATTACAACGGATGCGTGCTCAATCTTGCCCTGGGAATTAATAATCTTCCCGCCTACTGCACCGACATCTTCTCTCTGCGCGATTGACAGGAATTCTCTTACAATATCAGGTGAGCATGCCTTAACGCTTCCGTCAAGGAAGAATAAAACTTCACCCTTTGCATTATCTGCAAGTGCGTTTTTCTTTGCGAAGATATTCTTGCCTGCGAGTTCTTCCGCAAAATCTGATTCTTTTATGATTTCGACATTCGAATATGAATTGAAGTTTTCAAGCGCAAGTATACAGTCCTCTGTGTCGTCCGTTACAATAACGGAAACAAGAGGCTCGCCCGTGACAACATATTTTAATCTGAAAATTGTTTCGAATGCTCTTGAAGAAGTGATGCTTGTATTGTAAATGCCGTTCGTTTTAAGATGGTCCGAAACGGCTCTTTTAGCTGCATCTATAGCATAGGTCTTGGCGTTGATATTCTGTGCCACACTGCCTGCATGAGCTCTCCAGTAGTAATAAATTCCCGACACATGAACAACCTTTTTTGCAAGATGGGTTAAGCGCAGAATCATGTCGTGATCCTGGCTTCCGTCGTATTCGGTTCTGAAAAGTTCTGTCTCGTTTAAGAGTTCTTTTTTGAATACCGAGAAATGGCAGATGTAATTGTTTGCACGAAGATTATCGATTGCGAAATCAGGTTTAAAATGAACGGTAATCATTTTGTTGATGTCGCCGTCCACAAAAGTAGCCTCGTCGCAGTAAATATAATCAGCACCCTCGTCTATGGCTTCTCTGTATTTATAGAGTGCGCTTGGATGAAGTACGTCATCGTGATCGAAGAGGCCGATGTAATCGCCCGTCGCCATTTTGTAGCAGGCATTGGTGTTACCCGAAATGCCTTCGTTTTTCTCAAGCTTTTTATATACTACTCTTGAATCGTTTTCTGCGTATTTCTTACAGATATCTCCTACGTAGGAATGCTCGGCGTCCGAACCGTCCGCAAGACAGAGTTCCCAGAATTTGTAGGTCTGGTTTACTACCGAATCAATCATTTCTTTTAGGAAATCTTCGGGAGTATTGTAAAGCGGAACGAGAATGGAAATGACAATCTTCTCGGCGTATTCTTTGCTTTCCTCTGCGATTCTCTGATCTTTGTCGGGGAAAGAAAGTGTTCCGAGTTCTTTGTATCTTTTCTTTAATCTGTTTTTGCTTTTCACCTTGTCGGAAACCGCCGATACGGAGCCGTACTGTGTGACTCTTTTAACCTGCGAGCGGACATATCTTAAAGGCTTTGAAAGCTTGTAAGCCTTGCTCGATTTAATGCGGTCGAGATTATCCTTAATCTCTTCCTTTTCGTCCTCAAGCTCTGTTATGCGGCCCGAGAGTTCCATGTTTTTTCTCTTGGTTTCCTCAAGTTCTTTTTTTAATTCTTCGAGTTCTCTGTTTTCCATTTTCTGTCAGTATCCGGTCGTTAAATATCTATGTTTAAGAATGTGTCGGTTATAATCTCTCTTACATTGCCGTGGTCCTTGGCGTACATGTAAATCCTGTAGTTGCCCGCGTCGAGATTATCAACCGATACGCGTAAATCAATTCCGCAAAGCTCGGTATTTTCGCTTCCGTTGAATCTTCCCGCAAGATCAGGTCTTAAGCAGCGTTCTGTCGGTATTACAAACTGCTTGCCGTCCTTTTGTAAGATTACGTCAAAATCAAATCTCATATTGTCGATGCCCGGTACTACAGCGTAGCCTTTGACAACGAGGATTTTATGTTCGTCTTCGGTAATCTTCACCTGGAATTTTTCGAAGGAGAAGTATATCCAGCCTTCTTCGTCGTTTGATTTTCTCGATTCAAACTTACCGCTTGCGTTAACGCTAAAGTCTTCTTTTTCTTTTTCGAAATTAAGCTTAAAATCTGCACAGCCGCCTTCGTAAGGATCCACTATCATAAGTGACGGATGGCGGTTCTTAAGAATTGCCTTTTCGTATGAGAGACGTTCGGATTTAATTTTGTTCTTTGCATCAACGCCTCTTGAAACCGATTCGTGATGAATAAGTTTTATATCGTTAAGCAGTACGTTTCTGTAGCCGTTCTCATAAAGGTTCATGCAGAGGTCGACATCATTGTAGCCTACTTTAAGTTCTTCGAACAAACCTCCGACTCTGTCGTAAAGTTCTTTTCTGACTGCAAGACATGCGCCCGTTACCGCAAGCACGTTTTTGTTCACAAGATTATCGCCTGCGCCTGCTTTTACGGTGTCTTCTTCACCCATGAATTTATGAGCGGGCCCGTCAATACCTGCGGATATTCCGACATGCTGGATCTTTCCGTCGGGATATAAAAGCTTACAGCCTACACAGCCTACTCCCTTGTTGGTAGCATATGCTGCCATTGTCTTAATCCATTCATGTCCTTCGGCTTCAATGTCATCGTTTAAAAGAAGCAGTACTTCGCCTCTTGCAACCTTAGCGCCGACATTGTTCATTTTGGAATAATTGAATTCCTCTACGGCATAAATATATTTGTATTCGAAGTCGCACTTTTCAAGGAAGGCTTCGACTTTGGCTTTGTTTTCCTCGCTCGAGCCGTTGTCGACTATGATTACTTCAATCTTTTTAAGCCCGTTTAAATTAAGCTTTCCGATAAGCGAAGTGAGCATATCGGGATTGTCTTTTGAAGGAATGATTATCGAAACGGTAATATCGGTTTCAACCGGTATGAGTTTTAATTTTTCTTTTGCCTTCTGTCTTATTGCCGCATATTTATCGTCCGAAAGCGAAGGAATGATTTTCTGATATTCGGAATAAAGAAGCGCACCTGTTTCCATGGATTCGCTTAATTCTTTTTCGCTTATATCGCTTTCGATTCCTTTTGAAACAAGTACTGCCGGAATGTGGCAGATTAAGTCTTCTCTTCTGTCGGCTCTTAATTTAGCACACGCTTCCACGGTCAGTTCATACATCATGCCCGTGTAATAAATCGATGCGCTGAGCATCTCTGTACCTGCCAGAAGGTCATTCAAGAAACTGCCCTCAATTGCAAACGCATTGATATAATCAAACGATGCCAGCGTCTCGGGACTGAATACGGGTTTGTAATATCTGAACGCTCTTCTTGCTTTGTACAATTCCTCTTCTTTAAAATCCGCAGATAATGCAAAATAATCCTCATCGCCGTAGATTAATACTGCGTAAGGATTATCGATTAAGTATTCATAGATCAGGCGCTCGCTCTCTTTTCTTAAGATTCCGAAGGTGGGATCATAAATGATATAGAACCTTGACTCATCATAAACAACATGGTTTTTAAGATTCTTTACCAAAGTTTCCATGCTCAGTCTTTCGACCACCTTTGCAGTCTCTTCCTCAACTTCTTTGGATGAAACGTAGTTGAAAACCGCAAGACTCTGATCTTCGTATTCCTTCAGAAGACGAATGTAATCTTTTTCATATTGTTTTTTTCTCGGCATCAGCAAAGCATTCTGCACTGCCTTTTTGAAATTTTGTGCCATAGGCGAATTACCTTCTTTTTTATAATTCACTAAGTTTAGGCCAGTTCCTGTCTCGCTCTATGATATTTAATAATGCCTCGTCCTTAACCGGCCAGTCAATCCCGACATCGGGATCGTTCCACACCAGTCCGCCTTCATCGTTGGGATGATAAAAGTCGCTCACTTTATAGAAGAATTCTGCCGTATCGGAAAGTACTAAAAATCCGTGTGCAAAACCCTTCGGTATAAAGAGCTGCTTTCTGTTTTCGGCGGATAAAACAACTCCGAAAGATTTGCCGTATGTCGGCGAACCTTTTCTTAAATCAACCACCGCATCATAAACTTCGCCGGAAATAACTCTGACTAATTTATCCTGCGGGAAATTAATCTGGTAATGCATACCTCTAAGCACTCCCTTACTCGAGGATGACTGGTTGTCCTGAACGAAAACGGTATCGATACCGAGTTCCTTAAAATCATTTGCCTGATAGGACTCCATGAAATATCCTCTCGCATCGCCGAATGCTGTGGGTGTGATTACCTTAAGTCCTTCTATTTCGCATGTTTCCACACTGAATTTGCCCATTTTTCTTCACCGTAAATCCTTTTAAGTATTAAAGTCCGTTTGCAACCTCTACGAGATACTGTCCGTAAGCGGTTTTCATAAGAGGCTCAGCCAGCGCAAGGAGCTGCTCTTTGGTAATAAAGCCTCTCTTAAAAGCGATTTCCTCTATGCAGGAAATGTATAAGCCCTGTCTTTTCTGAAATGCCGCAACGAAATCCGAAGCATCAAGAAGCGCATCATGATTGCCGGTGTCGAGCCATGCAAAGCCGCGTCCGAGTGTTTCCACATAAAGCTTGCCTCTTCTTAAATATTCGTTGTTTACACTTGTAATCTCTATCTCACCGCGTGCCGAAGGCTTAACGTTCTTTGCGATTTCAACTACATCGTTATCGTAGAAGTAAAGTCCCGGTACTGCGTAATTGCTCTTCGGATGTTCGGGTTTTTCTTCAATCGAAATTGCTTTGCCGTTCTCATCAAATTCAACCACGCCGTATTCTCTCGGATCTCTTACATAGTATCCGAAAATAGTTGCGCAGTCTTTTCTTGAAGCAACTTCTCTTAAAACCTTCGAAAAGCTCTGACCATAAAAGATATTATCGCCAAGAATAAGTGCTACGGAATCGTCTCCGATAAATTCTTCGCCTACTATAAAAGCATCAGCAAGTCCTCTCGGTGTTTCCTGAATTGCATAGTTCATGTTAAGTCCTAACTGTGAACCGTCACCGAATAAATCTTTAAAAACAGGAAGGTCTCTGGGTGTTGAGATAATCAGTATATCTCTGATACCTGCAAGCATAAGTATCGAAAGCGGATAATAAATCATCGGCTTGTCATAAACCGGCATAATCTGCTTTGAAATAGCTTTTGTCAAAGGATAAAGTCTTGTTCCCGAACCGCCTGCTAATATAATTCCTTTCATTCTTCCTCCGTAACGCGAAACACCGTTTGTTTTCGCTTGTAATCCGTATTTTCTGATTCAATTTTATATTCATCTCATAGATAGTTATATTTTATCATATTTTTCTCATTTTATCCATATTTAAACATTAAAGAGGCATATTATGGATAGTCTTAAATCAATATGCTATAATAACAAAGGTCAGTTTAATTCTGGTATGGAGAAAACTATGGAAGAACTTGCTATTAACGGCGGAAAGCCGGTAAGAGAAAAAAAGATATATTACGGCAGACAGTGTGTCGATGAAGATGATGTAAAAGCGGTCAGCGAAGTTCTGACAAGCGATTATATCACATGCGGTCCCAAGGTTGCCGAGCTTGAAAAGAAACTCGCGGATTACACAGGTGCAAAATATGCGGTTGCCGTTTCAAACGGAACTGCAGCGCTTCACTGTGCATGCATCGCTGCAGGACTTAAACCGGGCGATGAAGTTATCGTTACTCCGCTTACATTTGCCGCAAGCGCAAACTGCATTCTTTATGTCGGCGCAACTCCCGTATTTGCGGATATCAATCCCGAGACCTACAATATCGATCCCGAAAGTATCCGCGCTAAGATTACCGATAAAACAAAAGCAATTGTGGCTGTTGATTTTACGGGCCAGTGCGTGGAGAATGAAAAAATTCGTGCCATCTGCGATGAGTTCAATCTTATCTTCATTGAAGATGCGGCACATGCAATCGGAAGCGCCTATAACGGCAAAAAGGTCGGCTCTCTTGCAGATATTACATGCTTTTCCTTCCACCCCGTAAAAACAATTACATGCGGTGAAGGCGGAGCTGTAACGACCAACAGTGACGAATTATACAAAAAACTTGTGCTTGCGCATACACACGGAATCACTCACGACGAAGAACTGATGGAAGATGCTCCTCACGAAGGCATCTGGGTATACGAGCAGGTTTCTTTGGGATACAATTACAGACTGACTGATTTCCAGGCAGCAATGCTTATAAGTCAGTTGTCAAAGCTTGAAGACTTTAAAGCAAAGAGACAGGCAATCGTAAAAAAATACGACGAAGCTTTTAAGGATGTTCCCGAGATAATCGTTCAGAAGGAAATTCCCGAGTCCGATACCTGCAGACATCTTTATATAATCCGTCTGGACCTTTCAAAACTTAACTGCACAAGAAGGGAATTCTTCGATGCCATGAGCGCAGAGAACGTTCAGTGCCAGGTTCATTACGTACCGACATATTACTTCCCTTATTACAGACATTTGGGATACTCCGGCGGGCTTTGTCCGAATGCCGAGGAAGTTTACAAGGGAATTATGAGTATTCCTCTTTACCCCGCTCTGACAGAGAGCGATACCGATGATGTAATTCATGCTGTAAAGAAAATCGTGGAATACTACAGAAAGTAATTTAAAATATTTCTCATAAAAAAAGCGATTGGAAATTTATCCAATCGCTTTTATTTTTATCTTTACTGATTAGTATCCGAGATAACTGATATCCAGATCGACATTACCCTTAATACCATTTACGCTACCTTTTGCGGTATGCTGCCACAAATCGTATTTGCCGGTATAGTCTGTCTGGCCTGTGTAATGTGCGAGCCAGATCTTATATGAGCTTAACTGGCCTGCATCAAGCTTGTCGTTTAACCAGGACTTCGAAGCGTATACGCCGGGTGTGTAGCCTGCAGATTTTATGGTCTCGCAGAATGCCTTACATACAGCGGTTCTGGTTGCCTTGTCAAGTCCGTCTGCTCGGCCTGTACGTGAGCTGTTTGCGTATTCACTGTCGATAAATATCGGATAGGAAATTGTGTTGCCCTGTGCAAGGTTTACGCAAAGCGATGCTTCTTCAACCGCTTCGGCTTCATTCTTTGCCTGCGAGAAGAAGTAAAGTCCTACCTTAAGGCCTGCTGCCGTAGCGCCCTGAATGTATGATTTGTACTTTGAATCGTAAATCAGTCCGCCCTTTGTATATCCTCTGAAACCGCATCTGATGATTACGAATGAAATACCCGAATTCTTAACTGCGGTCCAGTCGATTGTTCCGTTATATGTGGATACGTCGATACCTCTTGAACCGTTTCCTTTGATAAGGGAACCGTCGGAAGCGAAATTGTATTTCATTCCGCCGATAACCTGTTCACCGGTCACCTTCTTACCGTTTTCATCGTAGTAATAAACGTTTCCGTTGATGGTCTGCCAGCCGGTATATTTGTATTCCACTTCACCCTTAATATAGAACTCGTCGTACTTGTAATAATCTGCCCATTTGGCTTCGATGTACTTACCGTCCGATGTCTTGTAATATACCTGGTAATCCGTACCGTCCTTGGTATATTTAAGTGCATTGGAAGAATTCTGCGAAGGATCTGCTTTTATGATAAAGGACGCCGTCTTTGAAACAACATTTCCGTCTACACCTTTTTCTTTGGTGGTAACAACTACATCAGCGCTTCCTTCGGTAACAGCGGTAACAAGTCCGGACTCCGAAACCGTGATACAGTTGTTGGTTGCGTTAAATGTAACTTCACTGCTTGATTCAAAGCCCTCAACCATCGGTAATATCTGATAGGTATCGCCCACAACCAGAGACTTCTTTTCGGTGATTTCGTTTCCTGCACTGTCGATAAGCGTTAATTTAAGTGCTTCGGCTTTTGTGACTTTTATCTTTATTGATTTTTTAACTCCGCTTCCGTCCATTGCTTCCGCAATGATTTTAACATCGCCGGATCTCACGCCGATTACATTTCCCTGAGAATCGACTGTCGCAATATCCACATTGGAACTGCTCCATGCAACTTCCTTGTTGGTTGCATTCTTCGGAGTAACCTGAGCAGTAATTTTAATTGCGCTTCCTACAGCAACACTTGTATCACCCGAAAGGCTTATATCCGAAACCTGTACAACCGGAGGTTTGTCTTCTTCAACGGTTATAGGCACCGAATCAAATGCTCCGCTTCCGTCATTTGCAGTTGCGGTAATTATTGCGGAACCTGCACTCTTGCCTTTAATGGTTCCGTTTTGATTAATGGCTATGACACTGTCATCGCTGCAGGACCAGGTAACGCTTTTATCTGTTGCATTGCCGGGATCAACAGCCACACTGAGATTAATTTTATCTCCGATTTTGATATTCTGCTGGCCGGTAATTCTTACGCTTTCAACATAAACAACAGCGGGTGCGCCGTCTTTTACGGTAATGTTCCATGTCTTTGAAACACCGCTTCCGTCCATTGCCGAAGCCGTAATAGCTACATCTCCGGGTGCAATTCCCGTAACGTTTCCTGCGGAGTCAACGGTTGCTATGCCCTCATTTGAACTGGACCAGTTTATATCCTTGTTTGTAGCTTCATCGGGGTAAACCACAGCATATACTGTAGTGCTGTTGCCTGTAATTAATTCCGTTTCACCGGAAAGAACAATATCTGAAACATTTACATTGTCAACTCTTCTGAAGCCGCCCCATTCGAATGCGCTTACAAGAGTTTTGGGATCTTTAATATCGGATTTGTTTATCTTTACAAAGCCGTCCACGCCGTCCATCGGAGTAGCTGTGGAATCAAGAAGTTTTACGGTATCCTGAAGAGTCTCGCCCTGGTCTACATCCTTGCCCTGGTTTTCTTCCTGTGCAAGGTTAACCTGGCTCATGTCCTTGGCTTCGTCGATTACATTGATAACCTGATAAACAATTGTATCCTGAACCTTTACCTTGGTGGCCGTTGCAGGGAATTCGTAAGGATCAACCGAAATAACCGTTACCTCATAATTACCCGGCGCAAGCTTATCCACATAAATGACACCGTCCATATCGGAATCAACCCAGCTGTATTCCTTGCCGTCAGGTCCTTTGGCGGATACTTCAAAACGAACACCCGTAACAAGCTTGTTTGTGTTCTTATTTATGAATTTTATCTTTAAGTCTTTTTCTATCGAAGAGAAATTAACGGAAACAGGCTCAACCTCCTGCTTATCTTCTTCCACTTTCTCCTCAGGCTCGGTTACTTCTTCGGTAACTTCTTCTGCGGGAGCTGTAATGCTGTCGATATATGCCTTCTGGCCTATCGCTTCGATTCCGTCATATCCTATGCCGTCAATGTCCGAATACAGTGCACCGATTGATGCGAACTGTTTAACATCATTACTGTGCGCTTTGTTGTTAAACAATTTAACCCCAAGTACGGCAAGAAGTGCTATCAGAACAATTGCTACAAGCAAACCTGCGATTTCAATGATTCCGAATTTGCTCTCGTATTCATCGTCATCGTCATATTTTGCTTTTTTGTTCTTCTTTTTATTCTTTACGTTCTTGCTGTTTTTGCTGTTCTTCGCGTTCTTAGTACTCTTGGCAGGAACCTTCTTAACTTCTTCTTTATTCTTCTTTACTTTCTTTTCCTTGGGATCGTCTTCTTCAAAGTCATAGGATTCGTCTTCTTCGAGTTTTTCGCTCTTGGGGGCTTCTTCCTCGCTAACCTCTTCTTCCAAATCCTCTTCGGCTTCCTCTACAGGCTCTTCTTCAGCTTCTTCGGTTTCCTCAGGAACTTCTTCATCTTCAGGTTCTTCTTCAAAGTTCTCTTCGTCTGCAGATTCCTCGTACTCAGTTTCCTCTTCGGCTTCTTCGTACTCTGCTTCTTCAGCTTCTTCGGTTTCGGCCTCAGCATATTCGGGCGATGCTTCTTTTATGATCTTTTCTTCGGGAGCTTCATAAACTTCCTCGTTTACGGTTTCCGCAACTTCTTCTTCACTTAAAAAGCCCTCGATTTCTTCCACGGAATCAATAACCCTGGTCTGTCCGAGATCAAGCTGCATATCTTCCACGGCATTCTTTTCGAGCGCTTTTTCTATTTCATCGGATGAAAAAACCTGGGTCTCTTTCATGACCATATTTAAATCATCGCTTAATTCCTGATTGGGAGCACCGAGCTCTTCGTAACGAAATTCAAGGTCTCCGACGGAATCCAGATCTATCATCTCAATATCAGTATCAAATATATTTTTTTTCTTTTCTTTCATTTGTCACCTCACTGACCCCATACAAAGTTCATATTACCACAATTTGTCCTATTATTCAACATATGCCCGCTTGTTTGCAATTATCCACAATATAATGTAATATAATGTTTAACCTGAACAGTTGTGGCTTATGGATTTAATGGAGTAAAAAATATGCAGAATACAAATAAATCAAATCATAAAAGACCCGCCGGTAATAAAAAGGGCGGCTCCGGTAAAAGAAGAGTCCCCAACTACCCCCGTATTATAGGCTGGGGTATTGCGCTGATTCTTGTAATATGCGTAATAGCTATAGTTGCCCGTATAGCTATCTGGAATAAGGGCGTTAAATATGTAATGACCGCCGAGGACTATGAGCGTATCAAACTTGATACTCTTGACAATGTTATTCTCTGGCCGCCCGAACAGCTTGACAAGGAATCTTACGACGGAACAACCGATGTGGTTATTTTCGGAAACGATACCTTCCGTGACGGAAGCGACAAGGGCGAAAGCATCATGGATATGTTTAAGAAGGAAGTCGAAAGCGACAAAGTTAAATTATACGACTGCTGCCTTCCGGGTTCCTACATGGTAAGTTTTAACGAAAGCGAAGCATCTCCCGAAGAATGTCCCGAGGATTACTTTACTCTGTTCTGGCTCATGCTCAATACAATCCAAAAAGACTTCAGCAAGCAGAACACAGCTCTTGCTCACCTTGATTCGTCAAAGTATGATCTGGACAGATACAAAGAAGTTATTGATGTTCTTAACGGCATTGATTTTAAAAACGTGGAAGTAATTATGCTCTGCTACGACGGACATGATTATTTATACGGAAAGAAACCAATCAATTACAATATCGACAATCCCGACAGTGCACAGACAGAGAACGTAGCTACAGAGTTAGGTGCTCTTTATGTTCTCTGTGACACTATAAACAAAATCAATCCCAATACACAGATTGTATTTGTATCTCCCATTTTCTGTTATGCAACAGACGAAAAAGGCAAGCTGGTTTCAAGTGCAAAATATGATACAGGCTATGGAACAATAGGCGAATACATTTACTGCGCAAGATATACAATCAACAATTACTATGCAATATCATACGTTGATTTGTACAACGGCGTTCTGATAAACGAAGATAACGGAAAGCATTATCTCGAAGATGACGGAATCACCCTAAAAGAAAAGGCCCGCAAAATGATTGCGGACCGTCTCGTTTATATCCTGAAAGAAAGACTTTAGTTTTTCTCTTTGTTATTAAACCAGATAAATGATGAAAGCAGAACCCATATAATCGTTGAACCGATGCTGGATACAAAGGAAGTTCCTTCAAGTGCAAACAGCGTCTGAACAACAGTCCATGAAATACCGAGGCAGAGTACCAAAACTACTGCCTCTATTTTTTTATGCTTGCCTTCCTCGGGCTTTAATTCCTGCTTGATGGCGGATATTCTGATAACTGCCGCAACCAGAGCCTGGCCTAAAATAATAAGCGCTGTTACAAAAAGGCCTTTCAGTCCGAAACTGAAATATGAATCAGCCAATTTCGGACAGTTCTCTTCAAACGCCGCATAGTAGTAGCCGTGATGTGTTACCAGGGTTTCCGACTTCATTTCACTCTCCACCAGAACAGGTGCAAGCAGGCCTCTTACCACATCTCTTACATATCTCTTGGCAATTGTCTTTTTGTATCTGTAATAAGCATTTTTGTAAAGATTTCCCCAGATAACATCCATATCGAGTTTATCTTCTTCGTATCTGTGGATAATCTTCTTGAAGTTTCTGTAGGAATGGCCCGAATCGTAATCGGCATTTCTTATTACTCCTAAAAGATACTCTTCGTTCCTTTCATCCTTTTCGTAATCAAGGTAAGGAATAATCACTCTCGCAGCAATCTGCTCTTTTGTGGGCTGATGATAAAGCGTGTGGTTGATATTGTTGTATGTAAAATACTGAGGCATCAGCATTATTATCACAAGTATGCAGAAAAGAAGAAGCGTATTTCTCCAGGACTTATCTGCCATGTTTCTGCCCTTAATTCCGATATTTCTGATAAGTGTAATTGTAAGGAACAAAAAGGTAATGAACACACCGATCCAGAATGCACCTCTGTTTAAGTAGGATAAAACCACAAGGAGCGCAAATATGCCGATAAGACACCAAAGTCTTCTGGTATGATCACCATAAAAGTATCTTAATGCAAAGAACACCAAGAGCATCAGAAGTGATACGCAAATAGCATAAAGTGTTGCATTGAAGTTGACACTTAAAACCGTAGGAAGCGTCATTACATATAAAACAACCGTACCGTAACAGAAAAACTTTGTCTTACTTCCCGCAACCTTTTTAACAATGGTCATAGTAAGAATGAAAACCACTGCTGCCATAAGAACGAAACTTCCTGTTTCCTTGTAGTGGAAATAAAATTCCTTTCCGTTCTTAGGAGCAAAGATATTTTTAGCTAGCCAGGAAAGTGCAAAGACAGTCTGAACGAGTGTAAGCGCACAGAAAGCAGCAATGCCTGCGGTATTTAAATATTCTAAAAAGTTTTTGGTTTTAGTCTTTTTATCCATCAGTTAATTTCTCCGATAAAATCAGCAAGTGCGGAAGAATAAACTTCCTTTCCCGCATCGTTTAAATGAATTCCGTCGCTTAAGTACTGATCGTAATTATCTTTATTTATTTCATTGCTTTCGCTGAAATCAAAGTAGTATACATTTTCGTATTCGTCCGCTAATTTTTTAAGTTCTGCATTGTATGCGGTTCTGTATTCTTCAGTAACCTGATCGAAATAATCATCTCTCTCGCCATAGTAAATCAGCGTCGAATAAGTAACTTCGGGAAGAACGATCTTTAAATCGGGATATTCGTGAACGATTCTATCAATACCGCATCTGATCGCACCGGCATATGTGAATTCATCATATTTGTCATTTGAAACCGCAGGTACTCTCAAATGCGCATCGTTGACACCGTAGTTGACAATCAGTATTTCCTCTTTGTCAAAATTCGTTCCTGCCAATAGTTTTGCCTTCTGGAAACCATCGTTAATGGCTGCTGATAATCTCCTTACATTATCCGATACCGAAGCTTTGTTGCCTGTGCAGATAATGTTTGAAATATTGTAAAAACAAAGCTTGTCGGAATAATAATCCGGCTCGCCGCCGTCATTTAATTTGGATGCACAGGTTCCGCCGATGGAGCAGTTTAACATTTCACAGTCAAGCTTGCTCTCAAGGATTTCTGCCAGATTTCTTTCGCCGTTATTATTGCAGAATAAACTGTCTCCTACAATCGCAATATTAAGCTTGTTTTCGTACAAAGGAAAAGTATATTTCTTCCTCGGGACCACAAAAATGGCAAGTACTGCAAAAAGCAGAACAAAAACAATAAATGAAATTAAAAATACCGTTTTTTTCTTCTTCACTGATTTTTCCTTAATGGTTTTTCATATATTCTTTGATAACTTCTTCTTCGGAAAAGTGTCTCTTTACACCCTTTACTTCCTGATAGGTCTCGTGGCCTTTACCGATTAGCGCAACGATTTCGCCGGGCTTTGAAATATCTAAAAGATGCTCTATGGCTTCCTTTCGATCATAAATCACTTCATAAGGGCAGTCATGCTCTTTTATGCCCTCGATGATTGATTTGTTGATATCGTCAATCTCTTCAAATCTCGGATTGTCCTCGGTCAGAATGATATAGTCTGCATACTTTGATGCTGCTTCACCCATATCGTGACGTCTTGCCACAGGCTTGTTTCCGCCGCCTCCGAAAAGAACTGTGAGCTTCTTCGGATTGTAAGCACGAAGGGTAGACAGAACGCTCTCTGTTGAAATCGCATTGTGTGCGTAATCAATGATAAATGTGCCTTTAGGCAGCGCTTCTTTTACGAGTTGTGTTCTGCCCTTGATATGAATGTTTATAAGGCCGTTTACAATGTCGCTGTCATCCGCTCCTAAAAGATGTGTAACCTCAGCCGCGATAAGTGCATTGTCGACATTGTGGATGCCGGGAATTCCGATTGTGATGTCTTTATTTACATCGCCGTGCATAAGGAACGAAACGCCGATGATATCGTCTTCCCAGGTGTTCTTAATGTCGGTTGCGTAAAGATATGCTTCGCCTTTTACGGAAACGGTTCTTAAGTTCGGAGAATATTCTGCCATCTCTAAACCGTATTCGTCATCCACGTTGATGACTGCGGTTTCTACCTGCTTAAAGAATGCCTTTTTGCAGTTTTTGTATTCTTCGAAATCTTCATGTTCGCCCGGTCCGATATGGTCGGGTGAAAGATTCGTAAAAGCTCCGATTGCAAAATGAATGCCTGCAATTCTGTCAAGCTTTACGGCCTGCGAGGAAACTTCCATGAATACTACCTTGCAGCCTGCATCGGCCATCTTTTTAAAGAGTCCCTGAATCTCGAAGGATTCGGGCGTGGTGTTCTTCGTCTCGATATATTCGTTTCCCACATATGCGCCTATGGTACCAATCATTCCGACCTTAACGCCGGATACTTCCATGATGCTCTTGCACATATGCGTGGTAGTGGTTTTACCTTTGGTTCCGGTCACACCGACAATAACGAGTTTGTCCGCGGGATTGTCAAAGAAGTTTGCTGCAATTTTGGATAATGCAACTCTTGAATTAACAACCTTTAAAACGGTAACACCATCTTTTTTTACATCAACATCTTTTTCGACTACAATAAGTGTAGCGCCTTTTTCAAGTGCGGAATCAATGTATGCATGTCCGTCGGTATTAAAACCTGTGAGGCATACAAACGCACTGCCGTCCGTAACTTTTCTTGAATCGTAAACGACATCTTTTATTTCTTTATCAAGTGTTCCGGAAAGGACTTCATAAAGAATTCCTTGCATCAGTTTCTCAATTTTCATAAATGTATTCCCCTTCAAAAACGACGTGACTCGGACCTTTCATGTGAACCAGTCCTTTTTCGTCCCATTTTACTTCAAGCGGTCCGCCTATCTGCATTACTGTCGCTTCCCTGTCGCAAAGTCCAAGTCGGTTTGCGAATACAAGTGCCGTACAACAGCCCGTGCCGCAGCCTATGGTCTCTCCGCAGCCTCGCTCCCATTCGCGAATCTGAATGTTTTTTCTGTCAACGACACGCGCAAAAGTCACGTTGGTTCTCTTCGTAAAAAGAGGATGTGTCTCTATCGCCGGTCCGATGGTTTCGATATCCAGGTTTTCCAGATCGTCCGTAAAAATCACGGTATGCGGATTGCCCCATGAAAGTGAGGACATTCTGACATTCATTATTCTGCCGCCGGCATTAACCTTAACACTCTCGTTAAAGAACTCTTCTTTTTCAAAGTCCACGGGAATCAATTCGGGTTTAAAAATCGGCTCTCCGATTTCCGCTTCGATATTCTTAACCTCTCCATCTTCAATGGTCAGATAAAGGTTTTTAATTCCGCCGAGGGTTTCGATTTTTAATTCGGTTTTATCCGTCAGTTTGTGGTAATATGCAAACATTGCCACGCTTCTTACGGCATTTCCGCACATCTCGGCCTCGGTTCCGTCGGGATCGAATATTCTCATTTTAAAGTCAGCCGCATCGGACGGACAGACGAGTACAAGACCGTCCCCACCAACGCCAAAATGGCGATCAGAAATCTGAATCGCCACTTCATTCCAGTTCATATCCGGCAGTCCGGCCACGTTTACATATACGTAATCGTTGCCGAAAGCCTCCATTTTTGTAAACGGTATTTTCATTAAACACCTCTGTTTTGTCTTTTATGAGTTTAAGGCCTGTTCAAGGTCATCGATGATATCTTGCGGATCTTCGATTCCGACAGAGATTCTTATAAATGCTTCGTTGATTCCGAGTGCTCTTCTGATGTCATCGGGAACATCTTCGTGAGTCTGTGTAATAGGATATGTGACAAGCGTTTCGGTTCCGCCGAGGCTCTCAGCAAAGAGAACCATCTTTACGTTGGATAAAAGCTTTCTTGCGCTCTCCTCGCTGTCGAGTTCGAACGAAATCATTCCGCCGAAGCCCGAAGCCTGTGAAAGGTTCATTTCATATCCGGGATGATCTTCAAAGCCTACATAGTAAACTTTCTTTACCTTGGGATGGTTTCTTAACCACTCGGCTACAATCTTCGCATTTTCGTTATGCTTTTTCATTCTTAAGGAAAGCGTTTTGATTCCTCTTATAATAAGCCAGCTGTCCATGGGTCCGAGACCCGAACCGAGGCTCTTTAACTGGATGTGGAAATGATGCGAAAGCGCTTCATCTTTAATAACAACCATACCTGCCACAACATCGTTGTGACCGCAGAGATACTTTGTACCGCTGTGAACGACTATATCTGCACCGAGCGTCAAAGGTCTCTGGAAATACGGTGTCATAAATGTGTTGTCTACGACAAAGAGTGCGCCTGCGGCGTGAGCTATCTTTGCAATGCCCTTGATGTCGCCGACCTTCATCATGGGGTTGGTCGGAGTCTCAAGGAAAACCATCTTGGTATTAGGCTGAATCGCCTTTTTGACATTCTCAAGATCAAACATATCGACATAAGAAATCTCGATTCCGTTTACTCTGAAAATATCTTCGACGATTCTGTGTGTACCGCCGTACAAATCGTCGCATAAAAGACAATGCTCACCGCGCTTTAAATAATCAAATACGGACATGCTGGCTGCCTGGCCGGAAGTAAATGCAAATGCTTCAACGCCTTCCTCGAGGATAGCCATTGTTCGTTCAAGTTCCTGTCTCGTGGGATTCTGAAGTCTGGAATAATCATATCCCGTGGAAACCCCGAAATCTCTGTGTCTGAAAGTGGCAGACTGGAAAATCGGAAAACTTACGGCGCCGCTGATGGGGTCGCATCCGAGTGCTCCGTGAACTACCTTGCTGTCAAACGAAAGATTCTCTTTTTTATCATAATCGGCATAATAATTTTCTACTTTTTCCATAGTGCCTCCTTATAATCATATATACAGGGTTATTTTACCATATATAGTGTATTTTATCAATCAAAGTACAATATTTGATTATATTGTTTTTCTAGAACCGATTCTAAAAAAGTGTGAATGCCGTTCTTATCTTTCCGACATCCACACTTTTATTTCTTTTATGATTTTTCGTTTGCTAATCCATATGGTACATAACCAGCGCATCGTTTTTCTTGATCACGGTATTGCCCGAAGGAATGATGGTTTTATTGCCTCTCTTAATCATGACTATCTTTTCGGTGGCCGAAAGATTTAAATTGCTTATTTCCTTGCCTATCCATTTATCGCCCTCAAACACCGTCATTTCGTTTAGGTTAATATCGTCGTCTCGGTGATTGTTCGTCGCAAGAACAACAGTATCGCCGGATTTTAATACCATATTCTGCGCCGGAGTCATATTCTCACCGTTTCTTACAATCGCTACAATCAGTGCCTGCGGCGGTATGACGATATCTTTTATTTCCTTATCGCACCAGGCGTGGCTTTCGTTTAATACGCCCGTGATAAACTCAAGCTCATGTCCGCCTCCGTGGCCCTTGAATCTGTTTATCTGCGAGAACTGTTCAACGAAGCCTGCGGAAATAATACCTGTGGGAATCGCCACAATTCCGACGCCCAGGAAGGATATTATCAACGCCAAAAATTTTCCCATAAACGTGACGGGGTAAATGTCTCCGTAGCCTATCGTAAAGACAGTCGCCATCGACCACCAGAAGCCGGAGAGCGCATTCTCGAATACTTCGGGCTGCGCTTCATGCTCCACGCCGTACATTAACATCGAAGCCGACAGCATCAACATTAAGATCAGCACAACCGAAGAAATAAGCTGTTTTTTACGCTCGTTTAAAACATTCACTATAATGTTAAACGCGTCAAACTGCGAATTGATTTTAAAGAGCCTGAAGATTCTGAACACTCTGAAAAGACGCAGTACCGCAAGTCCCGTCGGAGTCGTAAAAGGCATGTAATAAGGGAAGCAGCTTAAAAAATCTATGATTCCGTAAAACGAAAATATGAATGCGAGTACAGCTTTTCCTTTTGTCTTGTTAGGATACAAGAAATCCGCGGTTATGAGTCTGGCAATATATTCAATCGTAAAAAAGATGATTGTCGCCAGTTCAATACCTTTTAAAACATTCATGATTCCGTTAAGTTCTTTGAATGTTGCCAGGAAAGTAACCACGATATTAAGTACGATAATGATGGAAATAATCACATCAAAAGAACGGCTCAAGAGATCTTTCGCCGCTCCTATCTGTACTATTTCAAAAAGTCTTTTACGAAATTTTGTCATTAATTCTCCTTAAATCAGATGACGCGAATACCGCCTTCTTTTCTGATTTTAACCACGCTGCAGAGGCAGTCGGGGAATACTTCTTCCAGGCGTGCTTTGTACTTTTCAACATTTTCGTTTTTAACGAATGCTTCCATCACACCCGAAAATCCGGACGCATGAATTCTGCACGCTTCGTCTTTTTCAAGAATGTTTTCGCTTACCGCAAGTGCTAATGATAAATCCTGCTTTAAGTACTCAATCGGCGAGCTGACATTCTGAAGGTACATAAAAGAAGAATTGCCGGACTCGTTTTCGTTTTTGATAAACAAATCCGTGTCTTTGTTTTTTAATGCTTTTAAAACCTGTCCGACTCTTTCGTTCTCTGCAAAGAAATGCATTGCACGAAGAATTGCACGGTCGGAACATTTTTCGCGAAGCGAATGCATCTTTTCTTCAAACTCAGCCTTGTCGACATCGTTTAAAAACTCTTTGCCGAGTTCGTTCGCAACGCTTTTCATTTCGGAAATAATCAAAGCGTATTCGGTACTCTGGTCGCCGCTCACACTCTTTGTATCCGTGATGCATATCGAATAATCCGACAAATCGGAATCTATTTTTTCAATTACGGGATCTGCGGGATTTGAAAAATCAATATACACAAATCCGCCTACCGAGCAGGCTGTCTGATCCATCAATCCCGAAGGTTTTCCGAAATAAATGTTTTCGGAATACTGACCGATCTGCGCTATTTCTCTGGCACTGATTTTCATATCGTTGAAAAGTCCCGATACAATATTGCCAAGGAGTGTTTCGAAT
>JAEEOJ010000115.1 GCA_016284175.1 Lachnospiraceae bacterium | reverse complement strand
AGAGTGATTCCTATCGCATTAAAATAATCGAATATTCCGCATACAACAATTCGGCCGATGCGTACGCGGGAACCAAGCGATTTAATATCGATTTAACCTCGGGCAATTCTCCCGACATAATCATAGCAGGCAACACCAATGTAAATAACCTGATAGATAAAGGGGTATTTGCAGATCTCACACCTTTGATGAACGAGAAAAACGATATCAAAAAAGAAGATCTGGTATACAGTGCCCGGAACACATTCGCCAAAGGCGATAAGCTTTACTGTATCTTCCCTTCGTATTCCGTCAACTGCGCCGTCATCAAAAAGAAAAATTATAAAGAAGACATGACCATTGACGACATTCTTGAATGGGAAAATAAAACCGGCAACAAAGCCCTTCGTGCATACATGACAAGGGAAACCGTTTTGATGAGCATGCTCAACAACTGCACGGATGCCTTTATCGATCCCGAAACCGGAAAATGCAGTTTTGACTCGGACGAATTCGTCAAACTGCTCGATTATGCCGCCACCTATCCGGTAGAAACTCCCGAAGAATATTACACCGACTCTGATACGCATGAGCAGGATTTAAGAAACGACAAAGCATTGTTTGATTTCCAGTATCTGGACAATTTCAGATCCTTTAACTATGAAATGCAGGCTACCTACGGAGAAGAGACCGTGCTGGCCGATATTCCGGTTAAAGGCGCCAAAGGTTACAGTATATCTCCTCAGTTCATAATAGGCATCTCCGCTAAAAGCAAAAACAAGGATGAGGCCTGGGACTTTATCGACAGCCTGATTCAGCCGGAGAAATATAACGGCGATTCCACATCGTATTACGGCTTCCCCGTATTGCAAAGCGCATTCGACAAAATGAAAAACGAATCAACCGAAAAATATTTCTACTACGACGAAAACAACGAAAAACAATACTACGATGAATATTACTACATCGGCGAAGATTCATACGAAGTACTGCCTCTCACAAAAGAAAAAGCAGACGAACTCGCAGATTACGTAGTTCACGCAGATCAGATAATGGTTTGGGATGAAGACCTGAACAATATCATCACCGAAGAAACCCAGCCTTTATTCCTTGGTCAGAAAACCTCAAAAGAAGTGGCCGAGATAATACAATCCAGAGCTCAGATATATATAAATGAGAAAAAATAATCCTTTCCTTTTATTTGATTTTAAAAAAATATTTGGTTATTATAATCTCATAAAATAAAGGGGATTATTATGAGAATTTTAATTGTTGAAGATGAAAAAGAGATAACGGACGGTATTAAAGCCATTCTCGAAAAAGAAGGCTACTCGACCGAAGTCGCTTACGACGGAAAAAAGGGACTTGAATGTATTGAAAACAATATTTACGATCTGGTTCTTTTAGATATAATGCTGCCTTATATGAGCGGTATAGAAATCCTAAAAGAAATCCGCGAAGAAGAAATTCAGACTCCGGTAATATTACTTACCGCAAAATCCCAGATTGACGATAAAATCACAGGCCTTGATGCGGGCGCCGACGACTATATGACCAAACCCTTCGATGCCGGAGAACTTTTAGCCCGCGTAAGAGCGAGAGTCCGCAACAATGCCGACGTTAAAAAGAGCATCATTTACGCTTATGACATCAGTCTTGATATTTCAACATACAAACTCAGTTGCGGCGACAAGTCGGTAAAATTATCCAAGACCGAGTATCAGCTCCTTGAATATCTTATGCTAAACAAAGGACAGGTTCTTTCCAAGGACATGATTCTTGACAAGGTCTGGGGATATGAATCGGACAGCGAATACAACAACCTCGAAGTATACATCACTTTTTTACGAAAAAAATTCGCTTTCCTTAACACTGCTACTTCTATAGCAAACAAAAAAGGTGTAGGTTATTCCCTCGTTTCCGGAGAAAAATAAATGACTGCAAAATTAAGAAAAAAATTCGTTATAGTTACCGCTTCCCTTTTACTGGTTGTATTCGGGCTCTTTTTTATCGCCAATACCGCATATAACAAATACTGGAACAACATCACTCAGAAGGAA
Source organism: Lachnospiraceae bacterium (assembly GCA_016284175.1). GTDB lineage: Bacteria > Bacillota > Clostridia > Lachnospirales > Lachnospiraceae > UBA3766. The sequence goes on along the minus strand of JAEEOJ010000115.1, from coordinate 2,470 downwards.
ATGCTCGACTGGATTTCCGACAGCGGTGTATTTGATTTAAACAATATTGATGTTGAAACGGAAGAACTGGTTAATAATATCACCGAAGGTGAAAATCCGATTGTCGGCCTCCATCTTGCCAAAGACGGACTGGTTTTAAACACAAAAATAATCGGCGAAGATACTTATGCCAAAATATCCGAAAAAACCATCAACAATATTCTTAAAAAAGGTGAAGGAAGCTATAAGGTCGGAAAATACATTTATTCGTATAAAGAAGAAAGTGACGGCAGCATAATGCTTGTCATCATGGATTCTTCCATGTATTCAAGAAGCTTCTGGAAAACCATCGGAAAAGGCGCTCTTATCATTCTTGGCGCAGCCGCTCTGCTGGTAATAATTTTCTTCCTTTCCCGTTTTATAACCGCACCCGCAGAACAGGCAATCTTAAGAGAAAAACAGTTTATCTCCGACGCAAGCCATGAATTAAAAACACCTTTGGGTGCCATCAGCATAAATGCACAGGCTCTCGCAGCACAGGATAAAGACAACCTGTATTTAAACAACATCATAAAAGAATCAGAGCGCATGAAGCGCCTGATAGAAAGATTACTGACTTTGTCCAAGCTTGAAGAACAGCCCAACAACAATCACAGCAAAATATCATTTTCCGAAGCCGTGGAAGAGATAGTACTTACATATGAAAGTGTTGCTTTCGAAAAAGGCATTAAATATAACTACAATATAGATAAAGATATTAATATATCTGCCAACAGAGATGAAATTTCGGAACTCGTGGAAATACTGGTAGATAACGCAATAAAGAATACCGAAAAAGACGGAGAAATCTTTGTTGAATGCCACGCAGTCAAGAATAAGGCTCTGCTTGAAGTTAAAAATACCGGAAAAGGAATCGATGAAAAAGATATTCCTTTCGTATTCGAACGTTTTTATACAACCGACTCTTCAAGAAATTCAGGCAGTTTCGGACTGGGTTTAGCCATTGCAAAATCAATTGTTTTAAGGCATAAGGGCGAAATCAGCGTTCAATGTCCTAACGAAAATGAAACAGTTTTTAACGTAAAATTGCAAAAAATTTAAAAACTTTAATTTTTTCAATTATTTTTTAAGTTTCGCTGTTTATACTCCAATCATACAGAGGAGGAAAACAGCGAATTATGAAAATACTAATTACTTCTGATATGTTTACACCCGCCGTTAACGGCGTTGTAACTTCAACACTTAATCTTATCAAAGGTCTTAAGGAAGATGGGCATGATGTCCGTATCCTTACTCTTTCAGATTCAGCATTCGAGAAAAAAGAAAATAATGTTTATTATATGCCGGCTCTGCCCCTGGGTGCGATTTACCCTGAGGTAAAGGTTATGCTTCCGCCCGTTCTTAATATTCTTATGGAAGAACTTGTAGACTGGAACCCTGACATAATTCACAGCCAGTGCGAATTCTCAACTTTTATTTACGCGAGAATGATTTCCAAAAGAACCGGAGCACCTATCGTTCACACATATCACACAGTCTACGAAAACTATACTCATTATCTGTGTCCGAGCAAAACTATCGGCAGAAAGGCTGCAATTAAATTTACCAACTCAATTTCAAAACATGTAACCAATATGATCGTTCCTTCGGGAAAAATGTACAGAATGTTAAGCGACTATGAAATCAGTGCACCTTTAACCGTTATTCCTACCGGAATCAACACAGACAAGTATTTAAACGCAGACAAATCCAAAAGAGACACACTCCGTGCAGAATACGGAATAGGTAAAGACGAATTTATTTTACTCTATGCCGGAAGGCTGGCCAAGGAAAAAAATCTTGAAGAAATACTCGATTTCCTTGCAGATTCAAGACTTAACAATCTTCGTCTGATAATTGTCGGTGACGGTCCTCACAGAGAGACTCTTGAAGATAAATGTAAAGAAAACGGTATCGAAAACCGCGTCATATTTACAGGTATGGTTTCGCCCGAAAAAATCGAAGAATACTATCTGATCGGTGATGTTTTTGTAAGTGCTTCACAGAGCGAAACCCAGGGATTAACTTATATTGAAGCCATGGTTTCGGGATTACCTCTTTTATGCCGTGAAGACGAATGTCTGACAGACGTAATTGAAAACGGAACTAACGGATATCTTTACAAAGACAAAGAAGACTTTATCAAAATGCTTATGGTTCTCCTGAACGATAAGGAAAAACGAATCTCCATGGGACAGAATGCCAGAAGAACCGTACTGGATCATTTCTCCGAAAGAGCATTCGTTAAATCCTGCGAGAAACTGTACACAAAGACCATATCTGAATTCTCACGTAACGTTAACGGCAATTTAGTATCTGCGTAAACGGGGTCGGAAAATGAACATAAAAAAACTGTTTAACATACTGTCGGTAATCGGGCTTATCTGCACCTTTGCCTACATGTTCTACCTCTGGAAAAACGGAATACTGACCGATCAGGCAAAAATGGATG
>JAEEOJ010000114.1 GCA_016284175.1 Lachnospiraceae bacterium | reverse complement strand
CTCGATGTCAACTCCGGACGATTTGTAATCCATTTTTTTCTCCTTAAAAAATAAATATTTTTATCCCTATACTTTATGGTATTTGCCTACCAATTTTAATAATTTTTATATCCGACTTCCTGTAATCTTGCGTCTTTTTCCTGAACGTTTCTTTTAAGTGATTCGGAATAATCTTTTAATTTCTGTAAAAGTTCTGCATCGGATGTAGCCAGAATCTTAGCTGCTAAAATACCTGCATTTGCTCCGCCGTTAATTGCAACAGTAGCTACGGGAATGCCTGAAGGCATCTGTACGATTGAATAAAGTGAATCTCTTCCGCCAAGGCTTGTTGTGTGCATGGGTATGCCGATTACGGGCATCGGGAAAATAGCTGCGCACATACCGGGAAGGTGTGCTGCCATTCCTGCGCCTGCAATAATTACCTTAAAGCCCTTTGATTCAGCTGTTTTAGCATATTCAAAGAACACATCGGGTTCTCTGTGTGCGGAGATGATAGTCATCTCATAAGAAATTCCAAATTTGTCGAGCATTTCTGCTGCTTTGCTCATTACGGGCATATCGGAATCCGAGCCCATTACTATTCCAACCTGTGCCATTTTTACTCCTTTTTACCAATCTTCATGTATATTGAAAAGATCGAATGTTTTTTTGCCGTTTATTGTCATTTCATAACTGTCCCATTTAATGTCAAACGCATAAAGCTCACCGTTTGTATCAATCAAAACAATGTATTTATCCAGATCGCCGGCAAAAGGTCTGATCTTTGTTCCCTTTGCAAGAGTTTTCTCATTATTTGAAGGCTTTAAATTCTCGTCCGGTTCAGATGACTTCATATCCGAAACCGCTTCGTAATAACTGTGTTCTTCCCAGCCATCATAAAGGTCATAGTAAAATACTTCACCGAGTTCAAGCATTCCGTCATCTCCGACATTGGCTTCTGTCGATGAGAAAGCAAAACTGCCTGCAAAAGAACCATTAGCCCAGAAGGTGGTTCCCCTAAGCTCGTTTGTTTCAAATGAAAGGCCACCATCAAAATCCATAACTTCTTCGAATTCTTTGCCGTTAAACTCATACACCTGTAAGAAGTCAACTCCGTCAAAGAAATGGTTCTGGACGTAAAGATAATCTGTTCCGCCTTTTCTTACGATATAAATATTCGGGTCAATAAACGAACCGTCAATATTTATTGTCTGATAAAAATCTCCCGGGCCGTAAATATTCAAAAACTGGTATGTATCTGAATAAAACTGGCCTTCTTCATTCCACTTCTTTTCCCACGAAAAGCTTAATCCGTATTCTTTATTGCCAAGATACATAGGATAATATACATACTGAGAAACATGCATTATATATTCGTCATCCACATCCTCAAAATATTCTGCATTAAGGTACTCAGGATATTCGTCGTAGTTAATGAATACAATCTGATGGCCCGATGCATATGCAGCAAGTGCGTAATCACCGAAGTAAATGCCTACGCCGTCATAGTTTACAGTCCAGTTTGATCCTGTTCCTTCAACCAGCTGGTCGATATACATCTGAACGTCTTCTTTTAATTCTTCTCTTGTTTCGGAGAAGAAGATTTCTTTGTCATAATTCTCGTAAAGTTTGTCTGTAATGATATCTGCAAGTCCGTCTGTTTTCAAAAAAACATCATTAAATGTAATTTCTTTACCGGTCTGCGAATCATAACATTTTCCGCCCACATAGTTGCCGCCGTGAACACCGCCGTAATAAACTTCGGCATTATTTCCCGTGGAGAAAATCTTTTGGTCCGCTCTTATGACACCTTTGTGGTCATATTCGTATAAAGCCGGGCCCCAGTTAAGTTCAACATCCGCGAACAGTTCATCATAATCCTTCTCAAAACCTTCAAATATCTCTTTTAGTGCATCTTCATTATCCTGGTTAACCTGCTGAAACTTTTCGTTAAGTTCGGCATACTCAAAATTGTTATATTCACCTGTTGATACATAAATATTTGAATATGCGGTATCAATGGTCTTTATACTGTTATAGTCTGTATCATCGGCAAATTTATTTTCAACCGTATAATCGTACACATAATATATGGGATAACTTGTATATGCCGATTTTGATTCGGTATTATTGCCGTTATCACCTGAATTGTCGGGGTTATCCGTATTATTATGATTTACATCGTTTCCGTTATCGGTGGTTACAGTACTGCTTCCGGGATTTGAATCGGAAGTAATTGTTGCAACTGCATCATTGGAATCTTTGTCGCCTGCGTTATTTACGCCTGTAGGAAGGCATGCTACCAAACTTAAAATCATGGTTCCGGCTACTAATCCGGCAACATATTTCTTCATATCATCCTCCATAAAACCGTGGAAATTTCTACTTTTTTACATAAACCCACAGATATAGTTATTTTACTACAAACTGACGCATTTCTCAACAATAAATCACTTTAGTATACGTCTTTATATCATATATACGTAAAAAGAAGAGAAGTTTTTTGGCTTCTCTTCTTAATCGGTTTATTTTGCAAGTATCATCATGATTTTGTTTGATCTTTGTACGAACTTGGTCATCTCATCGGGTGATAAAGGTCCATGCTGGATGAGGGCTAAGTCAAAGAGCTGTTCGCAGATAAGATTTACGTTCTCTCCGTCCTTTTCCTCAATTAAGAACTGAACCAGCTTGTTGTTTGCATTAAGTACAAGTGTAAGGCCTTCCTTGCTGAATTCATCTATACCCATTCCGCTTGCATACATACGCATCATTTCCTGCATCTTTCTGGTCTCGCCGGACATTGTCATCATTGCGGAAATATCTTTGTTTTTAAGCTTTTCGAGTTTAACCTTGATATTGTCTTTCTTTACAATCTTCTTAAAGAGTTTGGCAAGTTCCTCTTCGTTCGCCTTAAGTTCCTCTTCCACCTTAGCAGAGTTCTTTGTCTTTAAAGCATCGGATAAATCTTCGTCGATTCTCTTAAAGATTACGCCTTCGTTCTTCATTTCAAGCTGATTGATGAAAGGCATATCTATGTTGTCTGTAAGCATTACCGCATCCATTTTTGCTTTCTTAAACATAGCCACGTACTGGCTCTGCTCAACGGGATCGGTCACGAAATATATTATCTTTTCTTTCTTTTCGTCTTCCTTTGCTTCTTCAGCTTCAGGCTCGACTACTTCTGCTTCTACGGGATTTCCTTCTTCATCCACAGCATCTTCTGTATCGATGGGCTTTGTCTCAAGGCACTCGGGAAGTGTCATATAGTTTCCTTCAAGATTCTTAAAGAGAATATAATCATTCATCTTTTCACAGAACTTGTCGTCCTTTAAGCAGCCGTATTTGATGAAGGGTGAAATATCTCCCCAGTATTTCTCGTAATTTTCCTTATCGGTCTTGCACATTCCGGAAAGCTTGTCTGCAACTTTCTTGGTGATGTATTCGCTGATTTTATTAACAAATCCGTCGTTCTGAAGTGCTGAACGCGATACGTTCAAAGGAAGGTCCGGACAGTCAAGCACGCCTTTTAAAAGAAGCAGAAACTCGGGGATTACTTCTTTTATGTTATCTGCGATAAATACCTGGTTGTTGTAAAGCTTGATGGTGCCTTCGATTGCATCATATTCCATGTTAATCTTAGGGAAGTATAAAATACCCTTAAGATTGAACGGATAATCCATATTTAAATGAATCCAGAAAAGAGGCTCTTTGTAATCGTTAAATACCTTGCGGTAGAATTTAAGATAATCTTCTTTTTCGCACTCTGCGGGATTCTTCATCCACAAAGGATGTGTATCATTAAGAAGCTCGGGACGCTTTTTAATCTTAATCTTTGCCTCGTCCTCGCCCTCTTTCTTTTCAAGTTCTTCAATTACAATATCGCTGTCAAGTTTTTCGCTTGCATTTATGGTCTGTGTTTCCTTTGTGTCTTCCTTAGAAATGTAGATTTCTGTAGGCATGAAGGAACAGTATTTTTTGATAATTTCTTTGGCACGGTATTCGTTGCAGAACTCAACGCAGTCTTCCATTAAGTAAAGAGTAATCTTTGTACCTACTTCAGCCTTGTCGGAATCTTCCATAGTAAATTCGGTACCGCCGTCACACTCCCAGTGAACAGCCTTTGCGCCTTCCTTGTATGAAAGTGTATCGATTGTAACCTTTTCGGAAACCATGAATGCCGAATAAAAGCCAAGTCCGAAATGTCCGATGATCTGATCGTCATTTGCTTTGTCTTTGTATTTTTCGATGAAATCGGTAGCGCCTGAAAATGCGATCTGGTTGATGTATTCCTCAACCTCATCTGATGTCATACCAAGACCGTTATCTGTAAATGTAATTGTCTTTTTCTCGGGATTTACCGTTACGTCGATTCTTTCCTTGAAGCCGTCGGGAAGTGTGTATTCTCCCATCATATCGAGCTTTTTGAGCTTTGTTATGGCATCACAGCCGTTAGAGATAAGCTCACGAATAAATATATCGTGGTCTGAATAAAGCCACTTTTTGATAATCGGAAATATGTTTTCCGAATTAATTGATAATGAACCTTTTTTAGCCATTTTTACTCACCTCTTTAGAATATATTATGTGTTAAAAACACTTGTTTTTATCGTACAGTGATAATTATAAAACCGGCATTTTTAAAAGTCAACAAAAAATTAGCACTCAATTTGCTTGAGTGCTAATAAAATCATTTTCCGTCAATCATTATGTCTGTGTAGATATCGAAAAACGAGTCTGTTTTCATTTCTGCGTTGTGGATAATCTTAATGCTTTCCCACTCCTTTTCATTGATATTTGCTATGATATTGGGTAAGAATTCATTGTATTTTTCTTCGAAAGCCTTTCTCTTGGCTTCGTTTATGATTGCTTCCTTGTTTTCGTTCGTAGCCTTTCTTTCGTATGTGCTGATGCACTTGACTATGTAATATCCGTCCTCGGTTGTGATTACATAGCTTATCTCACCTTCCTCGAGTGCAAATGCCACGTTTTCGTAAGCTTCGGGCATTTCTCCTCTTCTGTAGGTATGGGTACTCTCATCTTCTTCGTTATAAAGAGCACAGAGGCTTTCGAAATCGGACTCGGTAACTGCCTTTTCTCTTATTGCCAGAGCTCTTTCTTTGGCTTCAGCCTTGGCTGCATCGGAGTAGTCGGTCAGTCTTCCGTGTGTATCCTCGTGATAAGTCTTTATAAATATCTGCTCAACTGTTATACTTCTGGCATCGTCATCGCTTATTTCAAAATTCACTTCATCAACGATGGAATTGTAGACCTTTTCCGCCAGAGCATACTCGGAATACATCTGATATACCAAATCCTCGTCGGCACCAAGTTCAGCCTTTTCATTCTTTGAAAGCGTCTTCATATATGCCTTGGCTGCTTTTTTAAGAGATTTCTTTTCATCTCCCGAAAGAGTTATCTTCTCTTCCTTGGCCATCAGATTAAGTACCTTGATTCTGGTAACCTTGGCAAGAACCGTTTCCTTAAAAGCATCCTCAATTGTTGTATTGCCTGCGGATGTGGTCCAGATCTGCTCACCGAATGTAGCTTCGTAAGCATTTGCCATGTTGGTAAGGTAAATGTTCATCTCACTGCGGTTGCAGCTTAAAGTATTGATTCTGAAAACCTCTCCTTCGGCAAATCCTCCGGTAACTACAACCGTTCTGTCGCATGCTGCCATAAAAACTACTGCAAGAAAAACCGATATTAAAATTTTAAATCTGTCAAAAAATCTTTTTCGCATTTATTTCCCCTTAGAAAGCTAAATACGTAAAAGGGGAGGCTTAGCCTCCCCGTAATATTAAATCAAAGGATATTTTGCGGTAAGTTCGTCTACGATTGCTCTTGCGTAAGGAATCTTCTCTTCGCCGCCCTTAACGATAGCTGCGATAGCGTCTGCAATCTTATCCATATCTTCGGTATTCATGCCGCGGGATGTAACTGCGGGAGTACCAAGTCTTACACCGCTTGTAACGAAAGGCTTCTGAGGATCGTTGGGAACTGTGTTCTTGTTGGCTGTGATGTGAGCCTCGTCGAGCATCTTCTCAACTTCCTTACCTGTGTACTTCTCACCTCTTAAGTCAACGAGCATAAGATGGTTGTCTGTACCGCCTGAAACGATCTTAACGCCTCTTGAAAGAAGACCGTTGCAAAGAGCCTGTGCGTTGTCAATAATGTTCTGTGCATAAACCTTGAACTCAGGTGATAATGCTTCTTTAAAGCAAACTGCCTTACCGGCGATAACATGCATTAAAGGTCCGCCCTGGATGCCGGGGAAGATAGCCTTGTTGAAGTTGTACTTCTCTGCTGCTTCCTTGTTGGCAAGAATCATACCGCCTCTGGGTCCGCGGAGTGTTTTATGAGTTGTTGTTGTAACAACATCTGCATAAGGGAAGGGTGAGGGATGAAGGCCTGCAACTACAAGACCTGCGATGTGAGCGATATCTACCATAAGAACCGCACCAACCTCATCACACACTTCTCTGAATTTCTTGAAGTCAATTGTTCTTGCGTAAGCGGAAGCACCTGCAATAATCATTTTGGGTTTGCACTCTAAAGCAAGTTCACGTAATTTATCGTAATCAATGAATCCGTCGTCATTTACGCCGTAAGGTACGACATTGAAGTATTTACCGGACATATTAACGGGTGAACCGTGTGTAAGATGTCCGCCGTGGTCGAGGTTCATACCCATGATGGTATCCCCGGGATTAAGAATTGCAAACTGAACTGCCATGTTTGCCTGAGCGCCCGAATGAGGCTGAACGTTAGCATAATCACATCCGAAAAGCTCTTTTGCTCTTTCGATTGCAAGATTTTCAACAACGTCAACACATCCGCATCCGCCGTAATATCTCTTTGCGGGATAACCTTCAGCATACTTGTTTGTAAGGATGCTGCCCATTGCAGCCATTACTGCCTTGGATACCCAGTTCTCAGATGCGATAAGCTCGATATGAGAATTCTGTCTTGCTTCTTCATCGCAAATGGCTGAAGCTATCTCGGGATCAACCTTTTTTACTTCTTCCAACGAATACATATATTTGATTCCTCCTAAAAATGCTTATTATTCAAACGTAGACATTATAGCATGTAGTAATCAAAATTGTCACTATTGTTTTTCAGAAAGAAAATTCGGTCTTAAGATTTCCGCTAAGATACTCATCCGCCTTCTCATAAAAGCAGTTTTCCATATTGCGGATCTTGGCATCCGAAGCATATTCAAACGAATGATGATTAACTACCAGCTTATAAGTTACGTTTCTGTTTTCGTCATATTCTTTTGTAAGATTAACGCCTGCGTTTTTAAAACCATAATCGTTTAAGTACTCTCTTACGTCTTTTACGTATTCAGCTTCGCTTCTCTCAATTGCTTCCCTGTACTCGCGACCTTTTTTATCATTTGCATATGCTTTAACGGATACGCTTAAAACTACCGATATAACGATTACTGCTGCGATAATTGTAAATAACTTAATTTTTCCTGTCATCTTATATATCCTCCTACAATAGGTTTTCCTTTTGTTTACAGGAGGAGTATATCACAGGTACCTGTCCAATAAACGGGACAGGTATTTCTTCTTTTAAAAGTTATATTCGAACGGAAATTCCCTCAGCGATTCAATCATGTTCTCAAGAGTTATCTTGTCGAAGCCGTTGATGCTGACGTATTTTTCATTCTTGGATTTTTCATCCATTATACCGTAGAATTCTCCTACTTTGATTTCCGTATTGTCTGCATCGTAATAATAATATGAATTATTGCCGTCATTGTCTTTTATGGTTTTTTTGGAGCAGAGCACTTCCAGGGAAACTGTATTCTTTTTTATATTCATACTGTATTCATGCAAAAGCCGCTCTTCCCTGCCAAAAGGCGTTTCTCCGAAAGTGATATATCTGTATTCACTCCAGGTTCCGCTTTCATCAACAGTATAATCCATGATGATGTTTCCATAAAAACTCGGAGCAATATCATTAATATCCGGATTGTGTAATACTTCGCAGTCCATCATCTTAGGAATATCACCCGGCGTATATTCATAAATATATGAGTAAACATGCTCATCGTTCTTATAATAGCCTGATTTGATTATTTCGGGATAACCGTCCCAGTCCAGATCGGTCACGGAATAAAGACATTTGTCCAATGATTCTTCGCTACCGTTATGCAGTTCTTTCCCTTTCCAGACAGATGAATCGGCGTACAGGGACTGAATCGGATAAATATACATGATATTTATTCCCGACCACAAGGTTTCATCAACACGTTCAAATGTTTTTCCGTCTCCGATATTCTCAAAGGATTGCCCGTCCTCCGACAGTTTTACCGAATAAATCTCATAGTTACTTCCTATCGGATAACTCAGAGCATACATATTATTGTTTTTGTCGGTCAGAGAAACGTCAAGAAAATATCCCTCGCAGTACAAGCCAGTCTCATTATCGTAATAGGCTATTCCTTTTTCACCGTCTTTCGCTCTCGTACAGACTTCGCAGTAGGAACCGTCCTCACAGATCCAGTCTCCGGCAAACAGTCCGAATGCGTCGATTTCTTTGTTCTCTTTAAGGAGTTCAGGTATCTGACCGGGATCTGTTTTTTCCTGTTCGGTTATAATAACAATATCTTTCTCTTCGGTTTGTAAATCTTCCTGTTTGGTCTCTTCTTTTTCCTGAAATAACGGAGTATCCAGGGGCGTATTTAAAAATTCCACGATATCACATCCGGTTAAAGACAAAACAAGTGCAAAAACCGCCAGTAAAGCCGTTGTTTTTCTTTTCATTCTTTTCCTCTTTTACACTCAATAAACGAATATTACTCCATAACGGTTTCTATACCGAGATCGTTGATTACATCAAGTACGGAATAAAAATAATTCTCTCCCTTTTCGCTGTTAATAATTGTTATTCTGTCGATTCTCATTTCTCCGAGGCAGTCAAAAAGCGCATCAAGATTTTTTCCGTAATACTCGGGAAACGAAAAAACTTCCTTTAAATACTCATGTGCTTCCTTACGTTCGTTTACTTTTAAAGCATCGATTGTATATTCCATTTTTGCTTCCTTTCATGCGGTCTTTAGTATACCTACTCTGCATATATGTATTAAACCAACCGCTTTCATTCTACCATATATCGTATAAATAGGGCGTTTTTTTTGTGAAATTTTTAATATGACAAACCCTGTATAACTATTTTTTGTTATATTTATATAAATAATGAAAGAACTGATTGACTGAAAAATCAAATTATAGTATTCTAAATGCGTTTTTGAAATTGTTAAAGGAATATCAATTATGAAGAGGAATATACAGGTAAACGACAATATTGAAGAGGTTAAAAAGGAAAAAGGCAGCCTCGGCAAAAGAATCCTTAAAGGACTCGGTGCGCTTGGCATTTATTTCCTGATATTCGCAGCAGCAATTACTTTCTGCGAAATCTTCTTAAGATTTCAGATCTCGGGCAAAATCATAAAAATGAATCTTGCTTTCCTGGCATTTGTGCCTGCGGAGGCTATGTTCTTTACGATATTTGCAGGATTCTTTAAAAACATCGGAAACAAAATCACTCTTCCGATTCTTATATTAATCATAAATATTTACTACTGCGTTCAGTTTGTTTATTACAGAATATTCGGTTCGCTCTTCTCCGTATCAATGATGGGAATGGGCGGTACCGCAGTCGGCAACTTTTTCTGGGCTATGGAAGGTGTGCTTATAGCATCAATCATTTTCCTTACCATATTCCTTGCACCGACTATTATCTGTATCTTTTTATCACTCGTAAAAAAGATAAAATATCCCGGATATCCCATTCTTTTACACATTCTTCCCATATTCCTTACCGTAGGATTATGGTTTGCAGGAATACAGGGATTAAAGCTTATCGGAACCGACAGACAGTCTGCATACTACGTTCTTACAAACAACTCTTCCGATACGGATACAACAGCCAATCATCTCGGAACACTTGCTACTTTTATAGTTGAGTCCGGAGCATATTACTTCGGTGTAGGTTCGGGCGATAACGAAAGTACCGAACTTGTAAGTGTTACAAAAGATGATTTTGAACTTGTAGCAGATACACCCGTTCAGGAAACCGTTACAGAAACAGTTGAAGAAAACGCTTCCGAAAACGATGCACAGGTTGAGGAAGTTGTTGAAGAAATCGTATACGATCCCTGGATTGACGAAAGATTCGACTTTGCTACTCTTGCAGAAAATGCAAACGACGCAGCTGCAAAGAATATGTATACATTCCTTGCGGAAAGAGAACCCAGTTATAAAAATGAATATACAGGTCTTTTCGAAGGATACAATCTTATATACATCTGCGCCGAAGGCTTCTGGTCATACGCTTGTAACGAGAAAGTTACACCCACGCTCTACAAAATGCAGAACAACGGTATCGTTCTCGACAACTATTACAACTCATTCTTAAATACAACGACCAACGGTGAATTTGCATTTGCCACTTCGCTCTGGCCCGATGTATCAAGATGGGCAATGTCCGGTACCGATGTCGGAAGTTTTCCTCAGTCCGCAGGCAAATTCATGCCTTACGGTCTCGGTGATTTCTTCGTGGAAAACGGTGTTGAAACTTTCGGATTCCACAACTATTACGGCACTTATTACAGAAGATATCTCTCCTGGCCCAATATCGGTTTTGAAAACTGCAAATTCATGGGTGACATGAAATTCACATCCACCTGGCCTTCAAGCGACCTTGAAATGATGGAGCAGTCGATGGACTATTACCTCGAAAACGACAGATTTATGGCTTACTACATGACCTTTTCCGGTCACGGCCCTTATACAAGCGCCAACTATGTAGCCAGAAAAAATCTTGATACCGTAAAAGAATTGTTGGGCGACGAGCTTGAAAACTACAACAACGAAGCAATCAACTATCTTGCTTCACAGTATGAAGTTGAAATATCAATGAACTATCTTCTTGAAAGACTTGAAGAAGCAGGAAAACTCGACAATACCGTAATCGTAATGACAGGTGACCATTATCCCTACTATCTCTCCGAAGCAGGCAGAACAAGCCTCTGCCAGAAAGAAATATCGGAACTTGACCAGTATCATTCAACATGTATGATTTACTGTGCAGGACTCGAAGAACCCATCCACTGCGACGAATACTGCTGTAATGTGGATATAGTTCCCACCATTCTTAATCTTTTCAATATTCCTTTTGATTCGAGACTTTTGATGGGTACAGACGTTTTCTCCACCGACAGTATGCACACAGCAATGCTTTACAACAAGAGCTTCTTAAACGATAAGGTTGAGTATAATTCAACCAACCATGAGGCTGTATGGAAAATTGACACTTCCGTATACTGCGAGGAAGCGCTCGATTCATATATAAAGAATTATATGGCATTAAACGATTCATATTATCTTGCAAGTATTAATATGATGAAATACAACTTCTATCTCACCATATGGAAAGAGTCAGGTCTCTTAACAGACGAAGAAATTGCCGCAGAGAACCAGAGAGCCGCAAGAGCCATGGAAATCAATGCCGAGCAGAACGAAATTGAGGCCGAGGCCGAAAGACTTAAGAAAGAGGCCGAAGAAGCTGCTGCTGCAGAAGCAGCTGCACAGGCAGCCGAAGAAGGCGTTACAGAATAATTAATCAATCATAAAAGAAATACCGGTGCCCTAACGGGTGCCGGTATTTTTTGCGCAAAGAAAAGAACTCTATACTTATTTCTTTTATGAGTAATAAACGAAATCCCCGCATCTTACGATACGGGGATTCGTTTTATATAGTTTTTTTCAGATCTGTCCAAGGTAACCCCCGGACTAATAATCTTACGATTATTTGTAGAGTTCTACGAGCTTCATTAAGTGCTGATATCTCTCGTTAGCAACCTTCTCTGATTCTGCGAAGAGTTTCTCTGCTCTTTCAGGGAAAGGTTTAACAAGACGAGTATATCTGGACTCGTTGTTAAGGAATTCCTGATATGTTCCGTCACCCTCTTTGGATGTAAGTGTGAACGGATTCTTTCCTTCTGCCTTAAGTGCAGGGTTGAAGGAGAAGAGGTTCCAGTAACCGGCCTTAACAGCTTTCTTCATTTCATCCTGGCAGTGGTTCATACCGCCCTTAGCGATACCGTGAAGTTCGCAAGGAGCGTAACCGATGATGAGTGAAGGTCCGTTGTAAGCTTCTGCTTCAGCGATAGCCTTAACAGCCTGTGCAGGGTTAGCACCAAGAGCAATCTGTGCTACATATACGTAACCGTAGCTCATAGCGATTTCTGCAAGAGACTTCTTGCTGATTTCCTTACCTGCTGCTGCGAACTGGCAAACTTCACCGATATTGGAAGCCTTGGAAGCCTGTCCACCTGTATTGGAGTACATTTCTGTATCGAATACGAATACGTTAACGTTCTCACCGGAAGCAAGTACATGGTCTAAGCCGCCGAAACCGATATCGTAAGCCCAGCCGTCACCACCGAAGATCCATACGGACTTCTTAGGAAGGTAATCTTTCTTAGCAAGAACTTCTTTAGCCTTATCACATCCTGCTGCAGCTGCTTTTTCAAGTTCTGCAACAAGTGCTGCTGCGTATTCGGAGTTGCAGTTTGTGCAATCCTTTGTTTCGATGAACTTCTCAGCTGCTGCCTTGAATTCTGCGCTTGCCTTTTCGGACTGCATCATTTCTTCGATCTTAGCGATTGCCTGGTTTCTTAATACCTTCTGGCCTAAGTACATACCAAAGCCGTGCTCTGCGTTATCTTCGAAGAGTGAGTTAGACCAAGCAGGACCCTTCTTGGAATCCTTGTTAACTGTGTAAGGTGATGTAGCTGCAGGGCCACCCCAGATGGATGAACATCCTGTAGCGTTTGAAATATACATATGCTCACCGAAGAGCTGTGTAATAAGTCTTGCATAAGATGTTTCTGCACAACCTGCACATGATCCTGAGAACTCAAGGAGAGGCTGATTGTACTGAGAGTTGATAGGTGTTACGCCGTTTGCAAGTGCGGGCTTAAGCTCTTTCTTGCCAACGTTAGCAACAAGGTAATCAAATACGGGCTGTTCAGCTGCCTGTGATTCCTGAGGAACCATCTTAAGAGCTTCGTTAGCCTTAGGACAAACTGTGATACATTCGCCGCAACCCATACAGTCAAGAGGAGATACAGTCATTGTATACTTCATTGAAGGATCGTTAGCATGCTTTGAATCTGCAAGTTTGATATTTGCGGGAGCTTTAGCAACTTCGTTTGCATCAAGGATGAAAGGACGAATTGTAGCATGTGAACATACGAATGCACAGCTGTTACACTGAAGACAAGCTTCTGCGTTCCACTCGGGAACCATAACTGCGGTACCTCTCTTCTCGTATGCGGAAGCACCTGTTTCGAACTGTCCGTCTGCTCTGTCAGCAAATGCGGAAACAGGAAGTGAGTAACCATCCATAAGTCCGATGGGATCGAGTAATTCGTTAACCATCTTAACTGTTGCGGGACGGCCTGCTCTTTCAACAGGTTTCTTGTTATCAACTGCGTTAGCCCAGTCAGCGGGAACTGCAACTTCGTGAATTGCATCTACACCGGCATCAATTGCCTTGTAGTTCATTTCAACTACTGCATCACCCTTCTTGGAGTAGGACTTCTTAGCAGCCTGTTTCATAAAGTCAACTGCTTCTTCGATAGGCATAACGTTTGCAAGTTTGAAGAAAGCGGACTGTAAGATTGTGTTGGTTCTCTTACCCATACCGATTTCGATAGCCTTGTCGATAGCGTTGATTGTGTAAAGCTTAATGTTGTTCTTAGCAATGTACTGCTTAGCTTCAGCAGGCATATGCTCGTTGAGTTCTTCGTCTGACCACTGGCAGTTAATCATGTAGATACCGCCGGGCTTAACGTCCTGAACCATCTTGTAACCCTTAACAACATATGAAGGGTTGTGACATGCAACGAAGTCAGCCTGGTTGATGTAGTAAGGGCTCTTGATAGGCTTGTCACCGAATCTTAAGTGAGAAATGGTGATACCGCCGGTCTTCTTTGAGTCATACTGGAAGTAAGCCTGAATGTACTTGTCTGTATGGTCACCGATAATCTTTGTAGAGTTCTTGTTAGCACCAACTGTACCGTCACCGCCAAGACCCCAGAACTTACACTCTACAGTACCTGCTGCAGATGTAATAGGAGCGGGCTTGATTTCAGGTAAGCTTAAGTTGGTAATGTCATCTACGATACCGATTGTAAATCTAGCCTTAGGAGCATCTTTTGCAAGCTCTGTGTAGATTGCAAAGATTGAAGAAGGACATGTATCCTTTGAACCAAGACCGTAACGTCCGCCGATAAGAACGATGTCGTTAAGACCTGCTTCACGAAGTGTGGTAGCAACATCGAGGTATAAAGGCTCACCGAGTGATCCGGGCTCTTTTGTTCTGTCGAGAACTGCAATTTTCTTAACTGTCTTGGGAAGAACTTTAAGAAGTGCACTTGATACCCAAGGACGATATAAACGAACCTTAATAAGTCCGACTTTCTCACCCTTAGCAAGTAAGTAATCAATTACTTCTTCGGTTACGTCACAAACGGAACCCATAGCAACGATTACTCTGTCAGCATCAGCTGCACCGTAGTAGTTGAACAGATCGTAATCTGTACCGAGTTTTTCGTTTACTTTCTTCATGTATTTTTCAACAACTGCGGGAAGTGCTTCGTAAACTGAGTTACAAGCTTCTCTGTGCTGGAAGAATACGTCATCATTTTCATGAGAACCTCTCATGGAAGGATGTTCGGGATTAAGAGCATGTGCACGGAATGCTTCAACTGCTTCCATATTGCACATTTCTTTAAGATCTTCGTAATCCCATGTTTCAATCTTCTGAATTTCATGAGATGTACGGAAACCGTCAAAGAAGTTAAGGAAAGGAACCTTACCTTCGATTGCTGAAAGATGAGCAACGGGTGAAAGATCCATAACTTCCTGAGGATCTGATTCTGCGAGCATTGCAAAACCTGTCTGACGACAAGCATAAACGTCACTGTGATCACCGAAGATGTTAAGAGACTGTGTTGCAACACAACGAGCGGATACATCGAATACACAAGGTAACTGCTCTGCAGCTATTTTGTACATATTGGGAATCATAAGTAAGAGACCCTGTGATGCGGTAAATGTTGTAGTGATGGCACCTGCTGCAAGTGAACCGTGAACCGTACCTGCGGCACCTGCTTCAGACTGCATTTCGGTAACTGTAACCGTGTTGCCGAAAATGTTCTTTCTTCCTTCAGCCGACCACTGATCTACATAGTCAGCCATAGGTGAGGAAGGTGTGATGGGATAAATACCTGCAACTTCAGTAAACGCATAAGCTACATGAGCGGCAGCGGTATTACCATCCATTGACTGTTTTGTTCTAGCCATTATATTTGCCTCCTTAAAAATTTTTCGTAGGAAATCGATCTTAAAAGAACTTGATTTTTGACGTCACAAAATCAAGCAACCCTTTTAAGGTCGCACAGTAAAAATTATAGAATAAAATCCCCCTTTTGTAAATAAATTATTCACTCCAAAATGCCCAATATTAAACATTAAATAATATAAATAATTATTGATAATATTATGTATTTCTTCTAATATTGTTATTAGTAAAGGTGAGTACCACAATATAAGCTTTTACTGATTAGTTATGTAAACTATGTGTATGGGGTAAATATGAAATTCAAAGATTATTTTAAAAAGAATCTGATATATATTCTGTCCTTCCCTCTTATTGTAATTGCAGTCTATCTTCCCATTGTTTTTAACAAATCCTACTGCGCAGATCTTGAATATGTTCAGGGTGCAAAAGGTGCAATCTACAACTGGAACGAGCTCGGAAGATACACTTTAATACTTCTTAAAAAAATCAGTTTCACCCCTTATAACTGGATACTCGAGGGCATACTTTTTATCATCGTCTCTTATCTGACTCTCAATGCCCTTGCTTATTTTATGCACCTTGCAAATTCAAGGCTTGATACCCGCCTTATATTCATTCTTTCATGCATTGCCCTGATTTTCCCGACATTCTGCGAGCAGTATTACTTTAAGTTCCAGGCAGCCGAAGTACTCTTCGGTATATTTCTTTTATGTTTGTCCGGAATATTCCTGATAAGAACGATTAATAACGGGGAAAAGCTTCCTTTTGTAATATCTGTTGTGCTCACTACCCTATCTTTCGGTATTTACCAGAGCATGCCCAATATACTCTTGGTTATGTACATCGGTCTTTTCTTAATCCTCTGCTGTACCGCAAAGGAAAAACGCATCTTAAGAAATGCATTTATTACAGTAGTTATCCAGTTTGTTCTTTCTTTTATGGCAAACTATCTCATTGCTCATTTTCTGTGCAAACAGGGAAGTTATTTTTCAGATAAGATTATGTGGAATAAACTTGGTGCTTCTACTTGTATATCTTATATTAAACATTATTTCAAAGTTGTTCTTTTAGCCGACAGTCCGATGTACTCATTTGCATTTATAGTTGCACTTCTTATAGCTTATATCGCACTGTTTGTTTTCTTTTCAAAAGACATACTCAGAGTTATTCTCACAGTTCTTTCCATATTCGGGTTAATTATCGCACCCTTTGGCATTGCCATAATTCAGGGATTTGAGCCGGATACAAGAACTCAGCTTGCACTACCCTTTTCAATTGCTTTTCTTCTTTTCTTTGCTTTAAGTGTACTCGGAAGAAAAACATATAAAGAGGAAGATGCAGACGAAGGGGAAAAGAAGGACAGCAAGCCGATATACTTCGGTATTATTTTCCTCGCACTTGTTCTGGCATTAAATCTTATACCGTCGCTACGCCTGGTATATACGAGATATAAAATTATTCAGTCCGACAGGGAACACATACAAAAAATAGCCGGGGATTTAAAAGAATATAACTGCCTGGCAGACTCCGAAGATGCTCTCGATGTTATTATCATCGGAACTCTTCCCTTCTATGGAGATTCTGTATGCGTTAAATCTTATTTGGGAACAAAGGAATATATCCTTTTTTCGGCATTTGAGCTGGATGCACATACTCCTCCCACTTATTTCTTTTCAACCAACAGAATACTGTCCGCAATGGAGACGGAAGGATATTATTTCAAAAAGCCAAAAGTCAGCAACAATATGGAAGACGCAAACAACAAAGCAAAAGATATGCCGAAATATCCCGAAAACGGCTATATAAAACAATACAAGCATTACGTTCTGGTCAATTTATAGACTGATAACGAAAAAAGGGGAGCATAAATGAAACTTTACACAAAATCCTACAATCCCGACTGGGGACGAATCGTCAATATGGTTGTCGAAAAAAGCGACAAACTCTCCGACACCATAAAAGACAAAACCGTTTTTAAGATGATTGTTCACGAAAAAGGTGAAATCGAGCTTTCCGAAGGTGGCAAATCTTTTAAGATTAAAGAGCCTTCTCTTATTATGATTTCCGACAGGAATTTACCGGACTTTAAAAATATACGTAAGGGAGCTGATACGATTCTGTATTTTATGCCCTCCGTCATAAGAGATGAATTTACTCTTGAATCTCTGCACGCAGGAAAATATGAAGATGCTTTCGGAACCACCGTATATCAGGATCTTTTTCTTATCAGATACTTTTTTAAAACGAAAGAACTCGAAAACAGAATCATTCCTCTCTCGATGGTTGAACTAAACAAAATCAAAGGTCTCCTCGATTCCATCGACAAAGAATTAACCGAGCAGCACGATGGTTTCTGGCCCTGCAGAAGCAGATCATACTTAATGGAGCTTTTGTTTTTCATCGAGTTTTTGTGCCAGACTTTTGAAGGCAATAACAATAAATTATCCGAAGAAGATACTATCCTCTCTTTAATCATTGAATATTTAAACGAGCATTACAACGATAATATAACCCTTGAATCCATCACAAAAAAATTCAGTATTAACCGAAACAAATTAAACGCTATCTTTTTAATCAATACCAAAAAGACCTGCCTTAATTACCTGATGGATTTAAGAATCGATATGGCCAAAATCATGCTTGGCAATACCGAAATTCCTATCAGCGAAGTTTCGGGACGCGTGGGTTATTCCGATCCAAATTATTTTACGAAGATTTTCAAAAAACAGACCGGCTTAACTCCTTCCGTTTACAGAAAAAACAGTATTAAGTGCAGATAATACTAAAATCCGTGCAGATATTTCTTTTATGAGCAAACCTCCTTTTGTATGATGAACTTAGAAACAGAACATACAAAAGGAGGCTTTTTATATGCGACGATTAACAGCATTCGCTTCAATTATAATATCCGGACTTCTTATGTTTTCAGGATGCGCCACAGATACGGAGGCAGTCATTCCCGAAAGCGAAGTTGTCGGGAGTGTGAATGAAACCATAACCGAAACAGCCGAATCCGAACCCGTAGAAGAAATTGAAGAGGAAAAAGAATCCATAATCATAGAGCCCGACAATTCATATATTTATGAAGATCTCTGCAAGATAGATGCAGAATACGACGAAACTGCAGGCGGTGCTCCGGTTGATGTGATCATAAAAGAATTAAGAAAAGAATCCTATGACAGAATGGTACTCTTATCTCACACCGTGAACGGGGATACGGATACCATAAAATACAAAGTTATTCCTCATAATCTTTCGGGTAAAGGCCAGTCATATATTGTCTGCTACGCAGAATTCGTAAAAGAAGGCGATGAATGGAGTCTTTCTTCCAAAAGCTGGTCAGACTGGGTAATAAAACGAAACGAACTTAACGGAAGCAACTGGGTTGCTAATTCCGAAGACGTAAAAGATTTAGCAGAACTTTTTGAAAACGGTTTTGCATTTGACGAGGGTGCTGCCGTTTATGTTCATTTTAAGAAGAATCTTAATATCATAACCGTTCTTTTAAACGAAGATCCTTCAGTATTCGAAACAAAGATCGGAACATCCTTCGGCGGAACGATTTATTATAAGAGCGAAAACGAAAATACAAGCGTCGATTTTACCTGTATGGAAGGTATTGTAAATGACGACGGACTTCTTTCTTTCAAACTTGTAACAGATAACGGCGAAGAATATTTTACACCCGGTGAAAGCAGTATCTTTATTTCACAGTCACTTTATGATTTATATATGTCAGATAATGCGGATCTTGAAAATGCCGCTGTTCTTGAAAACCTTGATACATTCGAAGTAACGAGTGAGGGCATCTTTTATGGTGAATGGATAAAAGAAACAGGGGCCAAAAACGGAAACGTCAGCCCTGAACTTTCCTGGGATAAGGTTGACGGTGCAACAAACTACGCGGTAATGATGATCGACCTCGATGAAGGCAATTATCATCTGCACGGATACGGAGTGAGTGATACAAATCATCTTGATTTTGGAGCAATGAATGAATACGTCGGACCTTATCCTCCGAGCCCTCACAATTACACGGTATACGTATTTGCTCTTAAAAACGCGTATGACCCGGGCTTAAGAGTAGATAAGCAGAACTGTGATGCGGAAAGCCTTTTCGAACTTTTAAACAAAGACAATCCCGACAATGTTATTTCATACGGCTCTGTTACCGCTTCATACGAATATCTTGAGAGGGTATGGTAATTTTAAAAAATCTCAGTTAATATAAAAAAGAACATGCAAAAGGAGGTTTTATTATGCGGCGATTTATACTCCCCCTGTCATTAATTATTTCGGGAATGCTTGTTTTTTCAGGATGTGTTAACGACACAACAGAAGTTAACGAAGAACCCACGGTTATTGAAAATACCGTCAGTACTCCTGAGGAAGAAACACCCGAACCGGTTGTCGAGGTTGTTGAAGAGGAAAAAGAACCCATTGTAATTGAGCCTGACAATTCATATATATATGAAGATCTTTGCAAGGTAAAAGAGGAATACGACGAAACCATTGGCGGTGCGCCGATTGATTTAATCGTAAAAGAATTAAGAAAAGAATCCTACGATAAAATGGTACTCTTATCTCACACCGTGGACGGCGATACGGATACCGTAAAATACAAAGTCATTCCCCGCAATTTTTCAGGCAAAGGTTCGTCATATATCATCTGCTATGCAGATTTCGTAAAAGAAGGCGACGAATGGAGTCTTTCTTCAAAAAGCTGGAATGAATGGGTAATAAAAAATTACGAATTTTACGGAAGCAGCTGGGTTGCAAATTCCGCCGATGTAAAAGAACTTTCAAAACTTTTCGAAAGCGGTTTTGCATTTGACGATGGCGCATCCGTATACGTTCATTTTAGGAAAAACCTTAATATAATAAGCGTTCTTTCAAACGAAGATCCGTCCGTATTTGAAACAAAATTCGGAACAAACTTCGGCGGAACAATTTATTATAAGAGCGATAACGAAAATACAAGCGTCGACTTTACCTGTATGGAAGGTACTGTAAATGACGACGGAATTATTTCTTTCAACCTTGTAACCGAAAACGGCGAAGAATTCTTCACACCCGGAGAAAGCAGTATCTTTATTTCAGAAGGACTTTATAAACTTTACATGTCAGATAATGCAGACCTTGAAAATGCTGCTGTTCTTGAAAACCTTGATACATTCGAAGTAACGAGCGAGAGTATCTTTTATGATGAATGGATAAAAGAAACAGGATCCGAGAACGGTAATATAAGTCCCGAGCTTTCCTGGGAAAAGGTGGACGGTGCGACATCTTATGCGATAATAATGTTAGACTTGGACGTAGAAAATTATATTCTTCACGCATACTGCACGAGTGATACCAATCATATTGATTTGGGCGCAATGGATGAATTCTTAGGACCTACTCCCAGGGACCCTCACAATTATGCGGTATATGTATTTGCGCTTAAAGAAGCGGTTGACATTAATTTAACGGTTCCCAAGCATGACTTCGATACAGAAAATCTTTTAGAAATGCTTACTAAGGATAATCCGGGCAATGTAATTTCTTATGGTTCTGTCAGTGCTTCATACGAATATCTTTCAAAAGTTTGGTAATTTAAAAAGGACTCATTTAATGAGTCCTTTTTTTATTTCTCTTTTATTCGGATAAATGAAGTACTTTATCCACTCTGTTAAGTGCTATTACGAACAATGGTCCGAATACATAGCAGGAAATCACTTCACCGATAAATACCGAAAGCGAAAGAAGCAAAAGCACGGGAATCATGCTCTCTGCATTTGCAAAGCTTGTAACCTGATATCCGAAGTAAAGAACAAAAGGAATTGCTATTGCATTACAAAGTACAGTCGGAATCGGAATTAAAAGCGCATGTTTCATTTTCAAAACATTTCCGTGTTTCTTACGGATTTTTCTTGCGATCGGATATGTTAAAAGAGCTGCAACAAGCGTGGTCGCAGAACCAAAGATAACATCAATCATCGATCCGCCAAAAATATTTGTAATTAAACATCCGATGAATACTCCGAAGATTCCTGCCGGGGAGTAAAAGATAGTCATGCATAAAGCTTCTGCTATTCTGCACTGAATCTCGAGATACGAGAATGTGTATGTGAGCAGGGAAAGCACCACATACAGAGCCGCAATGATTGCAGCCTGAGTAATAAACTTTGTTGTTTTTTTCATTTGGTCTCCTAGTTTTGTTTTAAGTGAGGATGGTCTCGAACTCACTGATAAATATGTGCCCGGCACTCTTTCGAATTCCGGGCACATAAATTTTTTCCTTAAAAATCTAATCAGCCTTTTTCAAGAGCAAGTGTTCTTGTTGTAAGGTCGCATACTTCTGAAGGTCCGTAGTACTGGATAGCACCGGGGAATGTGAAGCATGTTTCAACTGCCCACTCTTCACGATGAGCTTCGAAATATTTGAAAGGCTTGCCGTCAAGTTCTACTAATGCCTTTCTGATAACGGGCTTGTCTTCACCGTTTCTTCTTTCCATGTTCATCATCTTTGTGATAGGCATACCGCCTGCAACCCATTCTTCAGCGGGCTTAGCGATATTGGAAACCTTTGAAAGGTAACCTGTGAAGCCGTACTGGATAAGCATGAATGCGTTGTAGCCGAGTGAGTAACAGTAGTCAGCATCGAAGTTTGAAGGGAATGCACATCTTCCTTCATATCCGAAGAAATGATGCTGTGCACCGAATTTGCCCTTGTATGTACCTGCTGCTTTTCTCTTTGCAAGCTCATTCTTAACCATTTCGGAGAAGAGCTTTTCTGATTCGATAAGAGAAACCTGTACGTTTCCGTGAGGATCTCTCTCAAGGAAAAGCTGCTGCTGAACGAACTGAGGAAGGATATCGAATACCTTGAAAGCGTCAGCTGAAAGGCCTGCCTTGATGAAGTCATATTTAGCATTCCAGTCAGGAAGTGCATTGAACTCTTCTGTCTTGCTGCCTGCAAGGAGTTCGTTGATTTCTTTGATAAGTGCTGAAAACTCGGGAACGAATTCTACAATACCTTCGGGAATAATAGCAACACCGAAGTTCTTGCCTGCGTTTCCTCTCTTCTCAACTGCATCTGCGATGTAGTTGGTGATTTCTGCAAGAGACATCTTCTTTGCAGCAACTTCCTCACCGATGAGGCAGATGTTGGGCTGTGTCTCAAGAGCACATTCAAGAGCTACGTGAGAAGCGCTACGACCCATAACCTTGATGAAATGCCAGTACTTCTTAGCTGAGTTAGCATCTCTTTCAATGTTACCGATAAGTTCGGAATATGTCTTGGTAGCTGTATCGAAACCGAATGATGCTTCGATATCTTCGTTCTTTAAGTCACCGTCGATTGTCTTGGGACATCCGATAACCTGAACGCCTGTGTTGTTAGCTGCCATGTACTCTGCAAGTGTTGCAGCGTTTGTATTGGAATCGTCACCACCGATGATAACGATTGCTGTAAGGCCGTTCTTCTTTGCGTTTTCAGCAACGATAGCGAACTGCTCTTTTGTTTCAAGTTTTGTACGGCCTGAACCGATGATATCGAAACCGCCTGTGTTTCTGTATGCATCGATAAATGCATCGTCAAACTCTACATAATCGTCTTTAAGAAGTCCGTCAGGGCCGCCCTTAAATCCTAAAAGAACGTTATCCTTGTTGGTAGCCTTTAAAGCATCATAAAGACCGCTGATTACGTTGTGTCCTCCGGGTGCCTGTCCGCCGGAAAGAATAACACCTACAACCTGCTTTTTAGCAGCTGATGTGTTGCTTCCTTTTTCAAAAGTAACTTCAGGCTTTCCGTATGTGTTGGGGAAAAGAGCTTTAATCTTCTCCTGATCTGCTACTGAAGCTGTTGCAGCACCTTCCTTAACGCAGATTTCTGCGATACCGTTTCTGAGCATTCCCGGAAGTTTGGGAGAATACTCATATCTTGCTTTCTGAAGTGGTGAAAGATTCATAATAAACACTCCTTTATATAAATATTTTAATTATTTCTGCCTTTTACGAAGAACAAAATTCCGAAGACTACACCTAAAATCGTAAGAAGAATTCCGCCGCCGAACATAAGAAGGTTTGCAATAGGTGTCTGGTTTCTCATAAGAACAACAGGAACAATCATGGAATCAATTTCACTGTCCGTATATCCGTTACTCTTAAGATAGCTCTGAAGGAAGCTGAGTTCCTCTTTGCCCATTTTCTTTAAATATCCGTCGTAAGCAATATAACCTCTTTCTCCAAGCTGGTCATATTCACCGTTCTCCCAGTCAATAGAATCTTCGTTAAGCTTGTCAAACTGTGAAAATTCACTTGCTTTAGCTGTAACTCCGATAAAATGAGCATTATAGTAATAGCCTTCATCATCAACTCTGATATCGGGAAGAGCATACTGTCTGCTTACTGCCGAACCGGAATCGCTGGTTGTTTCTTCATAGCAGTCCCAGATATAATCAAGTTCAACATATACTCTCTGACCGGATTTTAACTGTGACCAGTCACACTCGGGATCGTAAATGTCCTTTGGAGGCATTATAATAGAGGTAACAAGACCTTTGCCGCCCAAAACAGCAAGTAAAATACCGAGTATCAAAAATGTAAATGTAAGTCTGAATTTCATTTTAATCTCTCTCCAACAAATTAAAAATGTTTTACATGCATTTTTAACTTTAACACAGATTTCCTTATATTACAATTAAAAAAATGCCCAAAAAAATCCGCACCCGGCGGATTAACGGGTGCGGAATAACGAGGG
Organism: Lachnospiraceae bacterium; assembly: GCA_016284175.1. Lineage (GTDB taxonomy): Bacteria > Bacillota > Clostridia > Lachnospirales > Lachnospiraceae > UBA3766. The sequence goes on along the minus strand of JAEEOJ010000114.1, from coordinate 3,864 downwards.
GATGAATTAATGAAAGGAAAGCTTATTATCCTTCAATAGCAATATATTTCTTTTCCTCAGGAAGTCTTTCGACCTCTTTGGGAACATTTAAGGTAAGAACACCGTTGTCAAATTTGGCTTTGATGTCTTCCTCTTTTAAGTTTTTGCCGACAAAGAAGCTTCTCTGGCACGAACCGTAATATCTTTCTTTTCTGATATAACCTTTTTCGTCCTTCTCTTCTTCGTTCTTCTCGTTGGTGGCGTTAATGATTAAGTAACCATCTTTAAGTTCTGCATTAACGTTCTCTTTCTTATATCCGGGAAGTTCGATGGTAAGTTCGTACTCCTTGTCGTTCTCTTTAATATCTGTTTTCATTACTCCCTGAACGGCTGCCATGTTTCTCTTCTTGGCATCGGGTGTGTAATCTGTAAAGAAATCATCAAATAATGAATCGTTAAAAATTGCTGGCATATACATAAGTCATACCTCCTTTTATATACCGCCTCTCGTATGAGAGGTTTCCTTTTTCTTTTGATGATTATGTTATATCACATTTGTTAGCACTCGTCAATAGCGAGTGCTAACAAATTCACAATTTTTTCACATTTTTTTAAGATTTTACCCGAAATGCCCTATTTCAGGCATTTCTCATAAAACAAAAAGACCGCCTGAATTATCAGACGGTCTGAATCTTTTATGAGTTTTATTAGAAATCACATGATCTCGGTGTTCTGGGATATGGAATGACGTCTCTGATGTTCTCTACGCCCGTAAGGTACATGATAAGACGCTCAAAGCCCATACCGAAGCCTGAATGTACACATCCGCCGTATCTTCTTGTATCAAGATACCAGTCAATGCCTTCCTTATCTACGCCCATCTCATCCATTCTCTCGATGAGTTTGTCAAGGTTCTCTTCTCTCTGGCTTCCGCCCATAAGCTCGCCTGCCTGAGGTACAAGTAGGTCTACAGCGGCTACGGTCTTGTTGTCCGGATTAACCTTCATGTAGTAAGCCTTGATTTCCTTAGGCCAGTCTGTAACGAATACAGGACCGTGGAAATAATCGACGATATATTTCTCATGCTCTTTTGCGATGTCCTCGCCGTAATCGGGCTCAAACTCCCACTTAACGTCAGCTTTCTTTAATATATCGATTACATCGTGATGGGAAATTCTTGTGAACTTCGCATTGATGATGTCGTTTAACTTAGCCTTAAGGCCCTGGGATACGAACTTGTCACAGAAATCGATTTCTTCGGGACATTTCTCGCATACGTACTTAACAACGTATTTGAGCATTTCCTCTTCGATATCCATAAGTCCTTCAAGATCGCAGAATGCCATCTCGGGCTCAATCATCCAGAATTCGTTTGCATGTGTCTGGGTGTTTGAATTCTCTGTTCTGAATGTGGGACCGAATGTATAGATATCTCCGAATGCCATGGCAAAAGTTTCACCCTGAAGCTGTCCTGAGCCTGTGATGAAAGCCTGCTTGCCGAATAAGTCTTTGTTAAAATCAACTTTTCCGTCGTCTGTTAAAGGAAGGTTGTTCATGTTAAGTGTAGTAATCTTAAACATCTGATCCGAACCTTCGCAGTCAGCACATGTAATAAGAGGAGTATGTACGTAAAGATATCCTCTCTCCTGGAAATATGAATGAATAGCCATTGCAGCAACACTTCTTACTCTGAATACAGCAGAGAAAAGATTTGTTCTCGGACGCAGATGTGCAACGCTTCTTAAATATTCTCTTGTGTGTCTTTTAGGCTGAATAGGATAATCTTCGGGACAGTCTCCTAAAAGTTCCACGCTTGAAGCCTTAACTTCAAAAGGCTGCTTGTTCTCGGGTGTAAGGACAACAGTTCCTACAACCTTAACGGATGCGCCTACGCCTATCTTTGAAATGCTGTCAAAATTATCAAGATTCTGTTCGTATACCACCTGTAAATTATCGAAGAAAGATCCGTCATTTACATTTAAAAATCCGAACTGCGACTGTGCTCTGTTAGTACGAACCCATGCACATATCGTCACTTCTTTTGAAGCATATTCGGACGTGTTTCTAAACAGTTGCTTGATTTTCGTTCTCATTTCATTGCCTCCTGTGTTTTTAAAAAATTAACTGCGGATAACAGGACTTGAACCTGCACGGTCTCCCACCAGAACCTAAATCTGGCGCGTCTGCCAATTCCGCCATATCCGCCTGCAGCATATTATACTACACACTACTCATTATTTGGAATATTAAGTATCGTCTTTTTATAAACCTTTGAATAAAAGATCAAAGTCATTATAAGCGAAACCGCCTCAGCAATCGGGAATGCAAACCATACCAAGTTTACGTTTCCCGTGAGGGATAAAAGGAATGCTGCGGGAAGAAGCGCAAGAAGCTGTCTTGCAACGGATACCCACATTGAGTACATTCCGTGGTTTAAAGCCTGGAATACAGTTCCGAGGATAATACATACGGCCGCTATCGGAAAATGAATACCGATTATTCTGAAAGCGATTGTACCGAGTTTAAGCATTTCTTCCGTAGGTGCAAATATCATCAAAAGAAGATTGGGTACAAATTCGAATGCAAGCACGCCAAGAAACAGCAGCGCTTCAGAATATATTATGCCGAGCTTTACAGCCTTAAGAAGTCTTTTTCTCTTGCCTGCGCCGAAGTTGTATCCGACGATGGGAACTATACTTCCGTTAAGTCCGAATACAGGCATAAAGAAGAAGCTCTGAATCTTGTAATATGCACCGAATACCGTATCAGCCGTATCGGAAAATCCTAATAAAATATGATTTAATCCGGCATTCATTACGGAACCTATGGACATCATAATAATTGAAGGAAGTCCGATTGAATAAATGTTTCCGATTAACTTAAGATTCGGTTTGATATATTTTAATTTAAGAGTAAGCTCTTTGTTCTTCGTTATGTTTAATATGATACCAAGAATTGCTGCAAGAAGCTGTCCGAATACAGTCGCAATTGCCGCACCTCTTACACCGAGTTTGGGCATTCCCAGAAGTCCGAAGATAAGAATCGGATCAAGGATGATATTTGTAATCGCGCCTACACCCTGGGTAATCATTGAATAGAAAGTTTTACCTGTGGACTGTAAGAGTCTTTCGAATATAATCTGCATATAAAGTGCAATCGAAAGCATGCAGTTAATTGAAAGATACTGAATTCCGAAATCCTTTATCTGCTGAGTATTTGTATTCTGAATCGCAAAATATGGTTTTACGAGGAAAAGGCCGAATAAGAAGAAAACTACCGCGCTGCAGATTGAAAGGAATACTCCGTTCATTGCAACCTTATCTGCACGTTCATTATCCTTCTCACCGAGTGCTCTGGATACAAGTGCATTTACACCGGTAGCCATACCCATTCCGAAAGACATAACGAGCATCTGAATAGGGAAGCAGAGGTTTAATGCCGTAAGAGCGTCCTGATGAATACGCGAAACATAGATGGAATCAACGATATTGTAAAGAGCCTGCACAAGCATCGATGCCATCATCGGAAGCGACATATTAATTAAAAGTTTGTTCATGGGCATAACGCCCATTTTGTTTTCTTGTACGTTTTCCATCCTGATAACCGAATAAGCTTTAAATTAACCTTGTCTACATAAAAGAAAAATCCGTATCTGCATTCGTAGATACGAATCTTCCTTAACTGAGCCATCGGGGACTCGAACCCCGGACAACTTGATTAAAAGTCAAGTGCTCTACCACCTGAGCTAATGGCCCATATTAATTTTTCTGTTAAAGCTGGACTAGCTGGATTCGAACCAGCGAATGCAGGAGTCAAAGTCCTGTGCCTTACCGCTTGGCGATAGCCCAGTATAAGGTGGGTAATGGGACTCGAACCCACGGCCTC
>JAEEOJ010000002.1 GCA_016284175.1 Lachnospiraceae bacterium | reverse complement strand
ATTATTTTTGATAAGCATACGAGGTGGTTGTTTTGGATAAATCTGATAGCAGACTTCATTGTGAACAAATTGAAAAACTGATGAAAGCCGGCAGATATAATGATGCCGTATATCTTGTAGATAAAGTTGACTGGCGTAAGGAAGAGGATATTAAGCGCCTTATTCAGGCTGCAGAAGCGTACAGAAGGACCCGCCGTTACGACGATGCGGTTAATATCCTTAAGATGGCGCATAACAAAAAGCCCAACAACAAGAAGATTGTTTATCTTCTCTGCGAGACATATTTTGAAAGCAAGGATGTCGTTACAGCTCAGGTTTATTTAGACAGATACCAGAGCATGACAGACAGAAGCGACTGGCATTATGATGCGCTCAAATATAAAAGAGCGCTTGCTTACGATCTTCCCGTAACGGAAAAGATCGATATACTTGTTGAATTAAAGAAAAAAGAGCCCGCTGCAGAGCAGTTCAGATACGAGCTTGCCAAACTTTACAACCAGGCAAGACAGTACGCAGAATGTGCCGCAGAATGCGACGAGCTCGTTCTTTTATTTGGTGACGACGGCAAATATGCGAAAAAGTCACTTGAGCTTAAGAGAAGCTGTGTTCCTCTTACGGAAGAGCAGGAACTTCTTTTAAGAAAGTTAAGTCTCGGAATCGGTGACGGAGAATCTTCCGAAAGTTCAGGAAACGTAAAGCTTATGAATACAATGGATATGAGTGCGCTCAATCTCCAGAACAATCTTGCAAAAGATATTCAGACACTCAAATCCGAAGACGATGTTCCCGTCAGAAGAAAAAGACCCGAGTTCAATACAAAGTCTCTGGAGCAGACGGTTCCGCCCAGCATGCAGGAAGTATTCTTCTCAGACAAGACAGCAGATATCAGCTTTACACAGTATGATATGCCTACGTCTGCAGATCCCGATATGAAAGAGGTTAAGCCTCCCAAGAAAAAGAGAAATCCCGAACTTGAAAAAATGGGTGACCGTTTATACAAGGACGAGGACGGACAGGTTTCATTCTCTGATGCGTCATTTGACGATTACGAAGACGATACTATTCCCGGCCAGATTACAATGGACGATCTTCTTTCCGACTGGTCCAAGATAAAAGAAAGAAATACCCAGAACTTAAGAAAGAGCATCCATGAGGATTTCATAGAATCCACAGGAAAGATTTTCGAAAAGAAAAAAGAAGTCGAGGAAGAGCCCGAGGAAGAGCCCGGCAGCATCTGGAAAGAAGTTGCGGATCTTGATGACGAGTTCGCCGAGATGTCTCAGGAATCCATAGAGGAAATGATTTCCGAAGCAAAGAGCGAAATGCCGGAAGTTATTTTAAACGAAAAGCCTGCAGAAGAGCCTGAAACAGACGAGCCCGAATTTGCTGAAATCGAAGCTGAAGAAGCAGTGGCTGCAGTAGTAGAAGAAGCATCTGAGGAGGCTGAAGAAGTTGTCGATGAGACAGCTGAAGAAGCTGAAGAAGTTGCAGAAGGCGATGAAATCGAATTCAGCGAAGAAGTAGTCGATGCCGGGGAAGAAGAAATTGTTGCTTCTCCCGAAGAGACTGCCCTCGGCGCAACCAAGGTTATTCCCGAGATAAAAGAAGAAATGCTTGCAGCTCCCGTTAAGGAAGAAAAGGTAGCAAAGGCGGAAAAAGAAGAAGTTTCCGAAGAAACTGAAGAAGAGCCTGAAAAAGAAGATACATACGACGAGGAAGAGGACGAAAAGGAAACAGAGGGCGTAAAAGATTTAAGTCCCGAAGAAAGAAAACTTTTCTCGCAGTTCTTACATCCCCGTTCAATGAGAACACAGATTGCCAATGCGCTTGAGAACATTTCCCTTGCTGCATACGTAGGCAACGTTCTTATCACAACGGACAATACAGAGAGCGGTTTTGCTCTTGCAAAGTCGATCGTAAAATTCGTAAAATTTGCAGATGTCAATTTCTCCGGCGCTATGTCCAGAATTGATGCTACAGATTTTAACGTAAAGAATATACCCGAGATTCTCGACAGATTAAATAACGGTGCACTTGTAATCACGGATGCCAACAAGCTCTCCAACAACGCACTTATTAAACTGACACAGGGAATCAACCAGGAAGAGAGAGGAATCCTCATTTTCCTTGTGGATACCAGAGCAGAAATCAAAAAGCTGGTTAACAGACAGCGCACATTAACCGATTACTTTAATATAAAGATTAATGTTATCGCAATGAGCGAAGCGGCTCTGGTTGATTACGGTATGAAGTATGCCAATAATCTCGGCTACTCCATCGACGACGGATTTGCCAACATGGCATTCCACAAGAGAGTCCGTGAAGCTCAGGCAGGCAATCATTCGGTAACCATCGCCGAAGTCAAAGAGATTGTAGACGAAGCCATCGAAAACAACAAGAAGAGAAGAGTGTCAAACCTCTTCAGAAAAATGTCCAACAATTTAATCGACGAGAACGGCATGGTAATGCTTCGCGAAAAAGATTTTGATTAATATTTGGGGGTTGGCTTAATGGCTAAAGAGGAAAACGTGTTTATATCCGAAGACGACGCGTATCTTTTCGGTAAAGGAACACATTACGATATTTACAAAAAACTCGGTGCCCATATAACTACCAGGGGCGGCAAGCAGGGAGTTTTCTTTGCTGTATGGGCGCCCAATGCAAAAGAAGTATATGTCATCGGTTCTTTTAACGGATGGCAGGAAAATCAGTATCCCATGGAAAGAATGGGAGAAATAGGAATTTATACCACCTTTATCAAGAATGTTAAAAAGGGTGATATGTATAAATTCCTAATTTTAACTGAGAGCGGACAGAAGCTTTACAAAGCGGATCCTTATGCAAACGCTGCAGAGTTAAGACCGGGAACTGCTTCCGTTGTTACGGATATTTCCGATTTTAAGTGGTCCGACACCGTATGGATGAACTCACGTGCGACCAAGAATCTTTTCAAAGAGCCCATGGCTATTTACGAGTGTCATATCGGTTCATGGATGAGACATCCTATTCCCGACAGGGACGGCTTCTATTCATACAGAGATTTTGCCGACAGAATTGTAAAATATTTAAAGGCTTTAAAATATACACACATCGAACTGATGGGCATCGCAGAGCATCCTTTTGACGGCTCATGGGGCTATCAGGTAACGGGTTATTATGCACCCACATCAAGATACGGCTCGCCCGAAGATTTCCAGTATCTGGTAAATACTCTTCATAAAAACGGCATCGGTATCATCCTTGACTGGGTTCCTGCTCATTTCCCGAGAGATGCGCACGGCCTTGCAGATTTTGACGGCACATGTCTTTACGAACATCCCGATCCCAGACTCGGCGAACATCCTGACTGGGGCACCAAGATATTTAACTACGGTAAAAACGAAGTCAGAAACTTCCTTATCGCCAATGCTTTGTTCTGGATAAAAGAGTATCACATCGACGGTCTTCGCGTGGATGCGGTTGCCTCAATGCTTTATCTTGATTACGGCAAACAGGCGGGCGGATGGGTTCCCAACAAATACGGCGGAAACGAAAACCTCGAAGCCATCGAATTCTTCAAACATCTGAATTCTGTCATAAGAGGCGGCTTCCCCGGAGTATGTACCATCGCTGAAGAATCTACGGCATGGCCTAAAGTTACGGCTGCTCCCGAAGACGGCGGACTCGGATTTTCTTTCAAATGGAATATGGGTTGGATGCATGATTTCTGCGAATACATGAAGCTGGATCCTTATTTCAGAAAGAACAATCACAACAAGCTCACCTTTGCAATGAGCTACAATTCGGCAGAGAATTATATCCTTCCTCTTTCGCATGATGAGGTAGTGCATCTTAAGTGTTCAATGGTTAATAAGATGCCCGGATATCAGATTGATAAATATGCAAACCTCCGTGTAGGCTACACATTCATGTTCACACATGAAGGCAAGAAGCTTCTCTTCATGGGCCAGGAATTTGGCCAGGAAAGAGAGTGGAGCGAAGAGAGAGAACTTGACTGGTTCCTTCTTGAAAACCACTTAAACAGAGGCATGCTTGATTATACCGAAGAGCTCTTAAAGATTTACCGTAAATACCCTGCTCTATATGAGTTTGATGCTAGCTGGGAAGGTTTCGAATGGGTTAACGCAGACGATGCCGACAGAAGTATTTACAGCTACTTAAGAAAGAGTTCAACCGGCAAGAACTCCATCCTCGTAATTCTTAACATGACACCCATGAGAAGAAACAATTACTGGGTAGGCGTTCCGAACAAGGGCAAATACAAACTCCTTCTTAACAGCGACGAAAAGAGATTCGGCGGAAACGGCGGAGACATTCCTACGGTTATTACCGCGGAAGAGGGCGAGTGCGACGGCAGACCTTATCATATCGAATTCGACTTACCTTCATACGGCGCCGCAATATTTGTATTTTAATGTTTTAATGACAAGACACTTTTCCTGTTTTATAATAGACGGGAAAAGTGTCTTACAATTTAGAGAGGGACAATTATGATTTTTTATTTTTCAGCTACAGGCAACAGCAAACATGTGGCAGACGAAATTGCAAAGAAAACCGGCGAACAGGTTGTATCGATGGCTGACTGCGTTAAAAAAATGCAGTTTGATTTCAAGCTTAAAAAAGGCGAAAGAATCGGATTTGTATATCCCATCTACTACTGGAGTCTTCCTTCGGTTGTCGAAGAATTCGTAAAATCACTGTCCATAGAAAAATACGGAAAGCATTATTCATACTCGGTAGCTACCTGCGGTGTTGCAACCGGTGGCGCCGACATACAGCTTTCCAAGCTTCTTGCTAAAAGAGGCATTGGCCTTAATGCATCATTCTCCTTAAGAATGGTGGATAACTATACGCTTGTTTTTAACGTAAAAAATTCCGACAAAAATGCAGCCAAGAATCATAAAGCTGAAGAAGAACTCAAAAACGTTCTCTTTTTAATCAACAATAAAATCGGCGGATACCATAATCATCTGCGCGGAGTTTGGCCCGCTTCAAAAGTTACCAGAGTGGCTTACAATCTTACCAGAACAACTTCGCCTTTTAAGGTTTCCGAAGACTGTATAGGCTGCGGCATCTGCGCAAAGCAGTGTCCGACTCAGGCCATTTCGATGGATTACGGCAAGCCCGTATGGGTTAACAAAAAGTGCAGCCTCTGCCTTGGATGCCTCCATCGCTGCCCCGTAAACGCAATCACTTACGGACCTACCACAAAGCGCAACGGCCAGTATTTATATACCGAAGCGAAAAAGGATGACAATGATGAGTAATATACGTGAAATAAACGTAAAAGAAATAATCGAAGCCGTGGCTTCGATGTGCATTGAAGTAAATCACAATCTTTCCGAGGATATGAGATGTGCTCTCGACGATGCTTTTAATAAAGAAAACTCAGAGCTCGGCAAACAGATCCTCGATCAGCTAAAGCAAAACCTCGTTATCGCAAAAGAAGAAATGATACCTATCTGCCAGGACACGGGAATGGCAGTTGTTTTTATGGAAATCGGTCAGGAAGTTCATTTCGAAGGCGGTAACCTTGAAGATGCGATTAACGAAGGTGTGAGAAAAGGTTATGTCGAAGGATATTTAAGAAAATCTGTTGTAGACGATCCGATTATCAGAAACAACACCAAGGACAATACACCTGCAGTAATTCATTACTCTATTGTTCCCGGCGATAAAGTTAAGATTACTATTTCACCTAAGGGCTTCGGCAGCGAAAACATGAGCAAGGTCTACATGTTAAAACCCGCCGACGGTATCGAAGGCGTTAAGAACGCAATTCTTTCCGCAGTAAAGGATGCGGGTCCCAACGCATGCCCTCCCATGGTAATCGGTGTAGGTATCGGTGGTACATTTGAAAAGTGCGCACTTATGTCCAAGCATGCGCTCACAAGAAAAACAGGCACACATTCGGATGTTCCTTATATAAAAGAACTCGAAGAGGAAATGCTTGAGAAAATCAATGCGCTTGAAATCGGTCCCGCAGGATTAGGCGGAAGCGTAACCGCATTGGCAGTTAACATCGAAAGATATCCCACACATATTGCGGGACTTCCCGTAGCTGTAAATATCTGCTGTCACGTTAACAGACATATAGAAAGAACTATTTAGTTTCGGAGATAAAATGACCAAGAACATTACAGTCCCGATGGACGATAACACAAAACACGAACTTGTAGCAGGCGATTACGTATATCTTACAGGTACCATTTACACCGCCCGCGATGCAGCTCATAAAAGAATGCAGGAGAGCCTCGACAAGAATGGGTCTCTTCCTATAGATATTAAAGACCAGATTATTTACTACATGGGACCTTCGCCCGCCAGAGAGGGCAAAGTTATCGGTTCCGCAGGTCCTACCACAGCCGGACGTATGGATAAATACACACCCGGTCTTCTTGATCTGGGACTCGGCGCAATGATTGGCAAGGGCAAAAGAACCCAGGCCGTAATGGATGCGATTGTCAGAAACAAGAGCGTATACTTCGCAGCAGTAGGCGGTGCGGGAGCACTGCTTTCCAAATCCATCGTAAAAAGTGAAGTGGTGGCTTACGACGATCTCGGTACTGAAGCCATCAGAAAACTCGAAGTAAAAGATTTCCCCGTAATAGTTGTCGCAGACTCAAAGGGCAACTGCCTCTACAAATAACAATATGACTCAGGAAGAAAAATACTATTTATATAAAGAAAAGAATTTTTTCCAAAGGTTCTTCGGACATCTCGGTACAGTTTTAAAACATAAACGATATGTTTGCAGAGCCTGTTTTAAAATGGGCCGCTACTATCAGGGGCTCTTCCATGATATGAGCAAGTTCTCGCTTACCGAATTCGCACCCAGCGTAAAATACTATTCCGGACGCTTATCGCCGAACGCCGTTGACAGAAAGATTAACGGTGCTTCTTATGCCTGGCTTCATCATAAAGGAAGAAACAAACATCACTTCGAATACTGGATTGATTATTCCTCATCGAGCGACGAATATGCTTTCGGCTGCAGAATGCCTCTTAAGTATGTGGCTGAAATGGTTGCAGACAGATATGCAGCATGCATTGCTTATAACCGCGACGAATACACTCAGGCCGATGCGTGGAATTATTACAGCAGGGCAAGACATCTTATTATAATGAACAAAGATACCAGAGCTGTATTAGAGAAAGCATTGACGACCATGGCCAACGAAGGCGAGGATGCAGCTTTTAAATATATGAAAGAACTTTTAAAGGTCACAAAGGGCAGCAACTATACCGCGGAAGAACTCGGACTTGAAGAAGTAAAGATTGAAGCGCCCGAGTCGTAAACTTTGGTTGACAAAAGACAGGCGTCCATTTATAATAACACTTGCGTCATTTAAAAGTGCGTTACACATATTGGTAAGCGTTAGACTTAAGACTTTGGAGAAATACTCAAGAGGCTGAAGAGGCGCCCCTGCTAAGGGTGTAGGTCGGGTGACCGGCGCGAGGGTTCAAATCCCTCTTTCTCCGTTTGAAAATTACCACTTATTTCATTATAAGTGGTTTTTTTATACTCTTTATTTCTTATTTATTGACAATGAAAATAGGCAATGTTAAAATAAAATTCCACCGCCTCTAAAAAAGGCGGAAAAATATTGAAAAAAGTTGTTGACAAGCGTTGGCGGTAGTGATAGAATCTTTTCGTTGCCGTCAAGAAAGGCAGCAACAAAGAACCTTGACAAATAAACAGCAATGCAACCCTGAAAATTCTAAAAACCATCATAAAAGATGGAGAGTAAATTTCAGAGAAAGAAAACCTAAAGTAAACGTTAAGAATAAGCTAAGCAGTTTATTCGGGACGGATTAAATTCAAACATATTTTTATAGAGAGTTTGATCCTGGCTCAGGATGAACGCTGGCGGCGTGCTTAATACATGCAAGTCGAACGAAGATATTTCGCTGATGCGATTCGTCAAATCTTGAAATATCTTAGTGGCGGACGGGTGAGTAACGCGTGGGTAACCTGCCTTACACAGGGGGATAACAGTTAGAAATGACTGCTAATACCGCATAAGCGCACGGTATCGCATGATACAGTGTGAAAAGATTTATCGGTGTAAGATGGACCCGCGTCTGATTAGCTAGTTGGTGAGGTAACGGCCCACCAAGGCGACGATCAGTAGCCGGCCTGAGAGGGTGAACGGCCACATTGGGACTGAGACACGGCCCAAACTCCTACG
>JAEEOJ010000113.1 GCA_016284175.1 Lachnospiraceae bacterium | reverse complement strand
GATTGGAGAGCGCGGGACGCATGACGATCTTATCGAACAGAAGGGCAGATATTATCAGCTCTATACGGGCAGCCAGGTTTCGTAGGCGGGATCGTATCTTTTATGAGCTGAAAAGTTAGAAATTACGGGCTAAAAACAAGAAAACCTAATTAGGCCCGTAGTTTTTGCAAAGCAAATGCTATAATTTACGGGCTAAAAACAAGAAAACCTAATTAGGCCCGTAGTTTTTGCGAAGCAAATGCGAGAAATTACGGGCTAAAAACGAGGAAACTTGATTAGGCCCGTAGTTTTTGCGAAGCAAATGCGATAATTTACGGGCTAAAAACAAGAAAACCTAATTAGGCCCGTAGTTTTTGTGAAGCAAATGCGAGAATTTACGGGCTAAAAACGAGAAAACTTGATTAGGCCCGTAGTTTTTGCGAAGCAAATGCGATAATTTACGGGCTAAAAACGAGAAAACTTGATTAGGCCCGTAGTTTTTGCGAAGCAAATGCGGGAATTTACGGGCTAAAAACGAGAAAACTTGATTAGGCCCGTAATTTTTGCAAAGCAAATGCCAGAATTTACGGGCTAAAAACGAGAAAACTTGATTAGGCCCGTAATTTAGATGAACATAAGAGAAAAACTACGTGTGAAATGCAAGAAGGTTAAAAAACACACGTAGTTTTGAAAGGCAATAAGATGAAATTTACGTGTGTAATGCATGAAAGTTAAAAACACCCGTAATTTTTGCTAGACATAAAAGAAAATTTACGGGTGAAACAGAAGAAAGTGCAAATACACCCGTAAATTCAGTTAAACACAAGAGAAAAATTACGGGTGAAATGCAGAAATCACAAATACACCGGTAAAAAACTAAATATAGTGAAGAAAGCATTAAATTCTTTACATAAACATAGCAAATATAGTATAATAAATCGATAATGCATACTATATATATGCAAAAAATCAAATCCTCATAAAATTTCCGCCTAATAGCCTTCCAACAAAGGCAAGAGCGCTTCTTCCAACAAGAGCAATAGAGTCTCTTACAACAAAAGCAAGAGCGTATCTTCTAACAAGCGTGAGCGGGATAACGTGAGGTACAAAGGAGTTTTATAAAATGAGCGAATGCACACATGATTGTTCAACATGTTCGGCCAGCTGCGGCGAAAGAACTCAGGAGAGTTTGCTTCAGCCCTGCAACGAACTTAGTCACATAAGAAAAGTAATAGCTGTTGTATCCGGTAAAGGCGGAGTAGGAAAGTCGCTTGTTACTTCACTTTTATCCGTGAATATGAAAAGAGAAGGATATCAGGTTGGTATCATGGATGCCGATATCACAGGTCCTTCAATTCCGAGAATGTTCGGTTTAACAGCTAAATGCGAAGGCAGCGAACAGGGTATTTTCCCTGTTAGAAGCAAACTTGATATGGATGTTATTTCCATCAACTGCCTTCTTGAAAACGATACAGATCCCGTTGTATGGAGAGGTCCTGTTATCGCAGGTACAGTTACACAGTTCTGGACAGATGTTATCTGGGGCGACAAAGATTTTCTCTTTATCGATATGCCTCCCGGAACAGGAGATGTGCCTCTTACAGTATTCCAGTCAATTCCCATTGACGGCATCATCGTAGTTGCTTCTCCTCAGGAACTCGTAGGAATGATAGTCGAAAAGGCTGTAAAGATGGCAGACCTTATGAAGATCCCCGTGCTCGGCCTTGTAGAAAACATGTCATATTTCGAATGTCCTGACTGCGGCAAGAAACATTTTATCTACGGCGATTCAAAGATTGAAGAAATCGCTAAGAAATACGACATACAGAACATCGCAAGAATACCCGTTAATCCCAAGCTTACTGCAGCAGCGGATAAGGGAATGATAGAACTTTATGAAGGCGACTGGCTTGATGATCTGACAGCGGCATTAAAAGAAATCTAAGATTTCGTGTGAGGTGGAATTCGTGAAAAGAACTGTACTTTCAATGGCTGAAGAAAATTTTGACTTTTCCGTTCATGACGGGAATGTTACTTTTTCGACCGAAAGAATAGAGTTTGTCTTTGTTGATGACAAAGAGAGAAATGGTTCTTTTACCCTTTATGTACAGAGCGATTCACCTATTTTAGGAGTTTGCCACTCCAATAATCCCAGAATGAAAGTTTTAAATCCTCAGTTTCGAGGATTTGAAGCTACCATTGAATTTGTGTTCGATCCCAAAGGGATGGAATCAGACGACTATTCAAAGGGAGAGTTTATTCTTCTTACCAACAAAGGAGAATACACTCTTCCTTTTATTTGTATCAGAGAGACCGAATACATCAATTCGACTCTCGGACATATTAAAAATCTTTTCCATTTTGCAAATCTTGCAAGAAGTAACTGGAACGAAGCGGTTAATGTCTTTTATTCGAATGATTTCGTATCCATCATTTCCGGAAACGATGCACAGTACAAGAGTCTTTACAGAGGTTTGTCAGAGAATGTTTTAAACGAACAGAACATCGATGAATTCCTTGTTGCAATTAAGAAAAAAGACAGAATCACATACACGCTTGAAACTCCCGAGATTAACATCGTCAATCCGACCGGCGAAGCAGCAAAGAAGATTACTCTTAAAAAGAACACCTGGGGCTATGTCAATGTAGACATCAAGACCGAGGGTAATTTTGTATTTGTTCCCTGCAGCCATTATTCGGGAGATGATTTCGAAAGCGACAAACTTGATATCGACGTTAAGATTATTCCCGAGTTCTTAAAACCCGGCAGAAATTACGGCGCAGTCATTATCGAAACACCTCAGAAAACTTTCAAGGTATCGGTTATTGTAGATAACGACAGAAAAGACGTTACAAAGCATGAGAATTTTATGTTCAAGCAGTCACTTGATGCTCTTATGAGACTTTACATCGAGTTCTCGCTCGACCGTATTTCCGAGGAAGAATTCTTTAAAAAGAGCCTTGCAATCGCAGAGAAGATTAACGGTACCAATGAGCATCAGATAATCGCGGCACTTTTCAAAGCGCAGATTTTCATTATCAGTAAAAGAGAAAGAGATGCATTCAGAATTCTTGAAAGCGTTGATTCAATCATAGAAAGCGAAAAATTATCCGACGAAACATACGGATATTATTTCTATATCACAAGCCTTCTTTCAAAGGATGCTGATATCGTAAACAAGTCCTTAAGAAAGATTAAGAAATTCTACTCAAAAGACATGGGTAATTCGGTTCTTTCATGGCTGATTATTTACCTTACCGAAGATTTCTATCAGAGAAAAGAAAAGAAACTCGAGTTCCTCGTAGAGCAGTACAGATACGGCAACAATTCGCCTCTTTTATACATCGAAGGTCTTAATATTTTCAATGAAAATCCTTCGCTTTTAATGAAGCTTGAAGACTATGAAGAATCAGTTCTTCGCTTCGGCCTTAAGCACAAGGCAATTAGTGCAAATTTAGGCGAGAGAATTCAGTTCTTTGTTTCAAGACAGAAAGAATACAAGCAGATCTGGTTTGATATCTTAAAATACCAGTACGCATATATGCCGAGCAAAGAACTCTTAAATACAATTGTTTCCTACCTCGTAAAAGGCAATAAAGTCGGCGAAGAATACTTCGGCTGGTATTTGCTGGGCGTTGAATCGGAACTTAGAATCACAAGACTCTACGAGTTCTTTATGGACAGCCTGCCTCTTGATTACGAGAAAGATCTGCCTCAGATGGTCATGATGTATTTTGCATACCAGAATGACCTTGATTACAGAAAGAAAGCTTTCCTTTACAGAAACGTTCTTACGAGAAAAGCCAAATATCCTGAAATCGCCGTTTCATACAGAGAAACACTTGAGGCTTTTGCAAAAGAGCAGTTAAAAGAAAAGCATATTAACGAAGATTTATTATACATTTACGCCAAAGTTCTTAATCCTGATTTTGTAAACGAGGACAACGCCAACGAATGTGTAACTCTTCAGTTTGTAAGAAGAGTAAAAGTTCCCGAAGGTGTCAGAAGAGTAGTTCTTTTACACAACAAGATTATCGGCGAGCAGAGATTTTCTCCCGAAAACGGATTAGTTTACTGTCCGATTTATTCGAGAGAGTATCGACTCTTTTATGAGGACATCCATGGAAACAGAGAGGTTGTTCCCGAAGAAAATGTTTCCGAAGCAATTCTTAACAATCCGATGCTTCTTGAGAAGATTGCACATCTTGTTTCCGACAAGATTGGACTTATCATGTGCAGGGTAGAGAGTGCATATTCTTACGACCTTGTGACCGAGGACAATGTATTTGATTACGAGCGACTCCTTCATTCGGACGTCATCACGTTCTCATACAAAAAGACAATCGTAAAAGGACTGCTTAAGTTCTATTTTGACAATGATTATTATGCAGAGCTTGAAGATATATTAAACAATGTTAAGCCCGAAATCTTCGAAGGCGACGAGAAGGGTACTTTCTTACAGATCTTAATTGCAAGAGGTATGTATGATACAGCGTTCTCCGTACTTGATACATTCGGTCCCGAGCATGTGGAAATTAAGAGCGTGCTTCGCCTTGTATCGAGACTCCTTGAGAGAACGGACTTTGAAGAGAACGACCAGCTTATTTCCTATGCACAGTATGTTTACAGGGAAGGCAAGTACGACGGAAATATTTTAGCGTATCTCGAGCAGCATTTCAGAGGCAGCGTAAAAGAATTAAAGAGCCTTTACAAAGACTGCGAATCCTTCGGCCTCGATACTTATATCTTAATTGAAAACATAATCATTCAGCTTCTTTTCACGAATGCATTCTGCGCAGATAAGATTAAATATCTTGACGCATTCGTTGAAATGCAGGGTACACTCGGACTTGAAAAAGCATTCCTTGCACAGTGTGCTTATGATTACTTCGTAAAAGACACAATAACCGACGATTACATCTTTGACCGCATTGAAAGACTACTTAGAGATGACGAGCCGGTTAACAGAGTTACCAAACTTGCAATCCTTAAGTACTATTCATTCGCATCCAAAGATAAATGGAATATTGACATAATCGAAAAGCTTGTAAACGAAGAACTTGAAAGACGTGTATGTTTCCCGTTCTTCATGGCGTTCTTACCCATCGTTAATAAGCTTCAGAGTTATTCTGATTATTCGTTTGTTGAATATAAAGGAAATCCCAAGGGCCATGTAGTCATTCATTACTGCATCGAGCATGATGACGGAGTTGCAACCGAGTACAGAAAAGAAGAGATGACGCATCTTTACAGCGGTATATTTGTAAAGTCCTTCATTCTTTTCTGCGGAGAGACCGTTCAGTACTACATTACCGAAGA
>JAEEOJ010000112.1 GCA_016284175.1 Lachnospiraceae bacterium | reverse complement strand
TATACGGTATCTGTTGTTGCCCCCGATAATTACAAAGTATCGGGAGAATCAAGTAAGACTGATACCGTAACAAACGGTAATACTACAACATATATCTTCTATGTTGAAAAAGAGACAGTCACACCTGAAAAAGGTGCTATCGAGGTAATTGTATACAAGAAAGGTACAACAGACCTTGTAGAAGGAGTAAAAGTATTTTTAGATGGCGTTGAGCTTGGAACAACGGGTGAAGCAGGAAGGGTCGAAAAGAGCGATCTTGAAGCCAAAGATTATAAGGTATCAATCGAAGCTCCTGCTAACTACCATGTATTTGGAGAAGCAAGCCAGAAAAAGGCTGTAACAAACGGAAATACAACAAAATATGAATTCTATGTTGAAGAAACCGGAAGTTTAACAATTAAGGTTGAGGATGAAGTTACCGGAAATCCGGTAGAGGGTGCCAAAGTATCCGTTAAGCAGCCGGATGGAAGTACCAAGTACTATACTACGGACAAAAACGGAGAGGTTAAAGAGTATTCCAAAACAGCTTCCGGTGAATATAAAACTCCAGTAGGTACTTATGAAATAACGGTAACCGAAGTACCTGACGGATATAATGTCACGACAGGAAAAACCGAAAAGGTTTCGGTAACACAAGGAAACGAAACTGTACATATCGCTAAAGTTACTCTGGTTGAAGGCGGAGCATTACTTATAAAAGTAGTGGACGAAGAAACAGGCAAAGCTGTAAAGGGTGTGAGCCTTGAGGTAACAGAACCTGACGGAAGCAAGAAAACATATGTAACCGATGCAGACGGTGAAGTAAAAGATTATATAAAAACTGTTAAGGATAAAAAAGGAAATGATGTTTATCTTTCACCTGTCGGAGAATATAATATTAAAATCGTCAGCGTACCGGATGGTGCTACCGTAACAGTAGGTAAGGAAAGCACTGTTAATGTAAGTCTTGGACAAAAGAGTGAGCATCTTGTAAAGATTAATACATCAAGCGCAAACAACACAAATCCGAGCAACACAAATCCAGGCAACACAAATCCGGGCAACGCAAATCCAAGCAACACAACTGTAAGTAATACAAACACTTCAAACAATACAAGTACTGCAAGCAAGAACACGAACACCGGCTCCAATTTGGATGGATCATCGAATTCAAGCGATAATAAAGATACATCAAATATAACGGTCACCTCAATCGATACGCAGATTAAGGGAGCAGGAGGTAATAATTCGACTGCCAAATCGTTAAAAACCGGCGAGAGCAAATTACCATATATTCTTTTTGCTTCGATAATGCTTATGATTCTTGTAGGCGCGATTATCTACATAAAGGTTCATAAAGAAGACGATCTGGAAGATATCAGACTATAATCAAAAAAAGGCCGTGGGTGATTACCCATGGCTTTTTTATTAATATTAGCTGAGTAATATTTCTTTTATACTCGAGGTTATTGTGATAAAATTATTATGTCAGTCTTGAATTTATCTTAGTAAGATAATGGGGTAAAAAATGGCATTTACACATCTTCACGTCCATACGGAATACAGTCTTTTGGACGGCAGCAACAAAATAAAAGAATATTTAAAGCGTGTCAAAGAACTCGGCATGACGCATGCTGCTATCACTGATCACGGTACGATGTATGGCTGTATTGAATTTTACAATCAGGCGAAAAAAGAGGGTATTGTTCCGATTATCGGCTGTGAAGTCTATGTGGCTCCGGGCTCAAGATTTAACAAAGAGGCCGGTGAAAATAAGTATTTCCACTTGCTTCTTTTAGCTGAAAACGATGAGGGGTATCACAATCTGATGCGCCTTGTTTCCATAGGCTTTAAGGACGGATATTATTACAAGCCCAGAGTAGATAAAGAAGTTCTAAGAAAATATTCCAAAGGTCTTATCTGTCTTTCCGCTTGCCTTCAGGGCGAGATAGCGGTAAACTTAACGCTTGGCCTTTACGACGAGGCTAAAAAGGTTGCGCTTGAGTATCTCGACATATTTGGAGAAGGCAATTATTTCCTTGAGATTCAGGATCACGGAATCGCCGAACAGAGACAGATTAATCCCGAGATTTACAGACTTTCCAAAGAATTAAACATACCGCTCGTTGCTACAAACGACGTTCATTATACGTATGCATCGGATGCAGATGCACACGATCTTTTGTTATGTCTTCAGACAGGAAAAATAGTAACCGATACCGACAGAATGAAGTATGAGTACGGTCAGTTTTATGTTCGAAGCGAAGCCGAAATGCGCGAGCTTTTCCCGTATGCCGAAGAAGCAATAGACAATACTCAGCTTATAGCAGAAAGATGCCATGTCAATCTTGAAGACAAAACACCCAAACTTCCTCATTTCGAAGTTCCCGAAGGATTTACTTCGGAGAGTTACTTAAGATATATCTGCGAGGAAGGTTTAAAGAAGAGATATCCGAATGACGACGGTACGGCAAAGGCCAGACTGGACTACGAACTTTCAGTCATCGAAAACATGGGATTTGTAGACTATTTCTTAATAGTCATGGACTTCATTGCATACGCCAAAGATCACGATATTATGGTCGGTCCCGGAAGAGGATCGGGCGCAGGAAGTATCGTTGCATACTGTCTTAAAATCACGAATATCGATCCGATTAAATTCGGTCTTATTTTTGAAAGATTTCTTAATCCCGGCCGTGTAACCATGCCCGATATCGATATCGATTTCGGTGATGAAAGAAGAAACGAAGTTATCGATTACGTAATAGATAAATACGGCGAGGAAAAGGTTTCGAGAATCATTACTTTCGGTACTCTGAAAGCCAAAGGTGTGGTTCGTGATGTAGCCAGAGTTATGGGACTTCCTTACGAAATCGGCGACAGAATTTCCAAGGCTATTCCTGCGAGAATCAATGACGGTGAGACCAAAGAAGTTACGCTTGCGGTTGCGCTTGAAGTAAGTCAGGACCTTAAAAAAATGTACGAAAGCGATGACAATGTCCGCAAAGTTGTAGACATGTCAATGAAGCTTGAACATCTGCCCAGACATTCATCCGTTCATCCCGCGGGTGTACTTATTGCGCCCAAAGAAGTTGAGACATATGTTCCTCTTGCAAAAGGAACCGACGATGTTCTGGTTACACAGTATGAAGCTCCCACGCTTGAATCTCTCGGACTTCTTAAGATGGATTTCTTAAGTCTAAGAACCCTGACCGTGCTTGAAAAAGCCTGCGCGAATGTTAAACGCACAAGAGGCATAGATATAAAACTTGAAGAAATAAACATGGAAGATGATAAGGTTTACGAATACATCGGAACCGGAGACACGGATGGTATATTCCAGCTTGAATCCGGCGGTATGAGAGGCTTTATGAAGAGACTTAAGCCTAAGAACCTTGAAAACGTAATGGCGGGTATTGCACTTTACAGACCCGGTCCCATGCAGTACATAGACAACTACATTAAGTGTAAGGAAAATCCCGAAGACGTTAGATTTTTATGCGAAGAATTAAAGCCTATTCTCGAGCCCACTTACGGCTGTATGATTTACCAGGAACAGGTAATGCAGATAGTAAGAGATCTCGCAGGATTTTCAATGTCAGACTCCGATAACGTACGTAAAGCCATGTCAAAGAAAAAAGCCGCTGATATGGAAAAGTACGGAAAAATGTTCATTTACGGAGACGAAGAACACAACATTGACGGATGTATCAAACGTCAGATTTCTGAGAGCGCAGCTGTTCAGATATATAAGGAAATGCAGAAATTCGCCGAATATGCTTTCAACAAATCCCATTCGGCGGTATATGCCGTTATTTCTTACCAGACGGCATACATGAAATATTATTATCCCGTTGAATACATGGCAGCGCTTATCACCTGCTCGCTTGATAACCCCGTTAAGACGGCATATTACATCAATTCCGCGAAGGAAATGGGCATAGAAGTGCTTCCTCCCGACATCAACGAGGGAATGAATGATTTCACCGTAAAAGACGGAAAACTGATTTACTCACTTCATGCAATCAAGAATGTCGGAAGCCAGGTAATCGACCGTATAGTAGAGGAGAGAGAAGAGAACGGCAGATACGAAAGCATATCCGATTTTATACGCCGTATAGGCGCCAAGGAAGTCAACAAGCGTGCGATTGAAAACTTCATAAAAGCAGGCGCTTTCGACAGCTTGGGTGGCAACAGAAAACAGTTTATCCAGGTTTATGAAGCAATCATGGATGATGTGGCTGCGGAAAATAAAAAGCTTAATACCAATCAGATGACCATCTTTGACATTCTTGGAACGGAAGAAAGAAAAGCTATGGAAATAAAACTTCCTAACGTTGAAGATTTTTCCAAGGATGAAATCCTTCAGATGGAAAAAGAAGTGCTCGGAGTATATATTTCGGGACATCCTCTTGATGACGTAAAAGATATCTGGAAAAAGAACGTGACTGCAACTTCGGACGAATTCGAATATCTTGAAGAACTGCAGGGCAGCAAAATCCCCGACGGTAAGAAAGTTACAATCGGCGGTATTGTTACAAACTTAAATGTCAGACTCACCAAGAGAAAAGAAACCATGGCTATTTTCGAACTCGAAGATTTGGTCGGAAGAGTCGAAATCATGGTATTCCCGAAGGCTTACGAGAGATTAAGAGAGTATTTGCTTGAAGATAATCTTGTGTTTGTATCAGGCAGGGTATCAGCCGAAGAAGACGTAAATTCAAAGCTTATTGCCGAAGAAATCTCTTCTTTTACGGAAGTTCCCAAAACATTATGGTTGAAGTTTGACGATATGGACAAGTATAATGAGTTATGGGGAAAGATTAATAATA
Source organism: Lachnospiraceae bacterium (assembly GCA_016284175.1). Lineage (GTDB taxonomy): Bacteria > Bacillota > Clostridia > Lachnospirales > Lachnospiraceae > UBA3766. The sequence continues at coordinate 6,897 of JAEEOJ010000112.1, read as the reverse complement.
TCCTTAACGAACACAGAGGAATTGATGATGTGAACATCCGCATTATCAAAGAGAATAAATTAAAAACAATTACGAAAAGAGAACTCGGAGTATATGCCGACGAAAAGCTCGTAGCAAGACTTGAGGAAATACTCGGCGTGGGTTCGGTTGTTGTCAGATAATCAAGGAGGAATAAAAATGGCTGAGATTAAAACTATCGGTGTTCTTACAAGCGGCGGTGACGCACCGGGAATGAATGCGGCCATAAGAGGCGTGGTAAGAACGGCAATCTGCAAAGGTGTGGCTGTTAAAGGTATAAAGAGAGGATATGCGGGACTTCTGGCTGAAGATATCGTTGATATGAACAGAAGCAGTGTGTCCGATATTATCGACGAAGGCGGTACGATTTTAGGAACCGCAAGATGTTCTGAATTTATGACCGAAGAAGGCCAGGCTAAGGGTGCTGAAGTTTGTAAAAAGCACAATATCGACGGTGTGGTTGTAATCGGCGGTGACGGTTCATACAGAGGTGCGCTTGCGCTTTCAAAGCACGGCATCAACACAATCGGTATTCCCGGAACAATCGACCTTGATATCGCATGTACGGATTATACAATCGGTTTTGATACGGCTATCAATACTGCAATGGAAGCCATTGATAAAGTAAGAGATACTTCGTCATCACATGAGAGATGCAGTATCATCGAAGTTATGGGCAGAAACGCAGGATATATTGCACTCTGGTGCGGTATTGCAAACGGCGCAGAGGATATTCTTATTCCCGAAAAATACGATTACAACGAACAGACCATAATTAACAACATTATCCAGAACAGAAAAAAGGGTAAGAGACATCATATCATTATCAATGCCGAAGGTATCGGTCATTCAACCAGTATGGCAAGAAGAATCGAAGCCGCAACAGGTATTGAAACCAGAGCGACTATTTTAGGATACATGCAGCGTGGCGGTTCACCCACATGTAAGGACAGATTCTATGCATCCATTATGGGTTCATACGCAGCAGAAATTCTCTGCGAAGGCAAGACCAACAGAGTGGTTGCTCACAGCAAGGGCGAGTTCGTGGACTTCGATATCGACGAAGCACTCGCAATGCAGAAAGAAATTTCCGAATATGAATACAGAGTAAGCAAAATGCTTTCGATGTAAAACGACCATTTGGGGACGGTTCTATTTTGGCTTTTTTTACCACTTGGGGACACATCTCCAAGTTCCGGAGGACACAGACTTGATAACATCTGCAAGTAACGGCAGAATAAAATATATAGATAACTTGATGCAAAAATCTAAATTCAGACGTTCTGAGGACAAATTTGTAGCCGAAGGCATCAAGATGTTTAACGAAGCACCCAAGGGCGATGTGCTCGAAGTATATATAAAAGAAGGTGCTTACGATTCTTTTGATACAGAAACAAAAAAGAAATTAGAGCGGACGGGATATGAAGTTTTATCCGAACCGGTCTTTAAGAAGGTTACGGATACGGTTACCCCTCAGGGAATCTTATCCGTAATTAAAATTCGCGAATCTTCAGTCGAAGATATTTTATCCGACGAAAATCCTATAATAGCTGTGCTTGAAAACATTCAGGATCCGGGCAATATCGGTACGATTATACGTACTGCAGAAGGCGCGGGTGTTAACGGTTTGTTACTTTCAAGGGACTGCGTGGATATTTATAATCCCAAAGTAATCCGTTCAACCATGGGCAGTGTTTTCAGAATGAAATTTGCTTATGTCGATATCGATTCGGTGTTTGATTCTTTTAGGAGAAAAAATATCGAAACTTACGCGCTGGCACTCAATAAAAAAGCCAAAGCATATGATAAATACGATTATAAAAAGCCGGTTGCTTTTTTCGTTGGAAATGAAGGAAACGGGCTTAAGGAAAGCACGATTGAAAAGTGTGATAATACCGCATTTATTCCGATGTGCGGTGAAGTAGAAAGTTTAAATGCGTCGGTAGCCGCATCGCTTATGATGTATGAGATTTTCAGACAACGAAGACAATAACCTTAAAAGGAGAAAGATATGAAATTCACAGAAGTAGTTGAAAAGGTAAGAAATATTGCATCAGGCGTTGATGCAACTAACAGAGGCTTTCTTGCGGTTCAGGTTAATTTGACCGGCAAAGAGGGCGGCGTTTTTTATGTGGAAGTAAAAGACGGAAAAATCAATGTTGAGCCTTACGAATATAATGACAGAAACTGTGCGGTTACAATGAGCCTGACAGATTTCAACAAACTTATTGACGGAAAACTCGATCCCGTTCTTGCGTTCACCATGGGCAAACTTAAAGTCGACGGAGACATGGGAAAAGCGCTCGAATTTGCAAATGTTCTTAAGAAATAATGGAATGTTAAAATGCGTTGCTTGTGGCAATGGCGTGTTTAGCCATAAGATTGAGCTATCAAAAAAACGCAGGAGGAAAAGCTTATGCTTGGAGAAAACATTAAAATCTTAAGAAAACAAAAAGGCTACTCACAGGAAACATTAGCACAGCAGTTAAATGTTGTAAGACAGACCGTTTCCAAATGGGAAAAAGGAATATCGGTACCCGATGCCGAAATGCTAAATTCACTCTCGGAACTTTTTGAGGTCCCCGTCAGCACGCTGCTTGGCAGCAAAATTGATGAAGCCGCGACAGAAACCGACCCGAGAATGGAAGAAATTGCAAAGCAGCTTGCAATATTAAACGAGCAGCTTGCAAATCAGGCTTTGCGTAAAAGAAAGACCGGAAAGAGAATAATCATCATTATTGCTTCGGTTATTGTAGGATTTATTCTTTTATGCTTTCTGTACATTGGTGCTCTGATTCTTTTAAGATATGAGGCGGCTTCGAATACGAACTATTACAAGACCGTAATTCAGTGCGAGATTAACGGTGAAACGTACGGCTACGAAATGATTTATGATGATAATTTCAGGATTCACGCAGAAGGCGGAGATGCTTTTATCATCGATCATATCAGTACGACACAATATGATGATTACAATGAAGAGATTGCTCACATAGAAGATTATTTCAACGACCACGGCGGAAGCGTAACGATAATTACAAACCGCGAGCCTGTGGCTTCAATTAATGATTAGTTAACTAAAACCCGAAAGCATTTGCTTCCGGGTTTTTTAAAATCGAACCAGAGGGACGGTTCTTCTGGTTCTGTGGTATAATATTTTGAGAGATATTATTTTTCAGGTAAAACATTATGGAAAAAACTAACATCGTTTTGATAGGAATGCCTGCTTCAGGCAAGAGTACCGTAGGTGTAATTCTTGCAAAGGTTTTAGGCAAAAAGTTCATAGATACTGATCTTGTGATACAGCAGCGGGAAAATGCTCTTTTAGCAGATATCATAAAAGAAAAAGGCGTCGAAGGTTTTATGAAAAGAGAGGAAGAAGCGATTCTCTCTGTAGATGAAAACAATACCGTGATTGCGACGGGCGGAAGTGCCGTATACGGCGAAAAAGCCATGGAGCATTTAAAAGAAAACGGAACCGTAATATATCTTAAAGTTGAGAAAGCTGAGCTTTTTAAAAGACTTAAAAACATAAAAGAACGCGGAGTTGTTTTAAAGCAGGGCGAAACCCTTGAAGAGATGTATGATAACCGCAGTGTATTATATGAGAAATATGCGGATATTGTTATCGAAGAACGCGACAGTACGATTGAGGAAACAATCGAAAAAATACAAAATGAATTAAGTGATTAGGAGGAAATGAAAATGGAATTTACAACAGATATCTTCAGTCAGTTTGACAAGAAATGGGCACTGCTTACCGCAGGCAACAAAGAGAGTTTTAATACCATGACGATTAGCTGGGGCGGTGCAGGTACACTCTGGGGAAAACCTGTGGTTACAACTTATGTTCGTACATCGAGACTGACTCATGATTTTATGGACAGAGAAGATTATTTTACGATCAGTTTTTATCCCGAAGATTATAAGAAAACTCTTGCTGTTCTTGGTTCCAAGTCCGGCAGAGATATGGATAAGATGAATGCATCGGGATTGACAGCAAAGGAAGTAAACAATTCCATGACCTTTGAAGAAGCAGAGGTAACTTTAGTCTGCAGAAAACTCTTCAAGCAGAGACTTGAGCCCGCAAATATCCTTGATGCACAGGCAAGAGCATTTTATGACGGCGATGCCGAGCATGATATGTATATCGGTGAAGTGGTAGAATTTTTGTAATGAAAAAACGACTTATTTTCGCACTGGCAACAATTATATTAATTGCAGTTGAAGTTTTGATTGCACTTTTTGTGCACGACAATTTCGTTCGCCCGTACATTGGCGATGTGATTGTAGTTGTCGTAGTGTACTGTTTTGTAAGAATTATTATTCCCGAAAAAGTATATCTTTTACCATTGTATGTTTTTCTCTTCGCGGTAATGGTTGAAGTTTTGCAGTACTTCCACATCGTGGATTTACTCGGCCTTGGAGGCAGCAGATTTTTCCGAGTGCTTATAGGCGGTGTATTTGACTTAAAAGATATTCTTTGTTACGGAGTCGGTTGCCTTCTTTTAGGAGCCTTTGAGCTTTTCAGATTCAGGAGAGCACATGAAAAAGAAAAGTAATATTCAAAATTTAATACGTGTTTTCCTGGCACTCAATATGCTGACGGTTCTTTTGTTTTCAGGCTGTTCCTGCAAACAGAACGAACAACCTGATGAACACCCTCTCGACGGAGACGGTGAGATTAATTATGCTGCGATGCCGGGAGTTCCTGAAGTGCCGGAGCAGTACGGTTATGCGATTTATTTAAAAATTAGGGCCGAGTTTGTTATATATCTTAACGACAGAGGCGGAATGATTACATATGAAATGAAAAACAATGAGGCCATGAAAGTGGCAGAGCACGCCGCCATACTGGAGGGGGACTGCTTTGAAGCGACGAGAGAGATTTTCCGAATGTCGATTGATGATTTTTCGATAGATACGGAGAATGAGGATATGCAGGTTGCTCTTATTGTAAATAATTTAAGCGACGAAGAAGGCAGCGAAATGCTTCAGAGAGCCATCGACGGAGCAAATGCGGCTTTGGAAGAGAGAAACAAAACAGGCGAAGTTAAATATTCGATACCTGAAGGAATGGTATTCACGGAATCTGCACATCATGAAGATGTTCCCGGAGATGAAGGCCGCCCTTCGGAAGAAGACCATCCGAATTATAACAAGGAAACGGATGAATGGATTTGTGCGAGCCAGTCTGATTTGGATTCTGTTATGAATTTTATGCGTGAACGAGGCATCGAGGGCGTACGTTCTATAAAGATTACAAAGGATTTAACGCTGTCGCTTAATAGTTCCTCTCAGTATAAAGATATCACGCTTGACTGCAACGGTCAAAAGATAACCATAGCGGGAAATTTCGTTGTTGACACAGAAAATGTTCAGCCGTTGACTTTGCAAAATGCAGGAAGCGTTGATTTGTCAGGGCTTAATGTCGATATGGAATCTGCCAAAACCCTCAAACCCGGCGGACCGAGACCGGAAGAAACCGAAGAGCAGGCTTACTGGAATACTCAGAATTCATGCGTTGATATAGTGCGCATTTTCGGTACACCCGAAGGTAATATCATTATTCCCGAATTATTTGTAAGGGGTGACCGCGTGGAAAGAAGTGAGAAAACATATTCCATATTTGATCCTTACTGTGTATATGAGACAAAACCGGACGAAATATGTTTAAGAGTGGCTGGGCCCGCAGATGATTATGATGCACGTAATGAAAAAGAGATAAAGGTTCTTGAACAGGTTTTTGAAAACGGAGAATACCACAGCATGACCGGACAGACCTCGAACAATCGGTATTACATCTGTACCGATGTTACGATGGATATCGGTGAATGCACGCTTCCCAATATGGATTATGATGCCATAAGTGTCGGAAAGGGCGGACATTTGACCTTAACCGGTACTCTTTATATTACGGGCGGAACATTCAGAATGGAAACATTCCAGCATGACGGCATAGACATAAGGGGCCTCACCATAGTCAAAAAACATCCTTCGCCCGATATGATTCATATCGGATATGATCCTGAGGAAGGCATCGACGAAGATTTGTATAAATGTAAAACAGCATCAGGTACCATTTATTATACAAAAAGTTCGGATAAAGTTGCGATAACCGTCTGGTGATTTTATGAGCGATAAAATTTTTAAAAAAGCTCTTGCAGATTTTACGATTGATTTTGCCTCGGGCGATGCGATTCGCACCCTGGCGGATAAAGGGTATTCCGTAAGTGAAATTCATAAAAGACTCGATTTTCCCACCCCTGTTGAAAGAATCCGCGACACGGTATGGAAACATTTTATCGACACGGGTGTGATACTGCTTGATGCACCTTCGGCCGAACCAAAAAAGCGTGTGACTTATGAAAAAGTGCAGGACAGTCTCGGCAGAACTTCTTTTAAGCAGGTTGTCACGGAGGATACGGAATTAAAGGAATATGTTGAGATAGATTTCGGCAAGCGCATTTATCAAAACAAGGACGCATTTGAGAAATCTCTTGAAGTTTTATCACCCGAAGACAGACAGTATATTCTCGACCTTCCGTGGCCACTAACAAACGTGTGGCATGTAAAGAACGAGCGGATGGAAAGAATTCTTAAAAAACTAAAATAATACTCGAAAGTTTGTTCGCTTTATGATATAATGCATCTATCAGGGTTAAAAAAGGTATATCATATGGCAGAGCAGATACTGGATAAATTAAATTCTTCTCAAAAAGAAGCGGTTACAACCACCGAAGGATATGTGCGCGTAATAGCGGGTGCGGGCAGCGGTAAGACGAGAACGCTTACGCACAGATTTGCATATCTTGTAAATGAAGTCGGCATTCCGGCCGGCAATATTCTTTGCGTGACTTTTACAAACAAGGCTGCCAA
>JAEEOJ010000007.1 GCA_016284175.1 Lachnospiraceae bacterium | reverse complement strand
AATTCACGGCAAACGAAGGGTTCGACGGGAAATACAGATGAGGAAATCCCGCCCAGATGTTTTCGTTAGTCTTAACCGCTTCATATGTTTTACCTGTAAAGGGTTTGGTGCAGATTACGTCGCTTCCGTTATCGTCGCAGTCGTAATAGTGGAATTCGTGACCTCTTATCTCTTCGCCCTCATTAAGGAAATTCGGGCTTTTTTCTTTCAAAGAAACATATCCGAATCTTACGGGTCTGCCTTTATATTTGAGATCTCCGTTAAATATACTTGAAGTTATGTAAACCTTTCCGTCCTTATCCTCTATGCTTTTCTGAAGGTACATAAAACCGCCGCACTCTGCGAAAATGGGCATTTTATTGTTGTATGCATTTCTTATGTATTCAAGCATCGAAGTGTTTTGGCTTAACTCTTCCAGGTGAAGCTCGGGATAGCCGCCCGGAAGCATAAGTCCGTCCGCATTTTCAGGAATCTTTTCATCATGAAGGGGCGAGAAGAAAACTAAATTTGCGCCTGCGTTTTTAAGTTCTGTCAGATTGTCCTCATAAAAGAAACAGAAAGCCTCATCTTTGGCGACGGCGATTGTTGGAAGTTCTTCATCGTTTGCTGATTCAATCGAAGCTTTTCTGCTGATATTATTATCTAAAAGAGAATCTTCAATCTCTTCAGCAGAAAGTGCTATTCTTTCCAGCTCTTCAAACGAAACATTCTTTTCAAAATAACCTGTAAGTTCTTCCAAAACCTCATCGTAATTATCGGTATCATCAGGCGTAACCAATCCCAAATGTCTGCTTGAAAAAGCACGGTCCTTCATATCCGGAATAAAACCGAGCGCGGAAATACCGCACTCTTCTTCTATCATTGCCTTTAAAATATTAAACATGGATTCCGAAGTACGGTTTAAAATTACGCCTTTTATGAGGTCTTTTTTATCATATGATTTAAAGCCTGAGATTTCGGGAATTACGGATCTTCCCATACCTTTGGCATCAATTACAAGAATTATCGGAGTCTTGGTAACCTCTGCAAGATTGTATGATGAGCCCTCAGATTTAACTCCGCCGACTCCGTCGAAAAGCCCCATAACTCCTTCAAACACAGCAAAATCAAAGCCCGAAGCGTTTCTTGCAAAAAGGCTTCGCGTTGTCTTTTCATCGGTAAAAAATGTGTCCAGATTGTACGAGGGTATGCCGAGCGCATTCCTGTGGTACATCGGATCGATGTAATCGGGACCGCATTTAAAAGAAACCGTCTTTATTCCTTTGTTTTTGAGGCTTTTAAGCAGTGCGCAGGTGATTCCGGTCTTGCCAGAACCACTCTTAGGCGCCGCTATCATTACTCTTTTAATGTTCATATTTTTACCTGAATTCAACCGTACAGATGTATACGGGGTTCTGTGCTTTCATAAGGTGGTACGAACCGACTTCATCGGACTTGCTGACCTGGAGCTGTACGATGTCGGCCTTTGCGCCTTCAAATTCTTTTAGGATATAGCTTAATTCTCCTATCGTCTCAAGGCTAATTGCATTTATTACAACTCGCATTTCGGGATTGATTTCTTTTAGGGTTAAAAGGATTTCCTTTAGGTTGCCCTTGCTTCCGCCGATAAATGCGTGCGTGGCTTTCTTTAAGTCCTTAAGGCCTTCGGGAGCCAGAGCTTTTACAATCTCTATATTATCAAGCAGGAACTTATTTTTATTGGCTTCTATAAGCTCTAAAGCCTCGTCCTTACACTCAATCGCATAAACGGTTATGTCGTTTGATAAAAGCGCACATTCAACCGCTACGGAGCCCGTGCCGCTTCCGATATCATAAAGAATACTGTCGTTCTTAAGTCCGAGCTTGCAGATGCTGACTTCCCTGATTTCTTCCTTGCTCATCGGAACTTTGCCGCGGATAAATTCATCGTCAGCCATTCCGGGCGCTACGGCTTTTTTATCAGCCGCATTGTTTATGATCACGCAGGAATAGAGACCTTCTTTTGAAAGTTCTTCACATTCGCTTGCACTTAATTTCCTAATTTCTTCGTCTTCGTATGAAAGTCTGCAGCCTAAATAAATATCGCAGTCAAGGCCTGCTCCTAAAAGACACTTTCCTACTCTGTTTACATCTTTAACGCCCGATAAAAGCATAAAAGTCTTTTCGTAAGACTTAATTCTTAAAGCCAGATTGGTAACTTCCTTACCGTGAAGGCTTAAGATGTTTACGTCCTGAGCGCTTATTCCAAGCTTTGCGCACATATATGAAAGCGAGGAAATGCCGGGAAGGATATCAATCTTAACATCAATGTCAGTTCTCTCCCGTAAAGAAACAAGTTCTTTGAAAAGCGATGTCGCTCCGCTGTAAAATGAAGCATCGCCCGAGAAAAGAATCGCTATATTTGTCTCTTCTTTTAAGTCTTCCGTCTCGTAAAGTGATTCGATAAAAGGTATTATCTCCGAAGCTCTGTAATAAAGGTATGCTTTTGCAGAATGTCTGATGTTTTCAAGCATTCTGTCGGCTCCCATAAGGATATCTGCTTTGTTGACCGCTTCGGTCACTTCGTGTGTGAATGCCTGTTTTCCGCCCGGTCCGATACCTGCGAGCGAAATATTAATTGTTTTCTTAAGGTTAATTTCAGTTCCTGTAATTTTGCCTATTTCAGCACAGGCTTCTTTAAGGGAAATGCCCTCTTCGTCCTCACATCCTATCACGAACGCAGCGATATTTTTATTTAAAGCAGCTTCAATCTTCTCATCAAATCCGCCCGCTGCACCGCTCTGCTTGCTCACGATAACAGAAATATTAAACTCATCAATCAAAGCCTCATTAAGCGTCTCAGAGAATGGTCCCTGCATTGCAATTACATGACGGCCTTTGATACCGCATTCATCGCATATTGCAATGCTCTCGGTGCCGGGAATTACTCTCGCATAGATTCTATCTGTCAGGCCTTCGCTTACAAACTCTTTTAAATCCTTGCTTCCTGTGGTTAAAAGAATGTTCCCTTCGGTATCGCACAAAGCCTTGGAACATTCCTTAACATCCGAAAAGAACCGGATATTCGAAGTCTCCTTGGCGCAGGTGTTTCTTTTAACGCGGTAATACGGAACTGAAGTCTCTCTGGCTGCTTCTTTTATGTTCGCTGTAACTTCCTTTGCATAAGGGTGTGTGGCATCAAAAACAGCCGAAAAATTGCCTTTTATGAGGAAGTCGTGCATAGCCTCTTCATCCAAACGATTGCAGTTTACAGTTAAATAAGGCGTGCTTTCAAGCACTTCCTCGCCGTATTTGGTTGCTACGCAAATTGTATGTTTAATTTTTTCTTTTGAAAGGATCTCAGAAAGCCTTCTGCCTTCAGTCGTTCCCGCGAATATCAGTATTTCCTTCAATTTTGTATCCTCTTCCGGTAATAAGTCTGCCGTTTATGATGCGGCTCTCAGAGTTGCCCACAAAAACGGTCGTAAACATATCAACTTCGGTATCTCTTAATTCTTTTAGGGTCAAAACTTTGCTCTCAGTATTGTCTCTCCCTATATTTCTTACAAGCCCGCAGGGTCTTTCTTCCTCGATTTGTTCAAGCAGTATGTCGCAGGCTTTCTGCAAGTAATCTTTTCTTTTATGGCTCGAGGGATTGTAAATTGCAATCGCAAAATCGCCCTCGGCTGCTGCCCTTAATCTCTTCTCAATCTTCTCCCATGGTGTGAGCAAATCACTTAGAGAAATAATGCAGAAATCATGGTTTACGGGCGCTCCTAAAACTGCTGCACCGCTTAATGCAGCCGTAATTCCCGGAACCACTTCTATCTCAACGTCCGGGTATCTGTCGCTAAGCTCATACATAAGCGATGCCATTCCATATACGCCCGCATCACCGCTGCAGATCATCGAGACCTTTTTACCCTTCATGGCCTCCTCGAAAGCCATCTCGCATCTTTTAACTTCCTGCCTCATCGGAGTAGAGATGAGTTCCTTTGACTTAAGGCTCTCGGGCAGAATTTCAAGATAAACGGTATATCCGACAATGCAGTCGCTTTCAGCCAAAACCTGCTTTGCCTGAAGCGTTAAAAAAACTTCTTTTCCGGGGCCCATTCCGACCACATAAATTTTATTCATAAAAATCTATCACCCAGTCCCTTTTCGCAAACGCAACGGTCACTCCGCCGCCGGCTTTCTTTCTAAGAACAAGCTTTCCGTTCGCTCCTGCGCATAAAAGAGCCGCTCTTTCACAGACATTGTCAACACCCGTAGTTTCTTTAACAAAATCAGATATTGAAAAAACGCCTCTGACTGCATTTAATTCATCTGCGGAATATGTTTTAAACGGAATCTTTAAATAACCTGAAAGCCTGTTTAAAGCCTCTTCGTCTTTTTTAAGATCAATTGATGCAATCGCATAAAGATCATTAAAATCTATGCCTGCTTCTTTCAGGCACTCAGATAAGAAGCTTAAAATCTCTTCGAAGTCCTTATCCTTTTTACAACCTATTCCGAGAATGTATTCTCTCGGTCTTAAAATGATGTTTGCATTATCCAAATCCTTGTTGGAAGTTATCAGAATATCCGCTTTTGAAGGAGGATAATCTGTGAGCTTAATTCCTTCGGGAAGCTTCTCTTCATCAACCTTTCCATTAGGCGCTGATAAAAGAATCTCCTGCCCGGCAAGGACCTTTGATGATACCTCTTTTATGCCATCCTTATTGACGATGAAAAGCGAGTTCTTTTTTGCAAAAACATCCACGGCAAATTTATCGTTTATATCGGTTGCTGTGGTAATGACTGCCTGCGCATTTAATTCTTCTGCAATCTTCTCTGAAAGCTCGTTTGCACCGCCCACATGTCCCGATAAAACAGGTATTACAAAGGTTGCATTTTCATCAATTACGATAACCGGAATGTCGGTTAATTTATCCCTCATAAAAGGAGCAATAGCGCGTACCGCAATGCCCGTGGCACCTACGAAAATAAGTGCATCATTATCCTTAAAATTCTTTTCTGTCCAGTCGTTAAGGCTTTCGCTTACAGGAATAATTCCTTCTGAATCTTCGGCAAAAGAGCATTTTGAATAAAGCGCTAAATTGTCGTCTTTAAAGAGAGACAAAGCGCCAAGTCTTTTTAAAACCTTTATTCCGTTGTTCGTAAAACAAATTGCCGCAAACTTCATTTATTTTTTCGCCTCACGAAACTCCGTGGAAAAATCTGCCGCATAAAGCTTTGATTTTTCATAATTTGTATGTGTTAAAACATCACCTACCAAAACCACTGCGGTCTTGGTGATGTTGTTTTCATTTGCTGTTTTTTCTAATGTACCTACCGTACAGATAAATGATTTTTCATCATCCCAGGTTGCCTTATAAACAAGTGCTGCAGGCGTATCTGCAGTATAACCGCCTTTAATGAGACGCTCGCTTAATTCTTTTAGGAGGCCCGTTGAAAGATAAATTGCCATCGACGCATGATGTGCTGCAAGGCTTTCTATGCTCTCGCCCTCAGGCACTTTGGTCTTTCCTTCCATACGCGTAATAATAAGCGTCTGTGACACATCAGGAAGCGTATATTCGAGGTTTAAGCTTGATGCGGCACCAAAGCATGCACTGACACCCGGACAGCTCTCATACGCGATATTAAGCTTATCCAGTTCATCCATCTGCTCTCTGACTGCGCCGTAAATGCTCGGCTCGCCCGTGTGGAGTCTGACGGTAGTTTTGCCGCACGCTTCCGAAGCCTTAATGACATCGATAATTTCCTCTAAAGTCATCAAAGCGCTGTTATGTATTTCAGCATTTTCTTTTGCATATTCAAGGAGTTCGGGATTAACCAGTGAGCCCGCATAGATAATGACATCGGCTTCTTCTAAAAGCCTCATTCCTCTTACCGTTATCAGATCTTTTGCTCCGCATCCCGCGCCTACAAAATAAACCATTTTCTCTCCTTATTCGGAAGTAAGTCTCTTTATAAAATCTGCAGCACCTTCACTCTTGGCAAGTTCACCGAGTTCTTTTGAGAAAAGAACACATTCGGTTTTAATCTTACCCTGTGCTCTTCTTTCAAGATTTGCGCAGACTTTCTTGGTCGCATCTTCAAATACTTCGTCGCACTTACCGCATTCTTTTAAAAGTTTTCCTGCTTCTTCGGTAGTTACACAATCTAATATCTTTTCAAGTGTTTCTACGGGAACTTTGTGTTTGATACCGAGAGCCGTAATAATCTCCATTCTGCAATCAGCTTCTTTTGAATGCGTATTCATTATTCCGCCGGCTACTTTAATAAGCTTTCCTATATGTCCGACAAACAGGACCTCTTTAAAACCAAGTTCCACAGCCATATCAACCGTAAGACCGATAAAGTTGCTGCACTTAACACTCTTATCAAGGTCGTAACCGTATGTATCCCTCATAAAATCAAGGCCGTAATTTCCGGGCGAAACTGCCACGTAATCAAAGCCTAATTCTTTTCTCTGCTTAAGCTCGATTTTGATTGTATCAAGAATTGCCTGTGTGCTCATCGGCTCAACTATTCCGCTCGTGCCGATGATGGAAATTCCGCCTTCTATTCCAAGCTTCGGATTAAAGGTTTTCTTCGCAATCTCTTCGCCTTCGGGAACTGATAAAACTACCTTTATGCTTTCTTTAATATCAAACAAATCGCAGACATCAAGAACTTCTTTTTCAATCATCTGTCGCGGAACAGTGTTGATTGCAGATTCTCCGACAGCACGGTCAAGTCCGGGCTTTGTGACTTTACCTACACCCTTTCCGCCTTCGATGATTACTTTGCTTTCACCTGCATTTTCTACGAAACTTACAGTCGAATAAATCAAAGCTCCGTTGGTCACGTCAGGATCGTCTCCGCTGTCTTTTTTAACAGCGCAGGAAACCTCTTTTTCACTCATCTTAATATCAAGGATTTCCGCGTTATACGTTATCCCTTTCGGAGTGTCTATCGTTATGCTTTTTTTCTCTTTACCGGTTAAAAGCATGTACACTGCAGCCTTTGATGCCGCTGCCGCACAGCTCCCGGTCGTAAAGCCGTTTCTCATAATTCTTACATCTGATAAAGTAATGCATTACAAATGGCGGCGGCGATATTACTTCCGCCTTTTCTGCCTTCGTTGACTATGTAAGGAATATCCGTGCTCATGATAAGCTCTTTGGATACTTCCACGTTCACAAATCCTACCGGAACTCCGATGATAAAATCGGGGTTGAATTCATTGCTTTTATACATCTCGTAAAGGCTTACGAGAGCCGTGGGTGCGTTGCCTATCGCAAAGATTACGGGTTTGCCAATCTTCGCCGCTCTCTGCATGCTGATATAAGCACGGGTTACGCCCTTTTCTTTTGCTTCTGCCGCTACATCTTCATCCGCCATAAAACAGTGCACTTCTCCGCCGTATTTTGCCAGCGTCTTTTTATTTATGCCTGTCAGGCCCATATTGGTGTCTGTCACAATATCGGCCCCGTTTTTAATCAGATTGCAGGCAGTCTTAACCGCATCTTTTGAAAACTTAAGTGTACGCGCATAATCAAAATCAGCACTTGTGTGGATTGCACGCTTAATCACTCTTTCATTTTCTACTGGTAAAACAATGCCCATTTTATTTAATTCTTCGCCTATAATCTCAAAACTTCTTTTCTCGATATCCGAAGGGAGAAGCCTTTCGATTTTATCAATCAGTTCCAAATTCAGTTCCTCTTATAAATTCTTAAGCGCTTCAACAAGCTCTCTGTTCTCTTCATGCGTTCTTACTGCAATCCTGTAATAACCTTCATCAAGACCTTTAAAATTCGAGCAGTTTCGTAAAAGAATTTCGCGCTTTAACAATTCCTCATCAAGTTTTCTTGTATCTTTAATCAGGATAAAATTGCAGGTTGAATCGTATGCTTTAATGTCTAGTCTTTTAAACTCATCGTAAAGAAAATCTCTCTCTTCTTTTATTACGTTTTTCGAGGTTTCAACATAATCCATACACTCCGTACAAGCAACACCCGCAGCCTGTCCGAATGCTGAAATATTCCACTCCGCCAGATGTTTTTTAACTTTTTCGTTAAAGCTTAAATCAGACGAAATCAAGTAGCCGAGCCTTACACCGGGAATTGCAAAAATCTTCGTAAAAGATCTGATAATGCAAAGGTTTGGATATTCATCAATCTTTTTTACAAGCGAATGATTACCCTCGGTAAATTCGATAAAACACTCATCGAGAATTACTCTTATATTTTTATCTTTTGCAGTCTTTAATATCCTGATTAAAAGTAAATCATCAATCAGTGCACCCGTCGGATTATTAGGATTGGCAAGGATTACAAAATCCAAATCATCGGTTAAGGCATTAAGAAAATCATCCGTTATTCCGAAATCGTCTTCCTCTTTCATGAAGTAATAAATGATGTTTTCAGCATTAGGCAAAAACGCATATTCATATCCGTAAAAAGAAGGCGCCGCAATAAGAACTTTTGAGGGTTTAAATGCATTGGCAATTCCCATAAAAAGATCTGAAGAACCGTTTCCGAATACCAACTGTTCTTCTTTAACATCAAGCATTTTTGCTGCCGCTTTGGTCAGTTTCTCGCAACGTATATCCGGATATTTTTCGAGCGAATCTATTGCATCCTTTAAAGCAGTCTTCACCTTCGCAGGAACACCGCAGGGATTGATGCTGACCGAAAAATCTATATTCACTTTGTTTCTGTAGACGTCTCCGCCGTGGATAATTTCACTCAATTATCTGACCTCTTCCATGAAAAAATATTTCTTTAAAGACCTGCAATCAATAATATCTCCCAGGTTGTTATCAAAACAACCGTACAAATAATCATGCATAAAAATGCCGTGATATACATGAGTCTGCAGGCCCTTTTTATATCCTCTCTTTGAATGTTTCTGTCGGAATCGCCGATATAAGGCTTCTTAACAATTTTACCGAAATATGATGCATCGCCCGCAAGCCTTACACCGAGAGCACCTGCGCAAACCGATTCTGTCTGTGCGGAATTCGGACTTGCGTGATTAAATCTGTCGCGTTTAAATATCTCTTTGGCTTTCTTTCCGTTATAATCCTTACCGCCTATGTAAGATGCCAGGATCATAAGATACGCGCTTATTCTGGCCGGTACGAAATTTACTAAATCATCGAGTTTTGCGGCCGTTCTTCCGAAGTAAAGATACCTGTCGTTCTTGTATCCGATCATCGAATCCATTGTATTTACAGCCTTGTATAAAAATCCTAAAACCGGTCCGCCTAAACATGTAAAAATCATCGGCGCAATCACACCGTCCGAAGTGTTTTCCGCAACGGTTTCAACCGCAGCTTTAACCACACCTTCTTCACTTAAGTTCTCTGTATCTCTGCCCACTATCATGGATACCGCATGCCTTGCATCTTCAAGAGTACCTGTATTTAGCGCCTTATACACTTTCATGCTCTCACTTTTAAGACTCTTTGTTGCGAGTATGAAGTAAGTAAGAATCGCTTCGAATGCGAGACCTAAATATTTGTTGAAATAATACGACCAGAAACATAGTGCTCCGGTTATTAAAAGGGTAATAAACAAAACTGTGATTACCGTTAATAATCCAAAGAAAATCTTTGTGTTCTCAGCCTTTTTATCATCAGTCTTTCCTGAAGTTTCTTCGCCGGTTGAATCGCTCTCTGCTTTGCTTTTCTTCCCTAAAAAAATCTTCTCACAAAGACTTATGAGCAGTCCGATTAATCGTACAGGATGATAGATCCAGTGCGGATCTCCTATCAGAAGATCCAGAAAAAAACCCAGTACAAATGCAATTATATGAAACAGAAGAATTGTCTTAATCATTTAATCAAATATTATCCAATCATCCTAAAAGAAACTTTCATCATCCGTCGGGAAATCTTTCTGTCACTTTCAGGGAATACGCATCTTCGGGATTTACTTCACATACAAATCCTCCGGCGTTTGCAACCATGCTTCCGAAATAACTTTCATTAGCATATTTACTTAAAACTGCCATTATAGTTCCGCCGTGAGCTGTTATCGCAACATTAGAAAATACCCTTCCGCATTTTTTGTATTCACTTAGTTTTTGAAGCATCCATTCGAAACCTCTGCCAACACGCATGGAATAATCTTCCCTGCTTTCACCGCCGGGAAAAGGCAGATTTCCGTCCGATTCTATCCACGCTTTGTATTCGGGCGTATCTTTTAATTCCTCATGAGTTTTTCCTTCGAAATCTCCGAAATCCATCTCATCAAATTCAGGCACAATTATTTTTTCAACACCCGGAAAGATTATCTTAGAGGTGTGTTTTGCCCTTTTCTTAGGCGATACAAACACGATATCCGCATCGGGATATATGCCGGATTCTTTTCGGGCAGTAACAAGCTTTATGCCTGCCTCACTTAAATCCTCGTCGTTTCTTCTGCCACAGTATTTGCGTCCTTCATTGGCGGGCGTTAAACCGTGTCGAACGAATATCAGTTTTATTTTATCTTCTGCGCTATTCCGCATACGACTCTCTCCACTTCTTCCGCATCTGCAGCAAGCTTAACCTGTATACGTCCGGTTCTCTCCCTGTAAACTCTTTCAAACGGGTCCATCGGAACGATACCGTTGCCGATTTCGTCGCAGATAATGATGCAGTCCGGATTTTTCTTAACGAACGAAGAAATTTCTTCCTCAGGTCTGCCACCTTCTTTTATGCGCTTTTTAATCCACTTGTGAAGGCTTGAAACAATAACTGCTCCTTCAAGTTTTTCTGCTTCTTCACTCGAAGGAAGCACACCTTCAAAAACATGGTCATCCGCCACATTGTATTTTGTAACTGCGTAATTAAGTTTCCCCTGCGCGTAACCGCCGATAATCAGTTTCATACAGCCCCCATTTTATTCACATATACATTACATTAAATCTCTGAATAATAATCGATATTATAACCATTGCAAGAAGTGCGTTTCTCTCAGTGATAAGCAGAAGATATCCTGCCGTATCTCCCGTCACTCCACCGAATTCTTTTTTTGTCTTAAAATAATAAAAAATTACACTTACGATAATGCTTACGCTTACACATACGGCAAAAACAGGATTTATAAATGCCATTCCGACTATAGCTGCCACCGCTTCAAGTATCACCAAAATCTTCACCAAAGTTTTGGAACTGTTCTTCGTAAAATAATCAAGTGTTCCCTCATGAGCGCTTTTAAAAGAAAGAGCGCAAAAGCCGCTGACACACCTTGATAAAACAAAGATTATGCCAAATGTTATCGCAGTCTTAGCATCTTCAACAAATGATAAGGCGCCTAAGAATATAAGGCCGTAGAGAGCGAGCATTATCACAGAAAAAGCCCCGATATGCGGATCTTTTAGAATCTCAAGTTTCTTTTCCCTGTCGCGGTATGAATGAAACGCATCCATCGTATCCATAAAGCCGTCAATATGTATCCCACCGGTAACTGCAATGGGTATCGCAGCAGCAACAAACACCCTTAAAATAACAGGAATATTACCCATATAATCATTCAGATAAAACCATCCTAATTCCAGTGCGCCGATAATGACACCTATAAAAGGGAAGAACACAAATACAAATCTCATATCCTTCTCTTTCCATTCCGTCCTCGGTACGGGGATTTTTGAGTACATCGATAATGCAATTAAAAATGATTTGATAAGCCGCATTATTTTATCCTTAAAGGTATTCCTGCAACCACTTCGTATACTTCATCCGCAAGCGTTGTAAGAAACTCATTTATCTCTCCTAACGCATCCATATAGGAAAGCGTAATTTCATCATAATCCGAGTCCGATTCAAACACATTGTTTGTAACGACAACAAGATTTTCAGTGTCTTTTGCAAGTTTTGATAAACCGTCCTTAACTTTCTTAACGGTATCTTCTCTGCCGATGATTTCTCCGCCGAAAAACATCTCGTTGGCTACAAGATTTGAAACGCATTCAAGCAGTGCATTTTTCGAATCGCTCATTTCATCAAGAGCCTTCTTAACATCTACCTGGCGCTCAATCGTCGTAAAGCCTTTTTCTTTTCTCATCTCTCTGTGCTTTTCGACTCTCTCGATGTTTTCTTCATCATCGCCTACCTGCATTGTAGCGATATAGTATTTACTTTTCCCCTCACTCAAACGACAAATCGTGTCTTCCGCATACTGCGATTTTCCGCACGCGCTGCCGCCGTAAACTAATGTAATCATTTTCCCACCAATACTATTTTGATAAACGTATGTAATTCTCTACCGCGATTTCTGAAAATCTCGCCGCATTGTTATATACACAAAGTGCATCTCCTAAAAGAGACAATATCATCACCGCACCCGTGCCTTCGCCCAAAGCCATATCCCCATCGATTACGGGATTTAATCCAAGTGCGTCAGAAATCATTTCCGATGCAGGCTCCTTGCCCTTGTGCGAAAGAATTAAATAATCCTTAACACCCGGACAAATCTTCTCTGCCACAAGTCCTGCAGTCATTGTAATTACACCGTCCAGGACAACAGGTACTCCGTACATTGCACCGCCTAAACAAATGCCTGTAAGTGTTGCAATATCAAAACCGCCGACTGTTGAAAGAATCGTAAAAACATCCGCGGTTTTAAGTGAATATTTCTCTATCGATTCTCTGATGATACGTTTCTTGTTAAAGAACTTTTCATCATCAAGTCCCGCACCACGGCCAGTGAGTTTATCTGTTTCATCCCCTTCGAAAATCGCGGAACAAACTGCCGCACTCGTCGTCGTATTTCCGATGCCCATCTCTCCCGTAAGGATAATGTCATAGTTTTTATCACGATATTCTTTAACAAGATTAATTCCGAGATTAATCGCTTTAAGCGTCTCTTCTTCGCTCATTGCAGGCTCTATATAAAAGTCATTTGTTCCCTTATTAATCTTTGTATTTATAATACCTTCAGGCTCTTCGTCACTATCAATTCCGACGTCGTAGACAAACATATCAATGCCGTTCTTTTCAGCCATTACAGCAACCGAAGATTTGCCTTTAAGCATGTTCTTTGCAACCGACAAAGTGACCGATGAATCGCTCTGGCTCACACCTTCTTTTACGATGCCGTTGTCGGAACACATAATGAGCAGTGCTTTTTTATCAAGCTTAACATCTTCGCTATTTTGTATGGCTCCGATTTTGCAGATTAAGTCTTCAAAATCGCCCATTCCGTCCAAAGGCTTTGCAACATCGTCCCAGTGCGCCTTTATCTTTGCTCGAATGCTTTCATCGGGAGCTGCAATCTTATATTCAGTTAATGCTTGCTTCGTTAAGCATTCCATAAATCTTCTCCATGTCGAGATGTTCTCTTAAAATATCCGCCATGCGGTCGTACTCCTTTTCCTTAAAAGAAGCATAATCCATCAGGTTGTCGTCACTGATTTCGACACCCTTTTTATCAGCCAGAGTTTTTATAACCGTCTCCGCAATTTCTTTTTTGTCAAAGATACCGTGAATATATGTACCGTAGATATTTCCGTTGCAGATTATGTCCGAAGCATTACCGCTTGTCTCACCCACATGTATCTCATAGCCTTCAAATTCAAGCCCCGAAAGACCTGATAAAACACCGCCAATTTCATTTAAGTACCCGGTCTTCTGCGTTCTGGTTTTTTCGCTCTTTAAAACAGTTTCAATATCAAGAAGTCCGGGGCCGTTTATGCTGCCACCTTC
Source organism: Lachnospiraceae bacterium (assembly GCA_016284175.1). Lineage (GTDB taxonomy): Bacteria > Bacillota > Clostridia > Lachnospirales > Lachnospiraceae > UBA3766. The sequence goes on along the minus strand of JAEEOJ010000007.1, from coordinate 5,872 downwards.
TTCTATATGGTCAGGATCATCTATTGATTTTCCAAGCATCTGGAAACCGCCGCATATACCGAATACAGGCACTTTATCAGCGCACTTTTTAACCATTGCTTCAATACCGTTCTGGCGCATCCATTTAAGATCGCCGATGGTATTTTTGCTGCCGGGTAAAATTATCATATCCGCGCTTTCAAGTTCTTCGGGAGTTGTAACATATCTAAGTGAAACCGAAGAATTCTGCTCAAACACATTGAAGTCAGTAAAGTTGGAAATACGTGGAAAACGTACGATTGCAATATCAATCACACCGTGCTTTTTGTTGTCAAATCTGTCCGATAAACTGTCTTCGTCCTCGAGTCTTACATTCATGTAGGGAAGCACACCCGCAACAGGGATTTTACCCTTTTCTTCGAGCATATCGATGCCCGGATCAAGTATGGTTTTATCCCCGCGAAACTTATTGATGATAAGACCTTTTATGCGGTCTTTTTCTTTATCTTCAAGAAGCATTATCGTTCCGAGTAGCTGTGCAAAGACACCGCCTCTGTCTATATCTCCGACCAAAAGAACGGGCGCATCAACTATCTCAGCCATGCCCATGTTTACAATGTCGTTTTCTTTTAGGTTAATTTCTGCAGGACTTCCTGCGCCTTCGATTACAATAATGTCTGCGATTTTTTCAAGTTCTTTAAATGCTTCTTTTATGCAGGGTATAAGCTGTTTCTTATAGGCAAAATATTCTCTCGCACTCATCTGTCCTAAAACTTCGCCGTTTACGATTACCTGCGAGCCGATTGAGTCCGTGGGCTTCAAGAGGATCGGGTTCATGCAAACCTTGGGCTTAATGCCTGCAGCCTCTGCCTGCATTACCTGAGCGCGACCCATCTCAAGCCCTTCATCCGTGATGTACGAATTAAGCGCCATATTCTGTGACTTAAAGGGAGCCACGCGATATCCGTCCTGTTTAAAGATTCTGCAAAGACCTGCCACGAGGAAGCTTTTTCCGACCCCTGACATGGTACCCTGCACCATGATTACTTTTGCCATTTTTTCTCTCAGTTTAGTCAACTAGAAAAGTTTTATATTCTTCTCTTCTGCGTACTTGTTTATATCTTCCGCAACATCAAATAAATCGCGGATATACTCTTCTGTGAATACCTCTTCGGGAGTTCCGAATTTATCGACCGTATCGCCTTTTAAGCAAAGGATTCGATCCGATATTTTCTGTGCGATATCAAGCTCGTGTACCGACATAATTACGGTAAGTTTTTTATCTTCTTTCATCTTCTCTAAGATACTTAAAAACTCGAGCTTATGTCTTATATCAAGGAATGATGTGGGCTCATCGAGAAGTACGATTTCAGGCTCCTGGCAGAGTGCTCTTGCAAGCATAATTCGCTGTCTCTGACCGTCGCTAATTTTCTTAAAATCTTTCTCGCGAAGTTCTTCGACTTTTACGAGCTTCATTGTGTTTTCGACTATCTCTTTATCCTTAGATGAAAGCACTCCGAAATATCCCGTGTAAGGATATCTTCCTGTTGCAACCACATCATAGCAGTTCATCATTTCGCCTTTTATACGGTCTGTAAAAAGAATCGCAACCTTCTTTGAAAGCTCACTGCCTGACATTTCAGACAACTTAAAATCTTCCAGATATACGCATCCTTCAATCGGATCAAGCTGTCTTGCAAGGTTCTTTAAAAGTGTTGATTTTCCGGCGCCGTTAGGTCCTATGATCGTTATGATTTCGCCCTTTTTAATTGCGATATTTATATCTTTTATGAGGGGCTTTCCGTTATAACCGATAGTCAGTTTTTCAGTCTTAATAATATCCGTCATGACTGCCCCCTTTCTTTCCTGTTAAGAAGAATGATAATAACAATCGGCGCTCCGAATACCGCGGTTACAGTGCTTATATTAAGTTCCGTCGGTGCAAACAGGTTTCTTGCGAGCAGATCGCAGAATAAGCAGAACAGACTTCCGCCCAGGAAACTCGCGGGTATTAAAAGAAGCGGTTTGCTTGAATTAAACAATTTTTTAATAAGGTGGGGCGCTGCTATTCCGACGAATGAAATAGGTCCCGCAAACGCAACGATGCATGCTGAAAGAAGGCTTGATAAAAGTACGATAAATACTCTTAAAGCCTTAACATTTACACCCATGCCCTTAGCAAAGGACTCGCCGAGATTGTATGCATCAAGGGGTTTTGATAAAAGAAATACAAGTATAAAAGATACGGCAATTACAACCGCCATAACTTTTACGTTGTCCCAGGTCATTCCGGAGAACGATCCGCGCGACCAGTTGTGAAGGTTAACGATATCAGCGTCCGATGCGAATGTTACTACAAGCTCTGTAATCGCTGAACAGATATATCCAATCATTACGCCGCAGACGATGAGGCGTGCCATCGAATCGATTCTTCTGGTCATTAAAAGAACAAATCCCATACAGAGCATTGCGCCGACAAATGCTGCCAATATAAGTGTTATACTGCTTGCTTTAAGGGATCTTGATAAAAGAAATACCATCGCAAGAGCCACGCACATTTTAGCGCCCGATGAAATACCGAGCACAAACGGACCTGCAATGGGATTGTGGAAAAATGTCTGTAAAAGATATCCGGAAAGTGCCAGTGCACCTCCTAAAATAAATACTGCAACTGTACGAGGCAGTCTTATGTTCCAGATAATTGTATTGATTGTTTCGTCTATTGTGCGTCCGCTGACAGCTGCCAGAACATCCTTTAAGGAGATTTTTACGCTGCCTATGCACACATTAAGCACAAAGAAAACACAGATGCCCAAAACAAGCACCGTAAAAGCAATTATGTACCTGAGAGTTCTCTTTTTGCCCATAAGTTACCTGACTTTACTTAAGTCTGTACAGATAATTCAGATCATCATATCTGCCGTTAAAAACCTTGTTTAAATCCTCGATCATATATGCCGCGGAGAGCGATTGCTGATACATATCCTGCGAAGTGCACCATACATTGCCTTCCTTTACGGCCTTAAAATCCTTTAAAAGATCGCATTTTGCGTACAAATCATCCAAGGATTTAATGCCTGTATCTATCGAGGTATTGTAGATTATAATATCCGCATCCTTGGCAGTTTTATAAAACTCCTCTATCTGCATATTGACGGTAGTCTTCGCCGAAGAGTTATCGTCAAGATTGTCAAAGATATAATCTCCGCCGGCTATATCAATCATTTTGGGAATGTAGTCGGAAGATTTTTTTACCTGTACAAGATTGTTTGAAGTAATATAAAAGAATGCCACGCTCTTGCCGGTTTCATCGCTCTCTTTTACCTTTTCAACCATTTCTTTTTCTTCATCGAATATGGCTTTCGCTTCAGAATCTTTGCCAAGAAGAGCACCGTAAAACTTAATCCACTCAACCCTTCCGAGAGGATGTTCCTCGTAGCTTGAATAGTCGATGATGTAAGGAATGTTGAATATTTTTAACTGCTCGAGCACATCGGGCGAATGATATATCATGGTGTTTTCAATCACGAGATCGCAGCCACCTGAGACTATCAGTTCATAATCAGGCTTGCTGTATTTGCCGGCATAAACGATTTTGCCTTCGTTCATGGCATCCTTTGCTTCTTTTATGTACCAGTCATCAGCCTGTCTGCCCGAAAACTTTATATTATCCAGCGCGGAAATTCCGACAAACATATCCATCGAGGCTGAAGACACAAGATAAATATTTTCTATCGGCCTTTTAATGATTGTAACATCGTCCGTAACTTTAATATCCTTACCTTCGGGAACGATTAAATACTTTGAATCGTCTTCCAGGACGGTGAGTAATACATATCCATCTTCGTAATAATCAACCTTAAAGACTTTGGCGTATTCGGTATCTAAGGAATGTGAATATTTAAGTCCGAAAAAATCTTTTTCTGAAGGTGTTTCACTCTCTGTGACAGATACATTTTCAATCGGCACAAAGTCCGAAAAATCCGAAGAAGGACTGTCGCATCCACTTAGAAACGCCAGTCCTGCTGTTATAAAAACTAATAAAAAATTTATGCTTAATTTCTTTAGCATTTTTCGCCTCTTATTCAACCTCTTTTATTGTATCAGAATGAAAGATAAGAGTATACTCTATTTCGTGCGGTTTGCTCATTGCAACAGTATCCGCAATTACGTTTAAAGGCTCGTCAAAATTTGATACGGGAATCTCGAATATCGAGCATTCTGTATCAGGATTAACAGGTAAATATTTTTCATCGCCTACGAGCATGTAATCGTAATTTGGGCTGCTCCATTCAATGCAAACTACCTGACTGCCGTCATCACGATTTTTAATCTGCGCGGGGGAAGCAATTGTAGCCTTTCCGGAACCGCCTTCAAGATCAACTTCTATAGTATAGTCGCCCTGGTAAACATAGCCTGCAAACTGTTCAACACCTTTATCATCCACTACAGTAACATCTTTTAAAACAGGGTTAGAAACAGAAACCTTGTGGTCGTACCAGACTCCTTTTTTACCTATCAGGGCAACATCAAATTCATCGTCAAGATACGGAACAGGGATATCAAAACCGTTTACTTCATCCGTGGTTCCGTCATTATAATCGATAACGTCGATTGTAGGCTCAAGTAATACCGCACCGTCTTTTTGTGCATCTTCCGCAAGTCCCGAATAAAGGTTTTGAATCGTCTTGGAAGGGAGCGAAACATGAATGGTCATCTGACCGTCTTTTACGGTAAGAGTTCCCTTACCGTCACACATTTCATTAGCATGGAACATAGTGCTGTCGGTATTAAACTCTGCAATATATACACCGTCTTCAAGTTCGCATTCCGCGATTTCGGGTTCTGTTACTTCAGGTTCTGAGTTTTTAACATCGGTATCAGGAACTTCCTCAATCGCGTTGTCGTCATTTATTTCATCTGCTGCAGCCGTTGAAGTCTGAATGTCATTGACGGAAGCAAAATCCGCATCGGCAGTTTTAAGTTCGCATCCTGCAAGAAAAACTATCGAGGTGATAATACCTGCTAAATAAAGTAAAGTTTTTTTCATTTTAAATTCTCCGTATTTTTTTATCTTTTAAGCCTGAATATAAAATATTAATCCCCCGAAATAAGAAAAAATCGGCGAAAATCAAATTAAATCGTAATTTAATTTCCGCCGAGAATATTATTATTTAAGTACTTCAGCGGTATGATCTACATAAATCTTCTGAATTGCTTCAATTCTGCCCATACCGGAAATCTGTGTATCAACTTTGTCGAAATTTCCTGATGCATTGAACATGGAAAGCCAGGAATCCTCGTCCTCACCTGCCATATCATTGTTGGCATGATCGCCTGCAACTACCATAAAAGGTCTTAATACTACAGTTTTGTATCCTGCTTCAGCAACTGCATTGATAATGTTCTCGCATGCTGTTTCTTCGGGCTCGCCTTCAACGGTTCCTACAAATACGTTCTTGTAGCCGAGTTCATTCATCATTGTCTGCATCTGGCTGTAAGTAACCTTTGCAGCATGTGATGTTCCGTGTCCCATAAGTACAATTGCAACACCGTCTTTTTCTGCTGCTTCGATCGAATCGTAACCTGCATCTGCTACGGCTGCTTTTACTATAGATTCTGCAACAAGTTTCTTATCTGCATTAACTTCCGAAGCATCTTTGCCAACCTGTCCGAGAAGGGGCTCGGATACTTTTACGCTCTCAAACTTGTCTTCATAATTGGCAAGTGTATCAATGAGTTCGTCATATTCGGCACCATGCATAAGATGTGTGGGCTGAATGATAAGATTCTTAACACCGTTGTTAACGGCTCTTTCAAGTGCCTGATCCACATTATCAATCTTTTCGCCGTCTCTGGCCTGAACATGGTTGATGATAATCTGAGCTGTGAA
>JAEEOJ010000111.1 GCA_016284175.1 Lachnospiraceae bacterium | reverse complement strand
TCACACGACTTAATAAATTTAATTAAGGAAAGAGGGTTATTATGGCAAGTGTAAGTTTGACAAGGATAATCGAAAAAATGAAACTCGAGGCTTTAACGCCCGAGATTGACATCTCAGGAATTAAGATTAAACAGCCCGATATCAACCGTCCCGCGCTTCAGTTGGCAGGCTTCTTTGATCACTATGAAGCTACGAGACTTCAGGTAATCGGTTTCGTGGAATATAAATACATGATGGAACTTTCGGATGAGAGAAAGGAAGAGATTTACAGCAAGCTCTTAAGCTTTCCGATTCCCTGTATCGTTTTCTGTCGTGACTTGGTTCCCGACGACCTCTTCATGAAGAAAGCTATCGAAAACGGCGTGCCTCTTTTCATGACGAAAAAGACAACATCCGCATTCATGGCTGAACTCATCAGATGGTTAAATGTAAAACTCGCTCCCTGCATTTCCGTACACGGCGTATTGGTCGATGTTTACGGCGAAGGCGTACTGATTGTCGGCGAGTCCGGAATCGGTAAATCCGAGGCAGCTCTCGAACTTATCAAGAGAGGCCATCGTCTCGTAACCGATGACGTTGTAGAAATAAGAAAAGTTTCCGAAGACACTCTTATCGGAACCGCACCCGAGACCACCAAGCACTTCATCGAACTTCGTGGTATCGGTATCGTGGATGTTAAGACTTTGTTCGGTGTATCGAGCGTAAAAGAGACTCAGAGCATCGACCTTGTCATCAAACTCGCTGAGTGGAACAAGGATACGGAATACGACCGTCTCGGCCTTGAAGAGGAATACACAGAGTACCTTGGCAACAAGGTTGTCTGCCACAACATCCCTATCAGACCCGGCCGTAACCTCGCCATCATCTGCGAGACGGCAGCAGTTAACCACCGTCAGAAGAAGATGGGTTACAACGCGGCAGTCGTTCTTTACAACAGAGTACAGAGCAACCTCGCGAAGAAGAGAGACGAGGACGACGAAGAAAACTTCTAGAATAAACAATAATGAAATCCGGTGTCCGGCTCGCGCAGCGTGCATGACACCATAAAAGAAAGAGAGATGGATATGAAATACATTTTCGGTGTAGATCTTGGCGGAACCACAGTCAAGATGGGACTTTTTAACGAGAGCGGTGAAGTGCTTGAAAAATGGGAAATAAAGACCGTAAAAGATAACAACGGCTCACAGATTTTACCCGACATTGCAGCAAGCATCAACGCTAAGGTAGCAGAGAAAAACCTCGTAAAAGAAGACGTAATCGGCGTAGGTATCGGCGCTCCCGGACCTATTGATGACGACGGAAATATTTACGGTGCACCCAACCTTGGCTGGGGCACATTCAATGTAAGCAAAACACTTTCCGATCTCACAGGATTTAAGGTAAAGACCGGAAACGATGCCAACGTAGCAGCCCTCGGCGAAATGTGGATGGGCGGCGGAAAAGGCTATAATTCAATCGTTATGGTTACACTCGGAACCGGTGTCGGTGGCGGTGTAATTATCGACGGTAAAATCGTTGCAGGCGCAAAGGGCGCAGGCGGAGAAATCGGACATATCTTCATGGACGAGAACGAAACCGAGACCTGCGGCTGCGGCAAGAAAGGCTGCCTCGAGCAGTACGGCTCCGCAACAGGCGTAGTAAGACTTGCAAAGAGAAGACTCGAAAAAGACTCTAAGCCCAGCATCCTTCGTAACAAAGACATTAACTGCAAAGTAGTATGGGATGCAGTAAAAGAAGGTGATGAAGTAGCTATCGAAATCGCCAACGAATTCGGCAAAATCCTCGGCAGAGGCCTTGGCATCATCGCATGCGTAGTTAACCCCGAAGCTTTCGTTATCGGCGGCGGCGTCAGCAAAGCAGGAACCATCATCCTTGACTACATCGTAGACAACTTCAAAGAAACCACATTCCGCGGTTGCAAAGACACAGACTTCCGTCTCGCAACCCTCGGCAATGACGCAGGCATCTACGGCGCAGCCAAACTTGTAATGTAGCCAATTGGGGACGTGTGGCCAATTGGGGACGGTTCTATTTTGGTCTTTTTTACCATGTGGGGACACATCTCATAAAAAAACGAACCAGTGAGGACAGACCTCATAAAAGAAATCGGAGCAACTTATAAAAAATGCTTAATAACATTTCGGAGATTATTCCGATAGACAGAATAAAATATAATGAACCTTTGGCTAGCCATACTTCATTCAATATCGGCGGTCCTGCTGACATCTTCGTCACAGTAGAAAACGAAGACGAACTTGCTAAGGTCATAGACTTCGCCAACGCGGAAAACAAAAACTACTTCCTCCTCGGCAACGGCAGTAACGTTCTTGCATCAGACGCAGGTTTCAGGGGAATCATCATCAAACTTGGCGGCGACTTCCTCAACGCGAGTGTAGACGGCGAACTCATAAAAGCAGGCGCAGGCATTACTCTTACGAAGCTTGCGAACGTTGCTATGAATGCTTCTCTCACAGGCCTCGAATTTGCTTCGGGAATTCCCGGAACGCTCGGCGGCGCTCTTTTTATGAACGCAGGTGCTTACGGCGGAGAAATGTGTCAGGTCGTAACGAGCGTAAAAGTTTTCGACAAAGCCGACGGCCAAATCAAAACGCTCTCTAACGAAGAAATGGACTTCGGTTACAGACACAGTGCGCTTAAGGAAAACGGCTGTATCGCTTTATCCTGCGAGATGAAGTTAAGCCCTTCGGATGCGACCACCATTCGCGAGACGATGCTTGATCTTAATAAAAAAAGAAAAGAAAAACAGCCTCTCGAATATCCTTCAGCAGGTTCGACTTTTAAAAGACCCGAGGGTTATTTTGCGGGCAAGCTGATTGAAGACGCAGGCCTTGGCGGATATACTGTAGGCGGTGCGCAGGTTTCCGAAAAACACAAAGGATTTGTAATCAACAAGGGTGGCGCCACAGCAAAAGACGTCAAAGACCTGATTAATCATGTTATAAAAACTGTAGAAGAAAATGACGGAGTTACGCTTGAGCCGGAGGTGCTCTTCTTAGGCGAATTCTGACAGGGGGAAAAATGAGATTTGTAGTAGTAACCGGAATGAGCGGCGCAGGCAAACTTACCGCTCAGAAGATGCTTGAAGACATGGGATATTATTGTGTAGATAATCTTCCCGTGCCTTTTATAGTTAAGTTCGCAGAACTGATTTACGAGTCTGAACGCGACAAAGTTGTGCTCGGCATCGACGTGCGTGCTGACCAGTCTTTCGACGAAATCATGCAGGCGCTTCAGGATATGAAAGACAAGGGCTATTCGTACGAAATGCTTTTCCTTGATGCCTCCAAGCAGACACTTCTTAAAAGATACAAAGAGAGCCGCCGTAACCATCCTCTCGCCATGGGCGGAAGAGTTGAAGACGGTATCGAGCGCGAGAGAAAGATCCTTGCGAAGACCAAAAAATCCGCAGACTACGTAATCGATACATCGCATCTTTTAACCAGAGAGCTTCGCGAAGAACTTGAAAACATCTTCGTTAAAAATGAAAACTACAAGTCCCTCATGGTAAACATTTCCTCGTTCGGATTTAAGCACGGAATCCTTCAGGACGCAGACCTTGTATTCGATGTGAGATTCCTTCCGAACCCCTACTACGTAGAGGAATTAAAGCATAAAACAGGCAACGACAAGGAAGTTCAGGATTTCCTCATGCAGTATGACGAGGCCCATATCTTCCTTGAAAAAGTCAAAGACCTCCTGGACTTCTTGATTCCCAATTATATAAAGGAAGGCAAAAATCAGCTTGTGATTGGTATCGGCTGCACGGGCGGAAAGCACAGGAGCGTGACGCTCGCCAACGAGATTTACAAAGCATTAAACGATGACGACAAAGAGTACGGAGTGACCATCAATCACAGGGATATAGGAAATTAAGATGTCCGGAAATGTATCTTCTTTCTCAATGGAAGTAAAGGACGAGCTCCTAAAAAATACTCCCAAAGCGAGACACTGCGCCATCGCCCAGACGGCCGTAATTATCGCGGGAGCAGGCAGGATTACGCCCGATTCGCTCATTGTCGAGACCGATAATGTACGAATTAAAGAAAAATACTTTACTTTATTGAAGAAAACATTTAATATAAATGTCGACGCCTTTGAAGAAAAAGGCCTTTTTGCGGTGCCTGTCACTCAGCAGGACAAAGTTCTTGAGATTTTACAGGCCGTAAAAATTCTCGATGCAAAGGGAATGCCCAATTATTATAAAGGAATAATTCCCGACGTCCTCATAAAATCAGGATGCTGCAAGAGAGAGTTTTTGAAGTGTGCGTTCGTGTTTTTCGGAACGATAAACTCACCCGAAAAAGGTGCACATCTTGAGTTTTTCTGCTCGAACGAAGAGCATGCAAACCAGATATTTAAGACGCTTGAGTACTTTAATATCAAGGCGAAAAAGACCACACGCAGAAAATACCATGTGGTTTATTTAAAAGATACTGAACAGATAGCAGATTTCTTAAGAGTAGTCGAAGCCAATGTTGCGACGATGAAATATGAAGAAAAGCTTATCTACAGAGAAATAAGAAATCAGATCAACAGAACAAATAATTGTGAAGTTGCCAACAGTCAGAAATTAATTGATGCTGCGCAAAAACAGATAAAAGATATCAACTATTTAAACGAATGTATTGGACTTTCCAATTTGCCGGAAACACTTCAGGGTGTGGCGCTGGCGAGACTGGAAAATCCCGACGTGGGGCTGCAGGAACTTGGGAGGTTAATGAAGCCGCCTCTCGGCAAATCTGGTGTCAATCACCGAATGAGAAAGATTTCCGAGTTGGCAGAACAACAGCGTGCGAAAAATGCATAGTTTAAGGAGGAATTTATGGTTGAGAGAGAAATCGAAATCAAATTAGCCGGTGGTTTGGAAGCAAGACCCGTTGCTATGCTCGTTCAGGTTGCAAGCCAGTACGAGAGCAGTGTTTATATCCAGACAAGCGAAAACAAGAGAGTCAATGCCAAGAGTATCATGGGCATGATGAGTCTCGGTCTTAATGCCGGTGAAAAGGTTGTAGTAGAAGCTGACGGTGCCGATGAGGAAGCAGCAATCAATCATATTGAAAAATATTTAAGCGGCGAAAACTAATTTTATGAAAAAACTTTTGTTTTTGTACAATGCTCATTCGGGCAGAGAGAAAATTAAAAGTAAATTAGTAAAAATAATCGATATTTTTGCCAAAGCCGGTTATGAAATCACGGTTCATCCCACGCAGGCAAAGGATGACGCGACCAATACAATCATAGCTGACGGTGACCGTTATGACACAATAGTTGTTTCCGGCGGCGACGGAACGCTCGATGAAGCCGTAAAAGGAATGATCACTTTAAATAAAGACATTCCGCTCGGTTACATTCCTGCGGGAAGCACAAACGACTTTGCCAAAACTATCGGTATATCTTCGGATATGGCCAAGGCTGCGGAAACGGTCATATACGGAGAGCAGTTTCCATGCGATGTCGGAACATTTAACGACTCATACTTTGTATACATCGCAGCATTCGGAATCCTCACGGAAGTTTCATACGAAACCAAGCAGGAATTCAAAAACGTTTTCGGCCACATGGCTTACGTACTCGAAGGTGTGCGTTCAGTCGGAATGGGCAATTTCAAGCCGATTGAAATGACAATCACCGTCGGAGACAGGGTCATAAAAGATTCATTCATCTACGGAATGATAAGCAATTCAACTTCCGTAGGCGGCGTAAAGAGCCCTCTTTTCAAGGAAGCTCAGTTAAACGACGGAAAGTTCGAAGGCATCTTTGTAAGATACCCCGAAGATCCGACCGATTTAAACGCAGTGCTTGCATCACTCATTGCAGGCGAGCCCGATCCCGAATACATGTATTATTTCAAGGCGAACGAAATCAATTTTTCAAGCGATGAGCCTGTTGCATGGACCAGGGACGGCGAAAACGGCGGCAGTCATACAGAGGTAACGATTAAGAACTTAAAGCAGGCCGTAACGATTTTCAAACCTGTTAAAAAATAAGAATAAGAGCCGGGCGTGCAGTGCACGTCCGGTTATTTAATTTAAATATAAAAATACCGGACACTTTTGTGCCCGGTATTTTTGAAAAGAAGGGGATGTATCAAAAAACGATTTCAATAATCAGTTTTCCGTCTTCGTATTTGGCTGTAAGAGGGCATTCCATCCGCTCGGCGAATGTTTTTACGATTGAAAGCCCAAGGCCGTGAGAATTGTCGTTTCTGGCGGTTTCAACGGTAAAGAATCTGTCGAAGAGTTTCTCAACCGATACCGGTGATAATGCAGATGCGCTGTTGCTTATTCTGACACATCCGTTTTCGGAGAGTGTAACGCTTAAATCGCCGTCGCTGTATTTTAATGCATTCGACATCAGATTGTTGAAGATTCTTTCAACATACGAAGGATACAGCTCTCTTTTAATCTCTTTTTCGCAGATGTTTACTTCGGGTTTAATTCCCCTTGTTTCAAAAGCGGGATAGAGAGCCATAACACTGTCTTCAAGCATTCTGTTGATGTTTATGATTTCTTTTTCCTCGGTTATTTCTCCGCCCGTGATAACGGAATATTCAAAGAGCTCCTCGGTCAGTTTTTTCATATAACCGGCTCTCTCGGAGACGACCTTCAAGTAGCGTTCTCGTTCTCTTGCATCGTCCGTGTTTAAAGCCATTTCCGCATATCCGCATATGGCGGTTAAGGGCGTTCTTAAATCGTGCGTCACATTGGTAATCGCAGTTTTTAACTCCGCATCACCCATACGGTATTTATGGTACGAAGAACGAAGCTTATTTATAGTTTCGTTGATTGATGCAGCCAGTTTTCTAATCTGTCCGTCCCTGCTTTCCGTTCCTAAAAGAACATTCGTATCCAGGTCTATTCGTTCCGAAAATTCCGATGCCAGTTTACGAACGGAATATCTCATGGCGATAATTTTGACGATTAACAAAACATTTACGATAATACTGACGATAAGCACATATTTCATCTAAAAGCCCTCATTATCCGACACCGCCCGGTATCAGTAATGTATCGGGTCGATGGGGTTGGTTTCATAGTAATAAATCATTGCATCATAGTGATCCGTGGCAATCATTCTTGCGCGATAGCTCTTGTATACTTCCCAGTTGGAGGAGTAACCTTCGCCGGCCATTCCGGTCCAGTTGAGTCTATGAATTATGTTATATACTTTTTTATGAGTCTTGTCTACCGAAGCGAAGTCAAGACAATATCTTCCGCCATCAAAATACTGTGCCTGATATGCGAGCAAATCGTCCGAGCAGTAATCGTGATTGGCCCTTTCATATTCGTCATCGTAGGTCCCCGCGGTATGCACGTTCACGCAGGTATTGTAAAATTCCGTGCCCACGCAGTAGTAGCTTCCCTCGAACAGTTCGTTTATCTTAACGCCCATATTTACATCGTCAATTTTAGACGTATCGTATTTCATTACGTGACCGTTGTGCGCCGTGATGAGTATCTGCGAATAACCCCTGCTTTTTTCGATATTGTAATAAGCCATCAGGTTTTCAGCCATGCATGTGTCTCTGTGGATTGAATAATTGTTCGCATTCTTCTCATACGAAGGAGCATCCAGCCACTGTACGAGCGAGGTAGCGATTATAGCCGCATTCTTAAAGTTTACGTCGTCGTACGAGTCAAGCTTGACCGAGAGACCATAAAAGAAATCTCTCGCCTCGGGATGTGAGTGATCAAACTCATTTATCAGAACGTTTAAAGTGTTTGTTTCTTCTTCGGTGTAAAGACCTTCGTGACGTGTTCCGAAATCCCTTAAATATTCTGCGGCTCTGATGCCTGTCTGCATGTCCACGCCATAGATATTTACCGATTCTGCCTCATCGTGGGTCATGTTGTATTCTCTCATCCATGTAAGAAGATTAACCATCTGCGCGGTATCGTATAAAGGATAGTCGGTACCGCCGATTAATTCGGTCAAATCGCCCTCGCTTACGTGGATTGCGTCATTGTACATGGCGGCTTCCGCGGGTGACATTTCAAATGCTATTGCATGGCAGGTGCCTTCTTTTACGAGCTTTTGAAGCATCTCTAATTTGACTTCCTGGAATTCCGCATTTCCGTGTGTTGCTTCGCCGATTCCGACGACTTTGACACCTTCGGGGATTTTAAAATCGTCAAAAGAAACGCCGATTTCTTCAATTCCTTTTATGTGCTTCGGAGTGTTTAACACGCCGGTTCGAAACACAAGGAGCGTTGCGATTGAGAGCACGAATACCCCTAAGAAAATATATACTTTACTTTGAAAAGATTTCATTTTTGTATCCTTCCGATCATTATTTCAGTTCTCTTTTTTTAAGGCCGATTATCGGCAGTATGAATGCAACTATTATTACGCCGCCCGATAAAGCGAGCAGTACGCCGGTTCCGGGATTGGTAAAGTTAAACGAAAACGGTGTAAGCGTGAACCACTGTCCGAGTGCATGTATGTTGTATACTGCCTTGCCGATTTCAAGATATTTTTCGTCCAGGATGAAATTCAAGATCGCGTTTCCGAACATTACGGCATTAAAGGATGCGTAAAAGAGCATCATCGTGATTATCGTCGATAATATAACGTTTTTTGCCCTGAATGCCACGGCGTTGGTGACCGTCACATATCCGATTAATGATAAAAGAAATATACCGAGCCTTGATAAAAGAGCCGCATCATATTTTGCTCCGCCGAGGAGACCGCCGAGCATGTAAACCGCAAACATGATGATTACAGCGCTGTACTGTGAGAGTGCGGATGCAACATAGACATCAGTCTGTGAGAAGCCTGCGATTATGCGGTTTCTTATGATGCCGTCATGATATTCCGCAGTCACGAAAATCGTGGTAAAAAAGCTGTAATAAAGCACCATCGCAGCGGATGCGAAGAACATTCTGTCTTCGGGTTTGCCGTTTTGTAAGAATTCCAGAGGGAATCTTCCGGAAGTAATGCAGAATGTAATTACCAGTGCAAGGATGCATCCTAAAACAAAGAGGAAATTTTTGACAAGTCTTACCAGATTGCCTTTATATATGTTAAACATAAAGTACTCCTTAATTGATTTCTTTTCTGTTGAAAATAATGAGTCCGATTCCGATTGAAAGCGCGATCAATACCACGCTTCCGATTGTGTAACTTAATAAATCCCAGCGGGGATAACCTTCAAAATGCATAAAAGGACTGAACCTGTCGTAAGCCGTATAGAGTGCAAGCTTGGTGCCGGTGAGAGTGCAGTTGCCGTTCATCGGATACAAATCGTTTGTTACCTGCATTTTTAAAATGGTTAAAAAGAATGCTGTTACAAATCCCGCGAAATACGACATCTTTTTTCCGCCGAATACAAGCACGATCATTGTCATAAAAGCACCCACGCTTGCAGCGGTAATCATAAGCATCAGCAGATTGTCCGATAATTCCGCCAGATTGTAAGTCATAAAACCTTCCGAAAAGATAATCGAAAGCAGTGCTTCGAAGAGTGTTACGATGACAGTCATAATTACCGATGCTACCATTCCGGAGATAACGCTTGATACGAAAATTTCGCTTTTCTTTAAACCGCTGATCAGTTTGTTTCGAATCGTTCCGTTGGTAAAATCAGCCGAAAACAGTATTACGCTTATCGTGGTTATAAAGATAAAAGCTATGTCGTTGTAAGCGCTTAATATGTCTTCGCCGTATATAAAAGAACCGTCGCTTACGAAATACATAATTATTTTAAGGATAACCACGAATCCGAGCACATAGAGCATTGCGGCAGCAATGGTAAGCTTAAAGCCCAGATTTTTAAGCAGAAATCTTAAGTCGGAATAGAGGATTCTAAGCATTTTTTTCGCCCCCTAACAAAGACAGATAATATGCTTCGAGACTTTCTTCGTGTTCGCCCATTGTGTAGATGGTGCTGTTTTCTTCGGCGAAGGATTCTGCGAGGTCGGAGAAAGGAACTTCGGCATATATTTCAGCGTTTCTCTCGTCAAATATCTTGTATTCGATATTTCTTTCTTCCATGATTTTGGCAAGAATCTTGGTATCGTCCACTGTCATTCTGACGGACTTTCTGCACTGCGCATGGAGTTCCTCGGCGCTCATCTGACGCACAAGGTGCCCTTTGTCGATGAATCCGTAATGCGTTGCGATACGCGAAAGCTCATCGAGGATGTGGCTGGAAATAAGGAATGTGATATTCTTTTCGCGGTTTAATCTGATGATTAATTCTCTGATTTCGATGATACCCTGGGGATCAAGGCCGTTTGTAGGCTCATCGAGGATGATAAAATCGGGATTTCCGCAGAGTGCCATTGCAAGGCCGAGACGCTGCTTCATACCGAGTGAGAAGTTACGTGCTTTTTTGCTGCCGGTGTTAGGCAGGCCTACGAGATTTAAGAGTTCGTCGATTCCGTTAAAATCAGGCAGACCGAGCATGAGATACTGCTGAATGAGATTGTCTTTTGCAGTCATGTCTTTGTAGATGGCGGGAGTTTCGACAACAGCTCCGAGTCTCTTTCTTTCTTTGTAAATTTCTTTATCGTTAAAGGATTTGCCCATCAGTGTAAA